>LNFE01000260.1 GCA_001464575.1 Acidobacteria bacterium Ga0077553 | reverse complement strand
CCCATTTCGCCATACATACCGAGCTTTTCGAGGCGCTGGAGGTTTTCGATGGCCTTGGCGGGTTCGACGAGAAGGGCGAGGGCTGTGGCGTAGGGGGCGACGACGAGATCCTCTTCCAGGCCGCGTTTGAGACCGAGGGAGGGGACGCCGAAGGCGCGGTATTGATAGATCTGATGGGTATCGATGGCGCTGTGGGCGGATTCCGAGATGCCCCAGGGCACGTCGCGTTCGGCGGCGTACTGAATTTGGCGGGTGACGGCGGCGCAGCAGGCGTTATCGAGGAGCGAGTTGCGGAAGCTGAGGGTGAACAGCATCGGCATGAGGTACTCGAACATGGTGCCGCTCCAGGAGAGGAGGACCTGGCCGGTGGAGCTGGTGTAAGGCCGGCCGAGGGCGAGCCAGTGGCGCATGGGCAGGTCGCCCTTGGCGATGGCGGCGAAGCTCGCGAGACGGGTTTCGCTGGCGAGGAGATCGTAGTGGGCGCCGAAGGTGACGGGGCCGCCGACTTCGTAGCCAATGGAGAGAAGGCTGCGGTCGGCGTCATACAGGAAGCGCATGTTCATGCCAGCGGCGAGGTCGTCGCTCCGCACGGCGAGACCGTGCGCGGCGGCGAGGAACTCGGCGGCTGCGGTTTTGGCCGTTTCGTATTTGGCGCTGAGGTCCTCAATCCAGGCGGTGAGCTTTGGCGCGAGGGCGGAATCCGAAGGGTGGCCACGGAGGATCTCCTGCAAACCGTCGACTTCGCCGCGGGCGACCTGGCCCCAGGTGGGCAGACGGAGGCGGAGGCGACGCCGGGCTTGGATGACGGGGCGGCCAAGGGGCGAGAGAAATTCATCGGGTGGGGCGAAGAGCAGGTCGGTCCAACCGAGGTAGCGGTCGAGGTACTGGATCCAGGTTCGGATCTGGCTTTCAAGGCCGCGGAACCAGTAGGCGCGTTCGGTGGCGTCGGAGGCGCTCCAGCGCAGGGACTCGGCGAGCTTGCGGGCGGGTTCGGCGGCAAGGCGGATGCGCTCGCTGATTTCAAAGCCGGAGGCGGTTTCCTGGAAGAGGCCTTGCAGGGTGTCGCGGAAGACACCGGTATCGGTTTCCGCCGGGAAGCGGGTGGTGATGATGGTGAGGGTATCGGCGAGGCCGCGGAGAGCGGAGGAGTCGAGTTGGGGCGCGGCATCGAGCTCGTGCGCGGATTGCGACAGGACCCAGAGACACGCGAGCAGGTTGCCGCTATCGACGGTAGAGACGTAACGGGGGTTCAGCGGTTCGAGGGTTTTCGTGTTGTACCAGTTGAGGATGTGGCCTTCGCACTGTTCGAGCTTTTCGAGGGTATTGAAGGTGGCCGTGCAGCGATCGACGAGCTGCGGCGGGGTGAGATAGCCGAGGTCCCGGGCGGAGATGGCCGACATGAACCACATGCCGATGTTGGTGGGGGAGGTGCGTTCGGCAACTTCGATGCGGAGGGCGCGTTGCGAGTTGTCCGGGGGGAGCCAGTTGGAATCTGGGCCTACGAGATCGTCAAAAAAGCGCCAGGTTTCGCGGGCGACGCGGCGGAGGTAGCGTTGCTCGGTATCATCGACCCGTTCGAGTTGCTTGAGGGATAGAGGCTGGGAGCCGATCCAGTGAAGCACGGCGGGGGCGGCAATCCAGAGAAGGAGAAAAGGCGTCCAAGGGGAGTCGCCCCACTGGGGGCGGAGGGAGAGCGCGAAGAGGAGGGCTGCCGTGGCGGCGGAAATCGCGAGGAATTGGGCGCGGAACTGGTCGAGATGCGCGGCGGCGGCAAGGTGAGAGAGCTCGGCGGTCTGCCATTCAAGGAGGTTCCGGTGGCTGACAGTGAGGCGATAGCAGGCACGGACGATGGCGTCGGCGGAAAAGTAGGCTTGATGAGGCAGGAAGGCGGCCATGACGAGGGCGCGGTTGAGATCGCTGTTGGCTTGTTCGAGGGCGCGGGGGTCGCCGCGGAGCCTTTGCAGCAGTTGACTGAGCAACTGGACGAAGAGCGGAACGAGCAGAACGAGGGCCACGAGAGCGGAGGCGGCCAAGGGGGCGGCGTGGAAGCACCAACTGAAGAGGAGCAGGAAGAGGGCAGCGAGAGGAAGCAGGCTGCGGCGGAGGTTGTCGAGGATTTTCCAGCGATTGATCAGGGAAAGAGGGTTGGGAGCGCTCTCTGACGGATCGGCGGTGGGAACGCGAGGCCAGAGCCAGGAGGCGATTTGCCAGTCGCCTCGAATCCAGCGATGTTGGCGCCTGCTATAGCCGGCGTAGTCGTAGGGGAACTGTTCGAACAGTTCGATGTCGGTGGCGAGGGCGATGCCGACGTGGGCGCCTTCGATGAGGTCGTGGCTGAGCAGACGCTGTTCGGGGAAACGGCGATGGAGGATTTGATGGAAGGCGGCGACGTCGTAGATGGCCTTGCCGTGATAGATGGCTTCGCCGAAGAGGTCCTGGTAGACATCGGAGACGGCTTGGCAGTAAGGGTCGCTGCCGCGAGCGTCGCTGAAGAGGCGGGAGAAGCGGGTGGCGGTGGCGGAGGGGAGGGTGATACTAACGCGGGGTTGGATGATGGCGAAGCCACGGCGGCGGCGACGGTCCGGGGTAAGTTCGATCCGGTTGAGCGGATGGGCAATGGTTTCGATCAGTTTGGCGGCACGGCCGTGGGGCAGTTGGGTATCGGCGTCGAGGGTAATGATGTAGCGGACGGCGACGGGCGCTTGACCGGCGCTGGTGCGGATGCCGGTGGACTGGCCGCAGAGGAAGGCGTTGAGTTCTTCGAGCTTGCCGCGTTTGCGTTCCCAGCCGATCCAGCGGCTCTCACTTTCGCACCAGAGGCGGGTGCGGTGGAAGAGGATAAAGGGTGCGTCCGGATGGATGGCGTTGAGTTGCTCAATGCCTTTGATCACCAGGCCGAGAAGGCTGTCGTCTTCGGGCATTTCCCGGTCTTCGGAGTCGGGGAAGTCGGCGAGGAGGGCGAAGTGGAGGTTGGCGCAGGGATTCGAGAGGTAGCGGACTTCCAGCTTCTCGAGTTCATTGCGGATCGAGTCCGGGGTGAGCAGCATCATCGGAACGACGACGAGGGTGCGGCAGTCGTCCGGGATGCCGTCCTTGAAGGACATTTTGGGCAGAACGCGCGGGGGGAGGGCCCAGGCGACGGCGGTGTGGAGCAGGAACGTCGCCAGTTCGCTCGCTGGAATGATCGCCAGGACGCCGAGGAGGGTGAGGAGGAGGGGCTGGACGCCGGCGGCGTGGGCCGTGAAGAGGAAGCCGCCCCCGATCGTGGCGGTTAGGAGCGCTAGGCCCCCGAGGTAGAGCAGGGTGGGATGGCGGTAGAAGAAGCGCAACTGCCGTTCGCGCCAGGGGACGCGCGCGCCGAGGCGGCGTTCGAGGGTGGGCAGTCCGTCATCCAGTAAGTGGTAGGCAGTGCATCCGCTCAAGGAGTGGGAGGCGGCTTGGTTGGCTACCTCCACCACTTGACGGGCCACGTCCAGTTCGGAGGTGCTGGAGTGGCGAGCTATGGTCTCAACCGTGCGGCGGCAGCGATCGCGCGTGGAGAAGTCACTGCGGGGGTGGATGCCCGCGGGGTCCAGGCGCAGAATCGCTTCCATGCGGCTGACGGCTTCGACGATCTTGGGATATTGCAGTTCAGACAGCTGCCGCAGGCTGCCGATGGCGTCCCCGATGAGCATGAGGTCGTTGGCCTCTTCGGCATGTTCACTCTGGACGATGGCGGCAAGCGGCCGGGAGGTTTTGGTCTCGATCCACTTCTGGATGGGCTGGAGGAGAGACTCTTCCTTATGGAGTTGTTCGCTGAAGCGGGCCAGGAAGTGGGTGGTGAGCTGGCTGCCCTCGCGATCGAGTTGGGTGACGATATGGTCGAACTGTTCCGGGCTGCGTTGGGCGGCGTTGAGCAGGCGGTTGGACCAGAAATCGGCGAGTTCCTTCTGGTGTTGCCGCAAGCTCGTCCGTTCGGCAAGGCGCCGGACGGTTTCGAGGAGGACGAGGCGCAGGAACAGGGGGAAGACCCAGAGCTCGACGATCTGGAGAGGGGTTCGGGTCTGGTAGCCATCGAGAAACAGGCGGATGGTTTCCGCGGTGGGGCGATGGTTGGTGAGGTGGATGAGTTCGGTGGCGAGCTGGTAGATCCGGTAGCGTTCGGGGCCGGATTGGTCTCGGAGCAGCGGAAGGATGCGGTGATGATTCGCCGGCAGGTTTTGACGGATGTCGGCGATATGAGAGCGGAGGAGGTAGGCGTTGTCGAGAAGCCACTCGGCGGCGTGGGTGATGCCGTAGTCGAGCCGGGCTGCTTCGGCGAGGTCGGCGCGGCAGGATTCGAGCGTGAGTTCACAGGCGCGGACCACCGGGAAGAGCGGTTTTGCGCGGAGGTTGGGATCCAGGCTGTGCGAGGCGGCGAACTCGGCGGCGAATCCGGCCAGATTGGCCAGGTTGACCGGCTCTTGCGGGGGCCGGGCGGGCGCCGGCGAGGAGGTACAGCGGATGCGGGGCCGGATGGTAAAAACCGCCACAGGCGCGGTTTGCCGCCAGAGGGCGATCACCGCGGGGGTACGTGCTTCGGTTTGCTGGGCGGCAACAAGGCTTTCGCCGGGGAAGAGAAAACGGCCGTAGTGGACGAGGACCTGCCGGGGGATGCCTAGGCCGGACCACGTGGTTCCGAACCACGCGAGCGAGAAACCGGCCAGGGCGGCGAGGGCCAGAATCCAGAGATCCGTGACGAAAGGTAGCGTCAGGACCGCGGAGACTAGTGCGATGAAAAAGGCGAAGGCGGCGCGATGGAGCGGGCCGAGACCAGCGTAGGTGATTCTGAGCTGTCCGCCAGCGGTGCGATGGACCGCAGCCGAACGCTGGACGCGGTTCTTCCGAGCCTGGCGAAGAGCTTCTTCGGCGTGCTCTTCACTGCGGTAGAAGCCGAGCACGAGTCTAAGATTTCGAGAAATCAATATGCTTGGCTGTTTTCAGAGCAATTGGTTAGCCATATTCCGTATACGGGTGTCTTCTCCCGCATTTTGCCGGAAAGATACCGTATCATTAGGGCAGCCGATCCGATGGCGGAGGCGGGGAGAGTCCATAATGCAGGAAGAGACGGGCGAGACAGCGACCTCACCGGTGATTGGCGCGCCAAGGTTCCCGATTGTCGGAATTGGAGCGTCGGCCGGTGGGCTGGCCGCGTTTGAAGCTTTTTTCTCGACCATGCCCGCGGATAGCGATCCTGGAATGGCGTTCGTACTGGTGCAACATCTGGCCCGCGACCATAAGAGCATCCTGGCGGATCTGGTGGGGCGCTACACGCGGATGGAAGTGTTTGAGGTGGAGGACGGAATAGAGGTGCGGCCCAACTGCGCCTACATCATTCCACCGAACCGGGACATGTTTCTAGCCCACGGCAAGCTTCATCTACAAGAGCCGACGCTCGCGCGCGGGGTGCGGCTACCGATCGATTTCTTCTTCCGTTCGCTCGCGCAGGATCAACGGGATCGCGCGATTTGCGTAGTGCTTTCGGGCACGGGCAGCGATGGCGCGCTGGGGGCCCGGGCGGTGAAGGGCGAGGGCGGAATGGTGATGGTGCAGACGCCGGAATCAACCGAGTACGACGGCATGCCGCGGAGCGCGATTGCGATTGGCACAGTGGATTTCGTGCTGCTACCGGAAGAGATGCCGGCCCAACTGCTGGCCTACGCGGGCCGGGCATTCGCGCCTAGCGTCACGCCACAGACGCAGCCGGTGACGCAGGCGGACGACCTCGGAAAGATCTTCCAGATGCTGCAATCGCAGACTGGCCATGACTTTTCCCTCTATAAGCGCAATACGATCATGCGCCGGGTGGAGCGGCGCATGGCGGTGCATCAGATTGACCGGATGGCGGACTACATCCGGTATCTGCAACTGACGCGCGGGGAAGTGGATGCGCTCTTTCGCGACTTGCTGATCGGCGTGACCAACTTCTTCCGGGACTCGGAAATCTTCGAGGAGATCCAGAAGACGGTGATTCCGAAGCTTTTTGAGGGGAAACCAGCGGGAAGCGTGGTTCGCGCCTGGGTTCCGGGCTGCTCGACCGGGGAGGAGGCCTACTCGCTGGCGATTCTGCTGCGCGAGTATCTGGAGGAGCACCGGGAGAGCTACCGGATTCAGGTGTTTGCCACCGACATCGACCGGGAAGCGATCGACCACGCCCGGGCGGGGGTGTACCCTTCGTCAATCGTGGCTGATGTTTCGCCAGAGCGTTTGGCACATTACTTTGCGCCAGGGGGCCCGGATAATAGCACCTACCGAATCAACAAAGCCATCCGCGATCTGGTGGTTTTCTCCGAGCACGACCTCATCAAGGACCCGCCGTTTTCCAAGCTCGATCTCATCAGTTGCCGTAACCTGCTGATCTACATGAGCGCAGAGCTGCAGCAGCGTTTGATGCCGCTCTTCCACTATGCCTTGGCGCCCGGCGGCATTCTGGTGCTGGGGTCATCGGAGAGCGTGGGAGACGCGGCGAGTCTGTTCGAGGCGTTGGACCGCACCGCGAAAATCTATCAGCGGAAGGCGGGCAATCCGGGTTCGCCGAGAGTGGATATGGCCCGCATCTCGAGGCCGCAGCCCGGCGTGGAGCTTTCGCGGAATTGGCCCGGCGGTGTGGCGCCCACCAAGCTTTCGTTGCAGCAGTTGACGGAACAGGCGGTGATGCGGCACTTTGCTCCGGTGGGCGCCTTGGTGAATGAGCGGGGGGATATCCTCTACCTGCTTGGGCGCACCGGCCGGTATCTGGAGCCGGCGCCGGGCGAAGCGACAATGAACATCTTCCGGATGGCGAGGGAGGGGTTGCGGGGCGATCTGACCATTGCCCTGCACCGGGCCGTTTCGCTGGGCGTACCGACGCGGAACCCGGGGCTGCGGGTGCGGAGCGACGGGGGTACGACGACGGTGAATCTGACAGTGGTTCCCGTGCCACCCGATGAGGAGATACCGGCGCCACCGGGGCTGTTCCTTGTGCTGCTTGAAGAGATTGCGGCGGCCGAACCTCGCTCGACGGAGGGCGCGGTGGATGCGGTGGACGCCGTGGCGGAGCCATTACCGGACCTGAACGAGTACATTCTGCGGCTGAAGCAGGAGCTGCGGACAAAAGAGGAGTATCTGCAGACGGCGGTGGAGGAGTTGGAGACCTCCAACGAGGAGTTGCGAAGCGCGCACGAGGAGATGCAGTCGGTTAACGAGGAGATGCAGTCGACCAACGAAGAGCTCGAGACGTCGAAGGAGGAGTTGCAGTCAGTGAACGAGGAGTTGGCGACGGTGAATAGCGAACTGCAGACCAAGGTGCAGGACCTTTCGCGCTCGAATAATGACATGAACAACCTGTTGAGCGGAACGGGTATCGGGACCATCTTCGTAGACCATGATTTGCGAATTCTGCGGTTCACCCCGACGATTTCGGCGCTGATCAATCTGATCGAGACAGATACCGGGCGGCCAGTTGACCAAATACGGTCAAATTTGGAGACCTATGATGGCTTGGCGGCGGATATTCGTGACGTACTGTCGACACTGGCGCCGAAAGATCTAGAGGTCCAGGCCAAAACCGGCGAGTGGTATCTCCTCAGGATCCGCCCTTACCGGACGCTCGAAAACGTGATCGAAGGCGCGGTGATCACCTTCACGGATATCTCGGCGCTGAAGAAGGCCGAGGCGGTGGTGCGGGATTCACAGGCTCTGCGCCGGTTGGCGGTGGTGGTGCGGGATTCGCGGGACGCGATCATTGTGCAGGATTTGGGCGGGCGGATAATGGCCTGGAACCCCGGGGCGGAGCGGCTGTACGGATGGAGCGAGGCCGAGGCGCTGGAGCGCAGCTACCGGAGCCTACTGGTGGAGGTTGAGGCGGGGCAGGCGATGGCGGAGTTGCGCCTGCGGGCCGAAGACGGCAAGCTGGAGCCGCTGCGGCAGACCCGCGTCGGGAAAGAGGGTCAACCGATGCAGGTGGCTTTGATTCCATCGGTGCTGGTGAACGATGGCGGCGAGGTTTACGCGATCGCGACTACGGAACGGGCCTCTTAGCTGAAAGCGCGGGGCATTGTTTCCGGACGGCAAGTGTGATATCCGTGTCGGTCATGCACTTAGGGGCCCTTCTCTTCTTCCTAGTTACTCTCGGTTCGTTAACGTTTGCCCAGACACAGTCCCGGCTTACAGGATTAGTTACTGATGACTCGGGCGCCGTGGTGGCGGGGGCGCGGGTGGTAACCCGGAACGTCCTGACGGGGGTCGTAACCGAGTCGGCGACAAGCGAAGCAGGCAACTACCAGTTCCCTGCCTTGATTCCTGGCACCTATGAAGTATCCGTGGAGAAGGCGGGCTTCAAGAAGGCTCTGCAAAGCGGCATCACGCTCGAGACCGGCATTACGCGTACGGTGGACCTGCGGCTGACGCTCGGCGCGGTTTCTGAGACCGTCGAGGTCTCGGCGCAAGCGGCCTTGCTCGAGTCAGAGACCTCTTCGGTGGGGCAATTGATTGAGAGAACCACGGTACTCAACATGCCGCTTGAAAGCCGGCGAACGGCGGGATTGGTACGGCTGCTGGGTGCGGTGACCTTTTCGAGCGAGACGGGCGGAGAGCAGGTGCCGATGTTCTCAATGGCGGGCGGCCGGAGCCAGAACCAGATGTGGCAGTTGGACGGGCGTGGCGCAACTGCAATTGAATCCGCCGGCGGAGTCGCTGCAGGAGTTCAAAGCCGAGATGAGTAACTTTTCGGCCGAGTTTGGCCGGGCGGGCGGCGGTCTGATCCTGATGACGACGCGGTCGGGAACCAATCAGTTTCATGGCGCGGCCTATGAGTTTCTGCGCAATCAGGTCCTTGATACGAGAACGTTTTTCGCACCGAGCAAGGCGCCGTTGCGGTACAACATTTTCGGGGCATCGCTAGGCGGCCCGATCCGGAAGGATCGCACGTTTTTCTTTGCGAACTACGAAGGCGCGCGCCGGCGGGATGGGGTTACGATTTCGAACCTGATCATGCCGCATGGGCCGGAGCGGTCCGGCGACTTTTCCAACCACCGGGACATCGCCGTGCTGGACCCCTCCACCGGGCAACCGTTTCCCGGAAACGTGATTCCGGGCAGCCGCATCGATCCGATCGCCCGGCAATTAGTCGCGCTCTACCCGAGCGCCAATCTCGCCTCCGACATTACGCGCGCGCCGAGCGCCAACTACGCCGTGAATCTTTCGGACAAGCTGACCCAGGATTCGCTTACTACGCGCGTCGACCATTCGTTGGGCAACAACGACCGCATCTTTGGCCGCTACAGCGTGATTGGCGCGCCGCAGGATATCGCGAGCGCCTATCCGGACCGGAATGCCGACACCCGCGCCGGAATCCGGGAGAACATGATCCACTCCGTCCTCGGATCCTGGATCCACAATTTCACGCCGACCGTGCTCAACGAAGTGCGCTACGGCTATTCGATCCGGCGGCATGTGAACCGGGCGGCGGGCACCGGTTCTAACTTCAATCAGACGCTCGGGCTGCGCGGGGTGGACGCGAATTCGTTTCCGGTGATCGCGGTGACCGGCCAATCCGGCTTCAGTGTGGCGCCGAACGAGCGGATCCAGACGCCGATTCTGACGCATCATCTGGTCAATAACCTGACGATGATCAAGGGCAAGCACACGATCAAGACGGGCTTTGAGTTCCGCTACTCCCTGAACAAGGACGAACTCTCCCAAACCGGGGGTGGCACGTTCACGTTTAACGACCGCGCAACGCGCAGCGGCATGGCGTCCTTCCTGCTGGGTTGGACATCGAGCGCAGGCCAGAACCGGCCCGACCTGCTAGAGGCGCGGACGGACTACTACGGGACCTATATCCAGGACGACTGGAAGATTACGAAGAATCTGACGCTCAACCTCGGCTTGCGTTGGGAACTGGATACGCCGCGTTGGGAGCGGCTGGACAACCGTCAGAGCGGGTTCGACGGCACGGCCATCAACCCGGTGTCGCGGACGCCAGGAATTGTCACCTACTCCGGCCGCGACGGCCGCGACAAGTACGCGCATCCGTTCGACCGGAATAACTTCGCGCCACGCATTGGATTCGCCTGGAAGCCGATAGCCCGGACGGTGGTTCGCGGAGGCTACGGCATCAACTATCTCGGCGCCTACTTCGGCGCCATCGTCAACACCCTGTCGCAGGGCTTCGGATCGAATTTTTCGTTCACCTCGCCCGACGGCGGGTTGACCCCGGCGTTCCTGTTTCGGGACGGCCTGCCGAGCGGGGTGCGGGAGCCGATCGGCCCAGGCTGGGGCGCCGTGCCCGTTGGCACCGCGCCACGCGCCGCCCCCGATTTCGTCTCGCAAGACCACGTGAACGGCTACTCCCAACAGTTCAACTTCACCATTCAGCGAGAGCTGCGCGGAAATTTTCTGATTGAGGCGGCTTATCTCGGCAACCTGGGCACGAAGTTGGGCGGCGCGGCGGTGAATATCAACTACATTCCCCTGGTAAATGGCCGCGGCCCAGCGACGCAGAGCCAGTCCGCGCGCCTGTTCCCGCAGTTCAATAACGTGAACCGCCTGTCGCCGAACTGGGGCAATTCGAGTTACCACGCCATGAACCTGAAGGTGGAACGCCGCTTCCTGCGCGGTTTCAATCTGCTGGCGAACTACACCTGGTCCAAGTTCCTCGACAACATCGAGGGTGGCAGCGAGTTCGCGGGCGGCGAAGGCAACGGGTATACGCATCCCGAACTGCGCGGCCTGGACAAGTCGTACTCCGGCAACGATGTGCGGCACCGGATCATCGGGAGTTCGGTTTACGAACTGCCGATTGGCAAGGGCAGGAGCGTGGATATTCGCAATCCGTTTCTCGATGCCGTGCTGGGCGGCTGGACGCTGGGCCTGATTGCCGAAGTGCATTCGGGGGCGCCCTGGGGCGTGATTGAGCAGACCAATGTCACGAATACGTTCGCGGGGAGTCCGCGGCCGAACCTCACGTGCGACCCCACGATTGCGGGCGGACGCGACCGGGCATCCTACCTGAACCAGTGGTTCAACACTTCGTGCTTTGCGGCGCCGGGCACGGCCAACTTTGGCAATGCGGCCCGGAATCTGGGTTTCGGACCGGGTCAGATGAACATCGATACTTCCGTCAACAAGCGCTGGCAAATGAAGGAACGGTATGGGCTGATCTTCCGGACGGACTTCTACAATGTGCCGAACCGGCCCAACTTCGCAACGCCCGCGGCGGTGCGCGGACGCGGCGATTTCGGCCGGATTACGAGCACGCGCGGGACGGGACGGCAGATTCAGTTGAGCCTTCGTTTCGAATTCTAGCCCGCGCCGGGACGCGCGTCTTGATATGATGCCGCCCATGCGGATCGCTCTTCTTTTGGTGTGGGCATGGGTGGCCGTCGCCCAGACGAAACCGGTGGTGGGCGTGGGCGGCATCGTTCACGAGACGAATACGTTCAATCCGCGGAAGACGCGCCTTGAAGACTTCGCGACCGGGTTGGGCGCGGCCGAAGGCATCCTGCGGGGGCAGGACGTAATTACGAAGTCCGCGAATTCCAACAACACGACGGCGGGCTTTATTTATGGTGCGAGCCAGGCCGGCTACACCTTGTTCCCGACCCTTGTGGCCGGGCCGCAGACGATGGGGACGGTACTCGATAGCGCGTTTGAACCGCTCGTAGGGGAGCTGATCAGCCGGTTGCGGCAAGCGCCGAAGCTGGACGGGATTCTGCTGTTCCTGCACGGGACGATGGTGACCGAGAGCCATCCGCACGCCGACGCCGAGGTGGTGCGGCGGGTACGGGCAGCGTTCGGCGAGAAGATCCCGATTGTGGTGGTGCATGACTTTCACGCCAACATCTCCGAAGAGATCGTTCGCCTTTCGACCGTATTGCTGAGCTACAAGGAGTGCCCGCATCTCGATGCGCGAACGGCCGGCGTGAACGCGGCCCGGATTATGGGCGACATCCTGAGCGGGAAGGTAAAACCCACGCAGGCTCTGGCCAAGCCGCCGATGCTGCTCAACATCCTGTTCCACAACACCTACGCCGCCCCGCTGCAGGCGATCACGGACGCGAGTAAGAAGCTGGAGAAAGAGCCGAAGGTGTTAGCCGCGAGCGTGGCGGGCGGCTACCAGTACGCCGATATTCCAGCCATGGGGCCGAGCGTGGTGGTGGTGACGGACAACGACCCGGCGCTGGCGCGGCGCGAGGCCGACCGGCTCAGCGGCATGCTGTGGGACCTGCGGGAGCAACTCGTGATGAAGGCTCCGGGGCCGGCCGAAGCCGTCAAGATGGCGATGAACAACGGGCAGTGGCCGGTGACGCTGATGGACGCGGGAGACAACATTGGCGGCGGGTCAGCGGGGGATAGCACGTACATTCTGGCGGAGCTTTTACAGCAGAAGGCGGAGGGATGGGTGGTGGTGATCTCCGATCCGGCGGCGGTGCAGGCGGCGATCAAGAGCGGGGTGAACGGGGCTTTCGATCTGCCGGTGGGCGGGAAGACGGACAACCTGCACGGAGACTCGGTGCGGGTGAAGGGCCGGGTGAAGGGGATTTACGATGGGCGGTTCGTCGAGCGGGCGGTGCGGCACGGTGGCGGCCGGTACTGGGATATGGGGGTGACGGCGGTGATTGAAGTGGACGGTTCGACGCCGGATATGCCCAATCTGCTGGTATTGACGCCGAAGCGGATGTTTCCATTCAGCCTGGGGCAGCTGGTTAGTTTGGGGATCTTCCCCGAGTACATGAAGATCCTGGTGGCGAAGGGGACCATTGCGCCGCGGGCGGCGTATGAACCGATTTCGGCGCGCATTATTGAAGTCGATTCGGGCGGCGTGACCGGGATGAATCCGGCGCGGTTTTCCTATCAGCGGATCCGGCCGGGGCTGTTTGGCGTTAAGCCGTCTGACGTTCGGTGAGGTGGGGCTTGCGAAGCGTGACGGTGATGCCGTCGTGGAGTTGGCCAGGGAGGAGCGTGCAAGCCAGGTTGTAGAGCGGGGCGCTAGGGCCGAAGTAGTTGCGCAGCCAAAGGCCGGTGACTTCGAGCTTGACGCGCTGGGCTAGGAAACGGAGATCGGCGGGGGTGTACTCGCAGAAGTGGCCAGGGTTGGTGGGGTCTTCGCGGATGATTTCAAAGGGGCTCTGGCCGCAGAGCAGGCCAAGCCGCTTACCGAGGCTGATGGGGTTCGGCGTTTGCACAATCAGGGTTCCGCCGGGGCGCAGCCAGGAAGCGGCGCAGGAGAGAACGTGAACGGGAGCGGTGTAGAGATGCTCGAGGACCTCGGCCATGACGACGATGTCGTACGGGGTGACGGAGGGCCAGGCGGCGGGGTCGGCGGCGTGGTTGAGATCGAAGTTGATGTGCTGTCCGCGGAGTTGGCCGGTGAAGCGGTGATCGAAGTAGCCGAGGGTATCGATGACAGCGTCCGGGAAGGCGTCCTGGAAAAGCAGGGTTTGGTGGGACAGGCCGACGTCAAGAAGCCGGGCGAAGGGGCGCTGGTTTTTTCCCACCCGATGGAGTATATCGAGGAGGAACTCATAGCGGCGTTGATGGAACTGTAAATAATTCGCGGGGGAAGCTTCCATCGACCGTAGCTTCCGATTGTAGAGGATAATCAAAGCAGTGTCTAAGTCGAAGGATCTGGAGCAGCGCTTGGCGCGGACGGAGCAGCAGCTCCGCTTGTTTCAACGAATCAGCCGTTTGATGGTGAGTGAATCGTCGTTGCAACAGGTATTGAACTCAATTGTGAAGTTGGTGCAGGAGTTCACGGCGTGTGATTCGTGCCTGGTTTATCTGCTCGAAGACCGGCAGTTGGTGCTGTGCGCCTCGAATGCGCCGGCGGCACAAGCGCTGGGCGAGGTCCGGCTGCATCTCAACGAAGGCTTGACGGGATGGGTGGCGCGGGAGCGGCGGCTGCTGGCAATTTCGCGGGAAGCCTACAACGATTCGCGGTTCAAGACCTTTTCCGAGTTGGAAGCCGATACGTTCGAGGCGTTTCTATCGGCGCCAGTGATGGCGCGCAGCAAGGTGGTTGGCGTGATCAATGTGCAGCATCGGGAACCGCACGCCTACACCGGCGATGAGATGGAGTTGTTGACGACGGTGGGCGAACAAGTGGGGTGCCTGTTGATGCTGGCGCGGCTGGACCGGGAGATGATGGAGCGGGCGCTGTCGCTCGAGACCGTTTTGGCGGGCACGACGGCGGTGAGGGGTTAATGCTCGGCCGCTGTTTGTTCGGGGCATTGCTGCTAGCGGCCACGGCGGCTGCGGCGGACAAGTGGAACGTCTCGTTTTTCCACGACGAGAAGGATTCGACCCTAACCCTGGGCGAGATCGTGTTCCCGTCCGAGCGCCGGGGCATTGCGATCGGGGTGTTGAATGAAAAGGGCCGGATAAAGCCGGTGGCCGTGGTGACCGGTGACGGCGGAGACCGCTGGGAGATGGTGCCGCTCAAGGATGTACCGGTGACGATTTCGTGCGTCAACGACTCGGCGTGTTGGCTGGCGACCGACGGCGGTGTCTGGTTCACCGAAGAGGCCGGACGAACGTGGCGCAAGGTGTCGCGACAGAAGGGCATCCTCACCATGCACTTCGACTCGGCCACGCACGGGTTCGCCGGAGGCGAAAAGAAGAGTATCTGGGAAACCAAGGACGGCGGGAAGACCTGGACGCCGATCGAGGCGACCAAGGAGATTTCGGCCAAGCCGGAGTTTGCGGTATTCCATTCAATGGGGTTTGGCGGAAAGACCGGGCTAATCGCCGGGACGAGCCGCCCGCCGCGCCGGGAAGATCTGACGCTCTTTCCACCGTGGATGGAACCCGAGCGCGCGGCCCAGCGGCGGGAGTGGCCGAACCTGATGATGCTGGCCGAAACGCGTGACGGCGGCGCCACTTGGAAATTGTCTTCGGCGTCCATCTTCGGGATGGTGAGCCGGATTGTGGTGGACCCTGCGGGATTCGCCGTGGCGCTGCTTCAGTTCGGAGAAACGTTCGAGATACCAGCCGAAGTGAACCAGATCGACTTCAAGACCGGGAAGATGATCCCGCTCTACCGGAGCAAGGAGCATGCTGTGACCGACGTCGCCTATCTGCCGAACCGGTCGATTGTCGCGGCGGGGACGCAGCCTTCGGGGCTGCGTAGTTTACAGCTACCCGGCAAGGTGGTGATCCGGGAGGCGGCCATAACCGATGTGACCAAGGTGGGCGCGTTTACTGAGCAAGCCGTCGACTACCGGGCAGTGGCCCGGCAGGTGAAGCTAGCCGTCGCCCCGGACGGCCAATTGTGGGCTGCCACTGATGCTGGGATGATTCTCCGGCTCGACCGCGCGGCCGTCGCCGTCAAGTAGGAAGTCGGCACCGGCGGGGATCACGACCGGGCTCCGTCCGGAACGGGCCGACTGGCTGTACTGGACCTTGACGCGGCGAAAGCTCCAGAAATTATGACGGCAATAGTCGCAACGAACGGGCTTGGCGCCGCACGCTACGGCTAAGCGCGTGCCGAAGGGCGGATTGTAGTGGTCCGTGTTCCATTTCGAAAGGTCCAGGCGGTGACACCGAGGACACTTGGCGTAGAGCATCTGCCGGGCCCGCCAGATGCTGGCTCGGAAACGATGATCACAATCGAGACACCGGAACGCAAAAATCCCCAGCAGGTTCAGTGCCTTACCGGAAAGCGACCGCGACCGGGAGGTACGCACTGATTCGGATCCGCAACGGGAACACGTAATCAACATGGGTAACTTTCATACTACTCGATTCCTGGTACTGTGCTAAGGGAAATTCTCTAACGGGTTACAACTTCGGTACTACCCCGATGGATGTATGCCCGCCGATACTCGCGGAAGGCGGCGAGGAGTTGCGAGGCAACCGGGGAGCCGGTGGAGCGCAGGCGGAGGGAATCAATCTCCGCGACAGGCAGGAGTTCGCGGGTGGACGAGGTTATAAAGACGGCGTCGGCCTGTTCCAAATCCGCTGGTGAAAGGTGGCGCTCGGCGACGGAGAGGCCAGGGACCGTGATGGCCTCGAGCAGGATTTCGCGGGTAATTCCGGGGAGGCAACCGGAATCGAGGGGCGGAGTAAAAACGGCGCCGCCGAAAACGGCGAACAGATTGGCGGAGGTGCACTCGCTAACGCGGCCGTGTTCGTCGAGGAGAACCACTTCATCGTAGCCGCGCTGGCGGGACTGTTCGTACCAGGTGAGATTCTGGGACCAGGCGGTGATTTTCGCGCCGGCGAACTCGTTCGCAGCGTGGCGCGCGTCGCGCTTAAGGGCGAGCCGGGCGTGGGAGCCCCAGTTCACCAGATCCTTCGTGAAGGCGATGACATCGTAGGGGCGGGTGAGGCCCGGACCATCGAAAGCGCCGCCGGTGTTGCGGATGATGGCAACGCGGAGCGTCGAATTTTCGGCGTGGTTGGCCGCAACCAGGCGGAGGAGGCTGGTGCGCAGGTCATCGGCCGACGGCGGCATGGGAACGTGCATCCGCTGGGCATCGCGCATCATGCGATTCCAATGGCGCTCGTAGGCAAATAGAACTCCATCGGAGACATGGAGGGTGGAGAAGACGCCCCAACCGTTAAGCAGGCCGACCTGTCCGGGAGAGAGAAAGCGTTCGGAGGAGTCGCGCACCTCTTCGTTGTAGAGCAGGCAGCGATGCATGCTCTGATTGTAGCGGCTTTATCATAAAGCTAGATGCAGATTACGGTGGTGGGTGGCGGGATTGTGGGTTGTGCGGCGGCTTGGCGATTGGCGCAGGGCGGGGCGCGGGTGACGGTGCGCGACCGGGGCCGGATTGGAGGCGAAGCGAGCTGGGCGGGAGCAGGAATGTTAGCGCCGGGCGGCGAGTTTGGCGAGGACTCGCGCTGGGGACGGTTAGGGGTGGAGAGCCTGGGGATGTATCCGGCGTTTGTCGCGGAGCTGGAGGCAGCTTCGGGGCTACGGATTGATTTCCGGGTATGCCGGCGGGTGGCGACGCAGCGGCGAATGGGGATTCGGGTGGAAGCGATGGGGAGTGGGCGGTGGTGGTACCCGGACGAAGCGGTGGTGAACCCGCGGGACGTCGTGGCGGCATTGCGGGTAGCGGGGCAGAGGCTGGGCGTGGAGTTCGAGGAGGGGGTGGAGGTGAGCACTTGGGAGGGCGACGCGGTGGTGTGGGCGACCGGGGCCTGGGCGCCGGGCGGATTTCCGGTGAAGGGGCATCTAATCCGATATCATCTGGCGCCGGGGAGCCTGCCGCGGATCATCCGCCGGGGGCACTTTTATGTGCTGCAGCGGGCGACCGGGGAGACGATAGCGGGAGCGGATATGGAGCAGGTGGGGTTTGACCGTTCGCTGCGGGCCGCGGCGGTCGAAGAGATCCGCGCGGCGGTGGAAGCGATGGTTCCGGAGTTGCGAGGAGTTCCGGTGGAAGAAGCGTGGAACGGGTTCCGTCCGGGGTCGGCTACGGGGGAGCCGGTGGTGGGGCGGCGGGGCGACAGCCGGGAGTGGGATGCCTACGGGCATTTCCGCAACGGGATCTTGCTGGCGCCGGTTACCGCCCGGCTGTTGTGTGACGAGATTCTCCCCAGTTTGGGAAAGGGTTAACCCGGGCGTCGACGCAGGCGCTGATGAGGTCGGCAACGCGGCCGCGGCGGCGTTGGAGGGCGAGGAGGAGGTCCTCGAGGCGCTCGCGCTCGTCGCCGGGGAGCCAAGAGGGAGGAATTTCGCGGGCGGTCTCGTCCAGGATTTCGTCCGGGAAGTGGCGGACGAGTTCGAGCCAGGGTTCGAAGATGGCGAGGGACTGGACGGGACGATAAACGTCGTGGCGGAAGTAGAGGCCCTGAAGCGGAGAGTCGATGAACTCCCAATGGGGGCCGTTGAAGATGTAGCCGTGGTCGATCATCTGGGCGACGAAACCCACTTTGAGGGGTGTTTCCGGGTTGGCGAGCCAGTCGCCGAGGCGGGCGCGGAAGAAGATGGCCTGGCGGGAGTCGGCGTTGGCGCACCATTTGTCGAAAACGAGGGCGCCGAGAAAGTCGGGGCGGTTGGCGACTTTGGGAAGTAGGGAGTCCGGGATGAAGTCGTAGATCGCCTGCGTCATCGGGCTGCCCGGAAACAGGGAGCCGAAGTGCCAGCCGGGGAGAATCTCGCGGCGGGTGGAGCCGAGTTGGATGGCGATTTCCGGGTTGTCGCGGAGGAAGCCGGTGGAGAGTTCAATGAGCCGGGTTTCGGGGCAGGCGATGCCAAGATAGGGCAGGATGCCACCGGCCATCCATTCGTTGACGAGGATGCGGCGATGCTGCGGGTTCTCGAGAAACTTAACGACATACCAGCGGCCGTCGTCGGCTTCGAGAAGGTGGGCTTGGGCTCCGCCGCGCATGCGACGGAGGAATCGGCGAGCCTGGATTGGCATTCTGCTCTAAACTAGAGAATTATCCCAAACGCGGAGGACCCATAGGATATGGCAGACGAAAAAGAGAAAGAAACACCCAAGCCGGAGAAAAACGAGACGGATCAGGTGGCTTTGGAGCTGATGAAATTCATCACCGTGACGACCGGTTACGGCAAGGGCTCGGCGGCGGCCGGGTTTACGGGGAAGGCGTCGGCCTCGCGGACGCCGGAGGAGCAGGCCGAGTCGCTGCTGGAGCTGTTTCAGCGGTGCCGGAAGGCCGTGAAGCAGCCGGTGGAATAGTTAGAAAAGCTAGGTAGAACGGGGGCCGGAATCGCTTCCGGCCCCCGTTTTTTTTAGCTTACCGCTTTTTGGCCGGGGCCTTTTTCGCGGGAGGCGCCTTGGCCGGAGTAGCTTTTTTCGCGGGCACAGCCTTTTTTGCGGCCCCTGCCTCTTTCGCTGGCATGGCCTCTTTCACTGGTGCGGCCTTCTTGGCCGGAGGCGCCGCCTTCTTGGCGGCAGGCGTCTTCTTGGCCGGGGCAGCGGCTTTCTTGGCTGGGGCTTCCGCCTTCTTGGCGGTCGCCTTTTTGGCGGGGGCGCTCTTTTTAGCGGCGGCAGCCTTTACGGGCGCCGGAGGCGGCACGGGCTTCCGCCGCGGGGGGAGCTGCCCCGGAGCGAGGACCATGGGGGGCGGAGGCGGGGGATCGGGCTCGGACAGGTAGAAGTCGTCCGGCACTTGGCGCGGCCGCAGGACGGGGGGCGCGGGCGGCGGGGGCGCTAATGGAATGGCGATTTCGCGGCGTTCGAATTCGCTCAGTTCATCGTCTTCGTCATCGTCAGCGTACTCGCGAATATCGGAGGCGAGTTCCACGTACTGGTCGTCGAGAGTGAGATCTTCGAACTCGTCGTCGTCGTCAAAAGGCTGGGACCACACGGTCGGCTGGTACATGCGTCTTTTCATCCTCGCAGAGAATTCAAGCCGAATGATACCCCGAAATTATCCGCGACGAGAACGATTTCCCGCGATGGTGGTCACGGCCTTCCGGCCGACGGGTTTGGCGGTGGTTTTGGCGGTAGTTTTGACCGCGGCAGCTGGCACGACCCGGGAGCTAGCCGAGCGGGCGTTCGAGCGGGCGGCCGGGCGCACCGGCGCCTTGCCCCGGGCGTACTTCGTGGGGCGGGCGCGAGATGCCGAGACGGCGCGCGGCGCCGGCGGGGGAGCGCCGGGAACTACGACGAGCGCACCCGGGTGCAGATCTTCCTTCAAATCAGCGTTCACCGCGAGCAGGTTAGCCGGCGTAGTTCCGAACTGCCGGGCAACGGAGGCGATATCCTCGCCCGGTTCGGCCCGATGCACCCGCCAAGCCAAACGTTTGCTTTCCGGAACAAGTTCGAGCCCGGCCATCAAGCTGGGCAGGGTGCCCTTGGGGACGTGCAGGCGGTAACCGGCCGGCGCCACGTCCTTGAGCAGCGCCGGATTCAGTTCCTTGATGCCCGATACCGGTTGGCCCGTGAGATCGGCAATCAGCGCCAGACTGGTCATGGCGTTCAATTCCACCGTGTCATACTGCAGCGGCTCTTCGTAAATAATGTCGTCGAGGCCGTAGTTCTTCGGATTCTTGGACATGATGGTCATGGCCAGAATGATGGGAACGTAGTTGGAGGTTTCAAGCGGCAGGACGCCGCGGCTGCGCAACTCCCAAACATCGGCGTAACCCGTCTTTTCGACGGCGCGGTCCACGTTGCCGGGGCCGCAGTTGTAAGCGGCGATCGCCAGGTACCAGTCGCCAAACTGATGGTAGAGATCGCGCAAGTGCCGGGCGGCGGCGCGGGTGGCCAACTCCGGATCGAACCGTTCATCGACGTAAGCGTCCTGGCGGAGACCGTACTCCGCGCCACGGCCACGAATGAACTGCCACATGCCGCCGGCGCTCATGTAGCTGACGGCGCGGGGCAGGAAGCCGGATTCGGCTTGGGCGAGGAAGATAAACTCCTGCGGGATCCCTTCTTCATCGAGAATCCGGGAGATCATCGACTTGTACTTGCCGGCCCGGCGGAGACCCGCACGAATGGTGCCGCGGCCGCGCTCGCCTGAGAAGTAGTTAATAAAAGACAGTACCGCATCGGTAGCTTCGAGCGGCAGTTGACTGACGGTGGCGGCGACTTCATCGCGCACCATGGGCTTGATCTTCGGATCAATCGGAAAGGTCAGGCTCAAAATGTCGTCAATGGGAGCCTTGTCAAAATTTTCTTCGCCGGGTGCAGCCCCGGCGCCCAAGCCGGCGACGTCCAAACGGTGAATTTTCGCGACTAGTTCTTCAAAGCGCTTATCGAAGTGAGCCCGATCCACCGGATCGGCTTTCGAATTCAAGACCAGATCCAGAGCCTCGTCGAACAGCTTCCGCGCGTCAGCCACGTTGCCAGCCTGATACAGCTTGCGCCCTTCTTCGAACATGACCTCTGCCCGGCTCATGCGCTCATCTTTGCGGGTCGGCTTGGCCGGAAACGGCTGGTTGACCAACGGGGGAACCACGGTGGGGATGGCGCCGGTCGAGACATCGGGCACTTTGCCGTCATCAGTTTCGGCGGCGGCGGCCCGGGCGGCAAACGAGAGGGGCTGCGCGTGAACTACGGGCAGGCTCAAGGCCCAACCACTTAAGGCCCACGCCAGGGTGCTCGTGGAAAGCGTCTTTAGGAAGAAGCGCATTCATTCTCCATTCCGGAGTTGGAATTAGGGCTACATGGCAACCCCATTACTCTACTATTTTTGGAATCAGGGGGGCAACCCGGCAAACCTAGTACTACTGATCGGCCGGATCGGTACTAAACATTAGTCCGAGTCTTCCTCGTGGGCGTGCACCCCGGCCGCGCGGGCGGCGGCAACGATCTTTTCGGCCTGCTGAGCCGGAAGGAAATCATAATGATCGAACTCCATCGAGTACGCCCCCCGGCCCTGCGTCTTGGCCGTGAGGTCATTCTGATAGGTCAGCATTTCCGCCATCGGGACGAGAGCGCGGATGATCTGGGTGCCTTCGCGGGTCTCCATCCCCGTGACCCGGCCGCGGCGGCCATTGCAATCGGAGATCAGATCGCCGGCATAGTCGATCGGCGCCTGGATCTCAACGCGCATGAGCGGCTCCAGCAGAGCGGGCTTGGCGACCTCCATAGCGGCCCGGAAGGCTTTGCGGGCGGCTTGTTTGAAAGCCATTTCCGAACTGTCGACATCGTGATAGGAGCCGTCATAGACCACCGCCCGGAAATCGACGAGGGGGAAACCAGCCAAAGGGCCGCGGGACGCCGCTTCGACGATACCCTTTTCGATCGCCGGAATGTACTGCCGGGGAACCGACCCGCCGAAAGTTTCGTTGGCGAAGGCAAAGCCGGCGCCGCGGGGCAGGGCCTCGAAGCGGACCCAGCAGTCGCCGAACTGACCGTGGCCGCCGGTCTGCTTTTTGTGACGGCCTTGGACGGCGGCCGGGGTGCGGATGGTTTCGCGGTAGGGCACCTTGGGAGCGTGCAGGACGACGTTGATGTGGTAGCGATGCTGCAGCTTGGCCACCGTCACGTCGATGTGATTTTGCCCGTTGCCGTGGAGGAGGAACTCTTTGGTCTGGGGATCCCGATCGAACCGGAGACAGGGATCTTCCTCCATGATCTTGTGCATGGCGACGCCGATTTTATCTTCGTCGTTGCGGGACTTGGCTTCGATCGCGTAGGCGATGGAGGGTTCGGGGAAGGTGACGGGCGGGTAGAGGATGGGGTGCGTCTTTTCAAAGAGCGTATGCCCGGTAAGCGTCTCTTTGAGCTTGGCGACGGCGCCGAGGTCGCCCGCCCGCAGCTCGGAAATGGGCGTGATCGCCTTGCCGATGGGGGCCCCGATGGCGGCGAACCGTTCGTCGGCCTGCGTGAGACCGTTGATCAGATGAGTGTCCGCCTTGAGGACTCCGGAGACGACCCGGAAGTAGGAGATGCGGCCGGCGAAGGGATCGGCAAAGGTTTTGAACACGAATACGGAGACTGGCTCTTCGTCGCTGATCTTCCGGGAGACGGGCTGCTGGTCCCAAGAGCCTGCGACGGTAGTCTGCTCAACGGGAGAGGGCGCGATGTCGACCAGGAAGTCGAGAAGCTTAGCGGTACCGATGTTATGCAGGGCGGAACCGGCCAGAACAGGGAACAACCGGCGTTCGCGAAAGGCCTGCCGGAGGCCGTCGACGATGTGGGGGATAGGCAGGGTGCCTTCCCGGAAAAATTCGTCGAGGAGTTCGTCATTGCCCTCGGCCACCATTTCGACCAGAACTTCATGGGCGGCCTTTGCCTCCTTGGCCAGATAGGGCGGAATGGAGATCTCCCGGCCTTTGCCATCACCATCGGCGCGGCAGGAGTAGGCCTTCATGGTGATCAGGTCGACAAGGCCGGAGAACTCGCGCTCGTCGCCAATGGGGAGATGGATGGGGACGGCGAGGCGGCCGAACGCCTTGTGGATGCTGTCGAGGGCTTCAGAAAACGAGGCGCGATCCCGGTCGAGTTTGTTGACAAAAAAGGCGCAGGGGAGTTGGCGGGCGGCGCAGAGATTCCAGGTCTTTTCGGTTTGGACCTCGACGCCCGCGACCCCGTCGACGACGACCACGGCGGAGTCCGCCGCGACGAGAGCCCCTTGGGCTTCATGGAGGAACATGTGGAAGCCGGGGGTATCGAGCAGGTTGACCTTATGCTTGTTCCATTCGAGGACGGCGAGAGCGGCCTGGATGGATAGCTTGCGGGCGCGTTCTTCGTCGTCGAAGTCGGTGGGGGCGGCGCCATCGTCGACCTTGGTGAGACGGCTGAGCGCGCCGGCGGTATAGAGGAGGGCGGCAGCGAGTTGGGTTTTGCCGGCGTGCAGGTGGCCGACCAGTGCTACGTTGCGCAGTTCAGTTCCTGAGTAGACCTTCATAGTGATCGCGACAGTAACACTTCTGTCACGCGGCGGGAAGGGGGTGCGGCGCGGCATTGGATGGGCAAATGAGATTGCTCTATACTCGTCCATCATGCGTTTTCTTGTATTTCTTGTCGCGAGTTTGACTTGGGCAGCCGATTCGGCCCAACTGGCGAAAATAGCGGGCCGGATGAAGGAGCTGGTGGATCAGCAGCGGATCGCCGGCACCGTGACGCTGTTCCAACAAAAGGGAGAGCTGGTTCACTTCGAAGCCGTGGGCTGGCAGGACATCGAGAACAAGAAACCGATGCGGAAGGATTCCATCTTCCAGATCATGTCGATGACCAAGCCGTTCACGGGTACGGCGATTCTGATGCTGGCAGAGGCGGGCCGCCTGTCGGTGAGCGACCCGGTGGAGAAACATCTGCCGGAGTTCCGCGGGCAAATGGTGCTGGTGGATGGGGTCTTAAAGAAGCCCACCCGCGTGATCACGATTCACGATTTGATGACGCACACGAGCGGCGTGCATAGCGCCCCGCCCGCAGGTTTAGGGGAGCTGTATACGAAGATGGACCGGACCCTGGCCGACGCGGTACTCGTTTATTCGCAGCAGCCGCTCGATTTTGAGCCGGGCGCAAAGTGGAGCTACTCCAACGCCGGAATTGCCACGCTGGGACGAATCATTGAGGTCGTCAGCGGGATGCCCTACGAGAAGTTCCTTGAGGCGCGGATCTTTCAGCCGCTGGGTATGAAGGACAGCCACTTCTTCCTGCCGGAGGCGAAGAAGGACCGCTTGGCGATCGTCTATAAAAAGACGGCGACTGGGCTCGAGCGCGCCGACGCAACCATTCTGGGCGGCCTATCCGCCGAGGCGCGGCCCAAAGCGATCTATCCGGCGCCCGAGTTCGGCCTGTACTCGACGGCGGAAGACCTGGCCAAGTTCTATCAGGCGCTGCTGAACGGCGACCGGCGGATTCTCTCCAAGGCGTCAATTCAGTTGATGAGCAGCAAGCAGACCGGGGACCTCAGGGCCGGCCATATGCCGCATACGGCCTTCGGATTGACGTGGGAGGTGATCGATGACCCACGCGGGGAACTCCACTTATTGTCGAAGGGAACCTTCGGCCACGGTGGCGCGTTTTCGACCCACGGATGGGTAGATCCGGCACGGAAGACGGTGGGAGTGTTCCTCACACAGTTGACCGGGGCGCCAGCGGAGGCGAAGTATGCCTACATGCAAATGGCGAATAGTGCCGTACTGGAATAGGGGACTTCCATGGTGAGTACGAAAGTACTACACTGAATACCCTATGCGGATTCTCTCTCTCCTCGGAACGCTCCTTGTCGTTTCCTCCTCGGCGTTTGCGACCTTTGTGTCGTGCCCGGACCAAACTTACCCCACTTTTCCGATTTCCGGCGTCTCGGGTGGATCGGCTTCTTCCTGCGGCAACGCCGGCATTGCCGGAGGGGTGTTCTCGGCCTCGACCCCGAGCAAAGATCCCAATGCCGTCGTGGATATCAGCACGCTTTCGAACTACATCAACTACGATCTAGCGGGATTTTTCGGAACTGAGATGGCTTTCCCAACCGAGGGTTCTGCCGTATTGCTGACCGGGTTCACGACGACGCCCGGCACGACACTGAGCTTCAACTGGTCGGGTTTTTTTGAGGAAGGCGCAGCGGGCGCGCTGTTCTACGTGCACAACGGCGATCTCACCGTTCTGCAGCAGGTGAATCCGCCTATTCAGGAGTTCTGCTTTCTGGAAATCGAAAGCTGCCCAACCATTCTTCCGGCGAACGGTTCGAACTCGGTGAGCATCAACTTGTCGGAATCGGCGAACAGCTTGAGCTTCGGGGCGATTTCGCTCACCAGCAGGCAGCTCATTCCGTCCATCGCTTTGGACCCGACCCTGACGATCACCAATCTTGCCGTGACCAGCAACAACGTTCCGGAGCCGGCGACGCTAGCGCTGACCGGCGCGGCGCTGCTCGGGTTGGCCGCATGGGGCCGCCGGCGGCGCGCGTAGTGACTATGCTGGGGTAATGTACTCAGCGGCGGAAGCGGCGTTTCTCCAACTGCAACGGACGGCGGGCCGTCTGATGACCGGGGTGGAGGCGGCGCTTAAGCCGTTTGGATTGACTCACACGCAGTACAACGTGCTGCGGATTTTGCGCGGGGCCGGAGCGGAAGGCCGGCCCTGCGGCGAAATCGCCGGCGACATGATCCACCGGGAGGCGGATATGACGCGGCTTCTCGACCGGCTCGAGAAGCAAGGCTGGGTGGAACGGAGCCGCTCGGCGGCCGACCGGCGGGTGGTGACGGCGCGGATTACCGCCGCCGGCAAAAAGCTGCTGGCGCAGTTGGACGCCCCGGTGACGGCAGCGGCGGAAGGGGCGATGAGCGGGTTGACCCCCGCGCAGCTGGACCGGCTGATGAATCTTTTAGGCCGGCTGAGCATCTCATGAGGGTCGTTATTTAGTTGTTATAACGACTTTCCTCAGGAGGGTGAATATGATTACCGTTAGACCCGCCGCCGAGCGCGGCACGACCAAAATCGGTTGGCTGAACGCCAAGCATTCCTTTTCGTTTGGCCAGTATTATGATCCGCGGCACATGGGTTTCCGCAGCCTGCGCGTGATCAACGACGACACGGTGGCGCCCGGCAGCGGCTTTGGGCGGCATGGGCATCGGGACATGGAGATTATCACGTGGGTGCTTTCCGGAGCGCTGGCCCATGAGGACTCCACCGGCGGCCGCTCGACGCTCTCCGCCGGCGACGTGCAGCGGATGAGCGCCGGCAAGGGCGTCTTGCACAGCGAGTTCAATGCTTCTTCGACCGAGCCGCTGCATCTGCTGCAGATCTGGATTGAGCCGAATGAGTTAGGCATTGCGCCGCGGCACGAGGACTTGCGCATTCCGCCCGCGGAGGTGGCCGGGCAACTGCGCGTGGTGGCATCGCCCACGGGCGAAAACGGGTCGAGCCCGATCGCCGCGGACGCAAAGGTGTTCGTGAGCAAGCTGGCCGCCGGGGATACCGTGCAGTATGAGCTGGCCGCGGGCCGCCATGCGTGGGTGCAGATTGGCGCCGGGGCGCTGGACCTGAACGGCAAGATGCTGGTAACGGGCGATGGGGCGGCCCTCTCCGAAGAGACCGCACTGACGCTGACAGCTACCGCCGAGACCGACTTGCTGCTCTTCGATCTGGCATAAACTGAAGCCATGCTTGCCCTTCTCGCCCTCGCTTTCCTCCCGCTGATTCCGGGAGGAAAGCAGCCGCAGTTAGCGGCCGACGGCGCCACCGTCGCTCTCGCTTACGGCGATGGAAAGCGGTTGCTGGTAGCCGTCTCGAAGGACGGCGGCGATTCCTTCGGCGCACCGGTGCCGGTGGCCGAAGGCTCATTTATGGTCGGGCGCCATCGGGGTCCGCGCGTGGTGGTGAGGGGAGAACGCATTGCCGTCAGCGCCATCGCGGACGGCACGTTGCAAGTGTGGCGGTCGATGGATCGCGGCCGGTCGTGGAGAGCGGGCGTGGCGGTGAACGACGTTGCCAAATCCGCGCGGGAAGGCCTGCACGGAATGGCGGTGGGCCCCAACGGTGAGCTTTTCGCGGCGTGGTTGGATCTGCGGACGCCAGGAATGAAGGTCTACGGCGCGAAGTCCACCGATGGCGGGGCGTCGTGGTCCGCCAACGGGTTGGTGTACGCCTCGCCGGACGGCAACGTCTGTGAGTGCTGCCATCCGTCGGTGGCGATCGACGCCAGGGGGCAGATCCATGTGATGTTCCGAAACTGGCTGGGAGGGGCCCGGGATATGTACCTGGCAACCTCCACGGATCAAGGCGCGACGTTTAAAGCGGCCAAGCTGGGAGAGGAAACCTGGAAGCTCAACGCTTGCCCGATGGACGGCGGTGGACTGGCTCTAGGGCCGGCGGGGCCGGTGCCGGTTTGGCGGCGGGATGGGCAGATTCACTCGGCCAGCTTACTAGGCGATGGAAAGGATCCCGCTTTAGCCATTGGGCCGACGGGCAAGCCGGTCTACGGCTGGACCCGGGGAGGAGAGGTGATCATCGGCGGCGAATCGATGGGCGTGGGTGGTTTCGTCAGTCTCGCGGGCGGCCAGCAGTTGGTGGCCGCATGGGAGACCCCAGAAGGGATTAAAGTCCAGCGTCTTCGTCGAGCGCCTTGACCGGTGAGCCATGGCGGAGCGGCAGATCGGTGGCCAGTGCGACGCGGTCGCCGGCCTGCAGGCCGCGGGTGATCTGGGTGCGGGTGACGTTGGAGATGCCGGTTTCAACCGGGCGCCAAGCCACCTTGTCCTTCTCGAGGAGGAAGACCCCGGTAACGCCGTTCTCGCGGCGAAGGGTCTCCTTGGGAATGGTGATGGCCTTTGGCGCAGTGCGGCTGCGGATGGCGATATTGACGTTGGCGCCGGGCGGCAGGTCGTTACCAGGATTGGCGATCGTCACCAGCACTTCGCCGACCTGGCGGCTGCCGAGGGGGACGATCTGCATGGGCATCTTCTCGACGGCGCCCTTCCACTCCTTGCCAGGCCGGGCGTCCCAGGTGACGGTGACGGGCTGGCCGATCGCCACGCGGCCCAACTCGGGCTCATCGACGTAGACGTTCACCTGCAGCGAATCGACCTTGCCGATGTTGGCAATCAGATCGCCCGGGTTCAGGATGGCGCCGGGGCGCAGATCGATCTGGTAGACGACGCCCTCGATGGGGGACCGCAGATTGCCCTGCTCCAGCTTGCCTTTCGCCATCGCCACGGCGGTCTGGGCCTCTCTAATGCGACCCTCGGCGGCCTTGCGGTCGCCCGGCGAAACCAGCGAATCCCGGCGCTCCTCGAGGCCTCGCAACTGCTCCTTCAGCAGGTTCACACGGCCCCGCATCATTGCCGCCTCCTGCGGCGTGGCGGCCTGCCGGCTCACCAGGCGTTCGGTCGCGGCCAGTTCGGCCTCCGCGTTCGTAATCTCCACGCGCAACCGGGACATGCCCGCATCCAACTCAGAGCGCAGCGCCGAATTGCCCCCTTGCAGTACGTTCTGCGCCTCGCCTTCCACCTGCGTAAACCGGGCTTCAGCGGCCTGCAACGACTTCTGAAGCTCCAGGTTTTGCATGGTGGCCACAATATCCCCGGCGGCCACGACGCTGCCCTTCTGAACCCGGACATCGGCCAGCCGGCCGCTGTGCTCCGCCCGCAAAGCGATCCACGACAGCGGCTCCACCTTGCCATTCGTGTTCAGCGTATCGACCAGGTCCTCGGTCTTGACCGTGGTAAAGCGCACTTCGGGGGCCGCGTTCCGGAACGAGAACGCCAGCCAACCCACCGCTGCCAAGACCACCAATGCGACTAAAGCCAGAATCATTTTCATGGAACGAGTACGGTCTTCCCGGCCCGCCAGTTGCGAACGGTGTCGAGAGCCGCGTTCGCTTCCTCGAGAGGAAAGCGCGCGGTTATCTCTTCGGCAAAAAGGTGCTGCCAGTGAGGGATTTCAAGCATGCGAAGGGCTTTGTCGACGTGGCGGGCCTCGAAGGCCCAACTGCCATGGATCGTGAGCTGCTTACGGGTGATGACGTGCGGGTTGAAGGAAATGTTGCCGGCATTTGCGTACTGGCCCAGGACGAGATATTTCCCGCCATCCCGGGGCAGTTCAATGCCTTCGTTGACGGCGCCGGGGTAGCCGACGCATTCGACGACCAGATCGGCGCCGAAGCCCCCGGTCTCCGTCAGGACGAGTTCGCGGCGCGCTTCCGGCGTCTTGATGGCGTCGATATCGATGACAACGTCCGCGCCGAAGGCCTGCGCCATGACCAGGCGGTGGGCAGGTCCGCCGATGGCGATAATCTTGCCGGCGCCGCTTTGTTTCGCCACGGCGATGGCGGCGAGGCCGACGGGGCCGGTGCCCTGAACAACGACCGAATCGCCCCAGGAGACCGGGCAACGCTCCAGGCCATGGATGGCGGTCATCAGCGCGCAACCGGAGCCGACAACGGCTTCGGTGGGCACGGCGTCGGGGATTTTAAAGAGCGACGTTCCGGCCCGGAGGTGGATTTGTTCGGCGTAGCCCCCGCGCAGGTGCGGATCAATGTCGCAGCAATAGCTAATGCCGTAGGCCTTGCGGTTGACACAGCGGGTGGGTTGCCGGACGACGCGGCAGTAGTAGCACTCGCCGCAGGTAATGGAACTGGCCCAGACGACCCGGTCGCCGACGGCGAGGGCTTCGCCGCGGAAGTCCTTCACCAGGCCGTCGCCCAAGAGCTCGATGCGGCCGACCGTTTCGTGGCCCATGATGACGGGCAGGGGGATGGGTAGTTGGCCGAGCCAGAGGTGGACGTCGGTGCCGCAGATGCCGGCCATTTCGATGCGCACGACGCACTCGCCGGGCCCAGCGGCGGTCAGCGCCGGATACTGGCGGATTTCGAGGGGCTGTTCATAGGCCGTCAACACGGCGGCGGTGATGGATTTCATTGGCCGGTCCTTTAAACTAAACGAAATTCGAGATACAAAAATCGAGGAGCAGTTGGGCCTCGCGCTCGCGTTGGGCGGGGGAGGCATGGGTGAAGGCGCTGAGGTCCCACCGGTCCGCCATCTGCAGGAGTACGGGGTGGGAGCCGATTTTGCGGAACCAGTAGCCGGCGTTGAACTCGTCGGGTTCGGCGCGATGGAGGATGGCGTGCCAGTAGCTGCCGGTAGGGGTATGGAGATCCTGCGCGACATTGTGGGCTTCGGCCCAGAAGCCACAGCGCAACCAAAGGCCGGTGCGAATGCCGGGGGGCAGTTCGGAGGCCGCCAGAAGCGCTTGGGCGCCTGCGCCAGCGTCGAGGATGGCGGCGATCTCGGCTTCGGGAGACATCCCCTCCATTGTGCCATTCCCATCCGGCCGGACCCAGTTTTCTCTGCCCGTTCCCGCCGGGGAGGCGTGCCACCCCGTTTCGTGGAAGAGACCATCGTCCATGGGGCCACGCGACTGCAAATGGTAGACGGAGTCTGCCGGACCGTTCACGCGCTCGGGGATCTGGAGGTGGTGACCGAGCAGGCAGGCCGGATCGTCGTCACCGTCTCCTATCGCCACTAAACTCCTCCAGAATAGAAGGGGAATGCCGAAGCGAGCGTTGGTATTGAGCGGGGGCGGCATGTTCGCGGCGTTCCAAGCCGGGGCGTGGAGGGTACTGGCCGGCCGGTTTCAACCGGACGTCGTCATCGGGGCCTCGGCCGGGGCGCTGAACGCCTGGACGATCGCGAGCCACATCGACCCCGAGCTGCTGTGCCACTTCTGGCTCACGTTAGATCAACAGATCCAAGCCGCGCCCAGCCTGCGGTGGCCCCGGTTCCTCGGCGACGGGGTTCTCGATACGACTGGCCTCGAAGCCCTGCTGCGGCGGGTGACCGCCCAATACACCCCGGTGCTGCCGCTCGGCGTCACCGTCTGCGAAGGGTTCCGGTTTCAGAACCGGGTGTATTGGGACGCCGAGGTGACGGTGGAGCATCTGCTGGCTTCCTGCGCCGTGCCCGGGGTGCTGCCCGCGAAGCGCTTGGAAGGTGGCTTATCCTTTGATGGTGGCCTGCGCGCGGCCTGCCCGGTTTGGGTGGCCGAGGAGCTGGGCGCAACGGAGATTGTGGCGGTCGACGCCTGGACGCATCTGCCCTGGTGGTGGAGCGTGGGGCGACGGAAGCGTCCGGATGGGCCGAACGTGCGGCGCATTCAGCCGCCGGCGAAACTGGGCCCGTTGCGGCAGTCCGCGGTTTGGGACCGGGGCAACATGGAACGCTGGATCGCGGCCGGAGAGGCGGCTGCGCGATAATTGAAAGGTATGCCAACGTATCGCATTTTGCGGATGAAGGACTCTCCCCGGCAGAACTTTCGCTGGGCTCCGCACACAAGCGGGGTGACGCTTGTGAAGTTGAAAGATTACGAAGAGGCGGGGAGCATCGACGCCGGGAACCCCTACGAAGCCTGGGAACAGTTGAAAGGGACGGACGCCGCGTTACAGGTGGGTGACATTCTCGAGAACGAACTGGGCGAGATCCGGCTTTACAAGTACGTCGGCTTTGAAGAGGCCAAGTGGGTGGTGCCCGAGCAAGCGGCCGCAGTTCCAGCTAAGATGTAGGTATCTATGGAGCCCTCGTCGGGACCCCATCCAGTGGGAGTAGTAAACGGTAGCAGTAACGGGCAGGCCCCCCCGGACCCGATCTACGCCTTGGTGGCGTACATCAACGGAGAGCTGGGAGATTTTCTATATTCCCTGCGCCAGGAGATTGTGCCCACCTGTCGCTTACGCTCGCACGTATCCTTATTACCGCCGCGGAAACTGGCCGGCAATCAGGACGGCGCCGCCGAGAAGGTGGCGGAAGTAGCCGGACAACATCAGTCCTTTGACGTGGTGCTCGGCGACATTTGCGTGTTCCCCGTCACGAACGTAATCTACCTGGATCTGGCCGCCGGCCGGGAGCAACTGTTGGCGATGCATGCCGACTTGAACGGGGATGCTTTGGCCTATGCCGAACCGTTTGCCTACCATCCGCACATCACGCTGGGCCAGGAGTTGACGCCGGAGCAGTTTGAGATGGGTCTCGCGCTGTGCAGGAAACGATGGGCCGAATACACGGGCCCGCGCAGCTTTCCGGTGGAAACGATCACCTTCGTCAAGAACAGCGGGAACTGCGGTTGGTCCGACCTGAAAGACGTCGCGATGAGCCGGGAGCCGGTGCCAGAGCCTGCGCTACACTAACCGCATGGGCTTGACGCGGTCGCGGGTTGCAGCAGTATTCACCGCCCTGCTCGTCTTGTTTTTTGCCGTGGCGATCTATACGCCGCTGCATCAGCATCAAGCTGGTAACCCCTATCAATGCTCGTTGAATAACGTCGATCAGGCGGTGGCGGAAGCCGCGGTTGCCGTGTCGATTTTGCTGGTGGTGCTGGTCGGGGTCGCCTCCGTGGCGGCCGAACGGACGCTGCGCCCCGATTTCGCCTTCATTGCGCCTTTGGCGGGCCGAGGCCCTCCCTCGTTCTAAGTTGTCGCGGTTTCTTTTCCCAACAACCTTAGACCGATAGAGAGGATCTTGTGCATTCTATTCGACTAGCCGTTGCGGCGGTAGCGATTTGCGTTGGTGTATCGTGGGGCCAGACGACGGCCTCGGTGAGCGGTTCGGTGACGGACCCGTCCGGAGCCGGGGTGGGCGGCGCGCGCGTGCTGCTGAAGAACACGCTCACCGGCTTCGAACAGTCGGCGGAGACGCGCGCCGACGGCAGTTTCCAGTTGTCGAGCATTCCGCTGCGGACCTATGAGCTTTCCGTGCGCGCAGCCGGCTTTCAGATTCACGAACAGGCGATTACGTTCTCGAACGCCGCCGCGCAGGTGGTGGCCATCCGGCTGCAACTGTTGACGGCGGAGACGTCAACCACGGTCTCCGCATTCGAAACGCTTAGCCTGGTGACGCCCGAGGATACGGGCACGCGGGCGCAGATCAATCAGAAGGAGATTGAAAGGTTGGCGCTTTCGGTAGGCAATCGCGGATTGGAGGCCGTCGTCCAGACGTTTCCCGGTTTCGCGCAGAACGCCAACGGGTCCATCCATCCTCGCGGGGCCCATACGCAGATGTCGTTCATCATCGACGGCATGCCGATTACCGACCAACTGACGGGCGCGTTTGCCAACGCAGTCGACCCGAACATCGTGCAGAACGTGGAGATCTTCACCGGCAACATCCCGGCCGAGTACGGGGCGAAGATCGCGGCCGTAATCAACGTCAATACAAAGTCGGGCTTGGGCACGGACCGCAAGTTCACGGGGAGCACGGCGCTCAACGCGGCCGGGTTTGACACCCTGGGTCAAGTGACGCAGTTCGCGGGCAAGAACAACCGTTTCGGTTACTCGGGCCTCGTGAACACAATGAAGTCGAACCGCTATCTCGACTCGGTTTCGCTCGACAACCTGCACAACGGCGGCAACTCCACGCGGGGTTTTCTGCGGCTGGACTACCAGGCCAGCGACCGCGACATTTTCCGGGTGAACTTTCTAACGGGGCGGTCGCCCTTCCAACTTGCCAACCTCCGCAGCCAGCATGCGAACGGAATGAACCAGCGGCAGGAGCTCGGCGATTTTTCCACCGCGTTCAACTGGGTCCGCACGCTCGATGCGTCGTCGACCTACGAGATGAACTACTCGGTGCGGACGTCGACCTCGCAGCTGCTGCCGAGTGTGGGCGACACCCCGGTGACGGCGTCGCAGGAACGGCGGCTGACCACCGTCGCGCTGACACATCGCTACGCCACGGTGCGCGGACGGCATAACATTCGCGGCGGCATCGATCTGCAGCGGATTCCGCTACGCGAGCAGTTTACGTTCGGCATCACGGACGGCGCGTTTAACGATCCGTCGAGCGAGGAGTACCTGCCTACGCTGCTGCCGTTTGACCTTTCGCGCGGCGGCCGGCTGTTCGGCTTCGAGGAGCGCGGCACGGGCGGCTTCTACACCGGCCACGTGCAGGACTCGATCAAGCTGGGTGATTTTCAGATCTCGCTCGGCCTGCGCTACGACGTCTACCGGTTTCTGGTAGACGATACGATGTGGCAGCCGCGGGTGGGGGTCTCTTATCATGTCAAGCGCACGGGCACCGTTTTCCGCGCGTCGTATAACCGGCTGATGCAGACGCCGCAGAACGAAAACCTGCTGGTGTCGAGTTCCGAGAAGGCGAATGTGCTGGTGGACCCGGCCATTCGCGAGACAACCGGCGGGGTGCAGCGCATCAGCCCGGAGAAGCAGAACCTGATGGAGGTGGGCTTTCAGCAGTCGCTCGGCCGCCGCTTCAGCGTGAATTCGTCGTTTTATCACAAGAACGCGCGGAATCAGCAAGACGTTAACAACTTCTTCAATACGCCCATTGTGTTCCCGCTGCAGCTGCTCGCCATCCGAGTGAACTCGGTTGAAAGCCGGCTGGTGATGACGCCGTGGAAGGGCTTTTCGGGCAGCCTCGCCGCCACCCACGCCCGGGCGATTTCGACGCCGCCGTTTGTCGGTGGCCTCTACATTGGCAACGGCAATGTGACGCTGCTGAACGAGGGACCCTTCGTCATCGACCACGATCAGAAGCTGAGCCTGCAAAGCGTGGTGAACTATACGCACCGGCGGGGCTTCTATTCGACGGTGTCGCTGCGGCACGACAGCGGTCTAGTGTCGGGCGGGGCGGACCCCGACGTGGTGCGGGCCGACCCGGACTACGCCGATCTGCTGCCGTATGTGAATCTGCTGAGCGACCCGCCGCGGACAAAGCCCCGGACGATTGTGGATGTCGTCGTTGGCTACGAGCGGATCCGGAACGATCGCAAGCTGTGGGACTTCAACGTGCAGGCTTCGAACATCGGCAACCAGACCGCGCTGTATAACTTCCAGTCGGCCTTCGTCGGCACGCGGGTGGTGCAGCCGCGGACCGTCGGCGCGCGGCTGCGGTTCTTCTTCTAAGCCGGGTTACGAGCCGCGTTTGGCAACCCAGGTGATCTCGCCTTGCGGGGTCTCGGCGGTGAGGTTCAGTTGGTCGCCAGCCACTTTGCCTTTGTAGCTCACCTTCATTTCGTTGTCTTGAAACTTGACGTTGATGACGAAGGAGATGGAGTCGCCGTCGACTTTCCCCTCTTCAATCGTGGACTTGCCGACCAGGGAGCTGACGGTTTCTCCGGTCAGCTTCGCGCCTTCCACTTTGAATGAGAAGGTGCGGGACATGGTTCCATTGGGACCCTCGGCGGTGGCTTTCCAGTTACCGGCGACGTCAGCAGCGAAGGCGGAGAGCGAGGCGAGAACAAGACTCAGCAAGAGGCGATGCATAGCGGAACTAAGCATATCCGATTTCGCTATTCTGAGATGACATTATGGATCCGACCGGGGAGCCCCAAGGCGAAGTTACAGGGATGCTGAACCGCTGGGCCAGCGGCGATGCCTCGGTCTTGCCCTTGCTCGCGGATGCTCTGTATCCGCACTGGCGGCGCATGGCGCAGGCGCATTTTTACCGGGAGGATTCCGGCCACGTGCTGCAGCCCACGGCACTGGTGCACGAAGCCTATCTGGCGCTCGCCCGCTTGCGGCCGCAGGGCTTTGCCAGCCGGAACGAACTGCATGCGCTGGTCGCCAAGCTGATGCGGCAGATCCTGGTGGACCATGCCCGCCGGGTGCACGCGGCGAAACGCGGGGGCGGGATAGCGCACGTACCGGTGTCGGACGAACTCGACGCCGCCGACGACACGGCCGTCGAACGCGCCAGCCGTTTCCTGATCATCCATCAAGCCCTCGGCAAACTGGAGGAGTTCCATCAGCGCATGGCCAGCATCATCGAGCTGCATTTCTTCGGCGGCTTGACGCAATCGGAGATTGGCGAATCGCTGGGCATCTCCACCGCTACGGTAAACCGCGAGCTACGCATGGCCAAAGCGTGGCTGAACTCCGCCGTCTCCGTGCCGCTGCCGGAAGAGTCATGACGCCGGAACGGTTCGCCCAACTGGAGCAGCTCTTCACGGAGGCGGTGGGTCTCGACGGGCCCGCCCGGGCGGCATTTCTCGACGGCGTGAACGACCCGGCGCTACGGGCCGAACTGCAGCAACTGCTCCACAACGACGCCCGCTCCCAGGATCAGCTGGCCAGCGCCATTACGGGCCTGGCCCGTACCGCCGCCGGCGACGAGGGCGCGCCGCCCGAATGGGCCGGCAAGGTGATCGGCTCCTACCGGCTGATCCGCGAGATTGGGCGCGGCGGGATGAGCATCGTTTTCGAGGCGGCGCGGGAGGGCGACTTCGCGCAGCGGGTGGCGTTGAAGATCTCGACGCTCGCGCCGTTTTCCCAGCCGCTGCTCGAACGCTTCCGGCAGGAGCGGCGCATTCTGGCCGGCCTCGAACATCCGCATATCGCCCGGCTGATCGATGGCGGGTCGACGAGTGAAGGGCTGCCCTACTTCGTCACCGAGTATTGCGAGGGCGAACCGCTCGACCGTTATCTGGCGCGTGCGAATCCCGGCCTGCGCGCCGTCTGCGAACTGTTCTTGAAGATCTGCGCCGCGGTGGAGTACGCCCATCAGAACCTGATCGTGCACCGCGATCTGAAGCCGGGGAACGTGCTGGTGGACGACCGCGGCAACCCCAAGCTGATCGACTTCGGCATTGCGAAATTGCTCGATCTCGAAGAGGCGCAGACGCAGACCGCCATCGGCCCGGGCACGCCGAGCTATACAGCGCCGGAGCAGATTCTCGGCCGCGCGGTGACCACGCGGACAGACATCTATCAGCTAGGGCTTCTGCTCTTTGAGATGCTAACGGGGCGCCGGGCGCAGGCAGTGGAGGCGACGTCGCTGGCCGCGCTGCAACGGTCGATTTGCGAAACGGAACTGCCGCTGGCCAGCAGCCTGCCCGGCGCCGAACGGCTGCGCGGCGACCTCGACGTGATCATCGCGACCGCGACGCAGAAGGATCCGGAGCGCCGGTATCCCTCGGTGGCCGCGCTGGCCGACGATCTGCGGGCGCATCTGGAATCGCGGCCGATCCGCGCGCGCGCCGATAGCACGGCCTACCGGATAGGTCGCTTCCTGCACCGCAACCGGCTGGCTTCGGCCGCGGTGGCTCTGGCCGTGCTGGCGCTGGGGGCCGGGGTGGCGACGACGACCTACCAGGCCCGGCTGGCGGAGCGCCGCTTCACGCAGGTGCGGGGCATTGCCCGGGCGCTGCTTTATGACGTGCAGGGGGCGATCCAAGCGCTGCCGGCCTCGGTGGATGCCCAGCAGGTGGTGGTTCAGACGGCGCTGACCTATCTGAACGGTTTGTCGGCGGAAGCCGGGGGCGACGAGTCGCTGCAACTGGAGATTGCCGCGGGCTACGCCCGTACCGGAAACATTCAGGCGGGCATTCTTGGATCGAGTCTGGAGCAGTGGGCGGCGGGCCAGGATAGCTATCAGAAGGCGCTGGCGATCCTGGCGCCATTGAACGCCCGGCGGCCGGCGGACGCCGCCATTGCCGGGGAGCTCGCAGCGGTCTACGCGGCGCTGGCGGAGATTGACGTCCGGTCAGGCCGCTCGGCCTTGGCGGTGGAACGGACGCAGAGCGGCATTGCCGTGATGGAGCGGGCGGTGGCCGCCAACCCGGCGGATCGCCCACTGAGCCTGCGGTTGGCCCGAGCTTATGTCCAGTTCAACCGGGACATCGCGGGGCGCACGCAGGTGGACCTGAGTCTGGTGCGGAAGCCGATCGCCCTGCTTGAACCGTTGCTGCGGAAGAGCCCGGAAGATACGGCACTGCAGGAGGAGGCGGCCAACGCCTACGCCGCCGCCGTGGCGGCGCACTTCAACGCGCGGGAGACGCAGGCGGCCCGGCCCTACGCCGAACAGGCGCTGGCGCTGCGGGAGCGGTTAGTGGCCGCGCAGCCCAACAGCGCCCCGGCGCGCCGTTCGCTGATGCTGGCCAATGCCGCGCTGGGCGATTTGCACTGGGGCTTTCCGCATAGCCTGGGTGACCGGGACAAGGCCATCGCCTACTACGGCAAAATGCTCGAACCGGTTGAGTGGCTACGGCAACGGGAGCCGGGCAAGCGGAGTACGCGGACGGATTGGGCGATGGCGCGGATGCGTTACGCCAGCGCGATGGCGCCAACGGATCGAAGGGCGGTGGAGTTGCTGCAAGAATCGTTGGCAGCCATGGAGGAGATTGTGCGGGAAGACCCAGCGAACAGCGGGGTGGGCCGGCAACAGATCGACCTGTGTCTCCGGCTGGCGGCGCGGCTGGGCGAACTGGGGGACAACGCCGGCGCGGAGCGCTATCTGCGGCGCGGCGTGCAGGTGGGAGAGAGCCTGGCCGCGATGGACGCCAAGAATCTCGGCGCACGCACGTGGGCGCTGCGCGCCTATGTGGCGTTGGGGCGGCAGCTCGCGCGCACCGGGCGGCAGGCCGAGGCGCGGGCGCTGGTTCCCCGCGCGGAAGCGCGCGCCCGCGAAGCGATTGCGCTGGACGCGACGCCGGCGGGCGGTGGGCGCTGGCCGGCGGAGGTGGCCGCCTGGGCTGCTGAGTTGCGGGAGCCTGCGCCACCGGCTAAGGCACGGTGATGGTGCCGACGGCTTGCCAGCCGGAGTTGCTGCCTTTGGCGTCCCGGACGGCTCCATATACGATGCGGTGGGGCACGAGGCTGGACTTGAACTCAAGCGGCACGCGCAGTTTCAGCCTGCCGTTTTCCGTGGTGGCCGTGGCACCGGGCGGCAGAATGCGGCACTGGCGGTTTTCGGCGATCCCGGCGGGGAACAGACCTTCTCCCGAATCGGGCACGAGGTGGAGCGTATTGGTTGGATAGACGTAAGCCAGGTAGCAGGCGTCGCGGGCGTCGAGGCCGTTGTTGACGAGGAGGTTTAGAACGTTCAAGTCGGCCACGCCATCGGGATCGGACACGGTCAGTTCAAGGGTCGTGAGCGGGTTGCTCGTCCGGCCGGGAGACAGCGAGACCACCTGCGGTGCGCTCGAAGCGGTCACCGCGTTGCTGGGGACATTCCAGACGCCCTTGGGGAGCCAGCCGGTATTGTGGCCGGCCTTGTCGCGGGCGGCCAGGTAGAGGATCTTGTTGCCGGTGAAGGAGGGCGAGAAGTTCAGCAGCAGGCCCAGGACCGCCCCGGTGCTATGGCCGTTGAGACTGGAATAGCGGGTATCGACGGAGCACTGCGAGTTGGTGAGGTTGCCGGCGAGCAAGCCTTCGCCGGAGTCGGGCACGAGGTAGAGGGTGTTGGTGGATCGGACGTAGGCGAGGTAGCAGGCGGCTCGCGCGTCCAGGCCGGAGTTGATCAGAATGTTGACGACGTCGAGGTCGCCATCTTCGTCGTTGACGTCGATGGTGAATATGCGGGTGACGCCGGAGCCGCTGGCCGGACTGGGATCGGCGATGGTGGGAACGGGCGAAGGTTGGCCGCTCTGGACAACGAGAAAGGTCTGGCCGCCGATCTCGACCCGGGCCGTTCGATCGGCGAGCAGGGGGTTTTTCGCGAGGGTGAACTGCAGGCCCCCGCTGCCCCGCTCAAAGGCTCCGGCGATGGCGAGCCAAGGCTGGTCGCTGCGGGCGGGGCGGCGGCAGTCTGGCTGTGTGGTAACGAATACCCGCAGCGTTTTGGCTTCCTTTGGCGCCAGAACTGGATTCGGGGACACCGAGTAGGTACATGCGTTGCCATCCTGCATTACGATGCCGGGCGCCAGCAGGCCATTGATCACCGCGCTGCGCGGGGCGGCGCTGGGATTCGGATCGACGATGTAGCTTACCGAACCGGGACCCGTTCCCGACCCGCCGGCGGGGAAGCGCAGAAACGGGTGAGATGGCGTGAGCGACCACGGACACGGCGATTGCGTTTCCACCGCGAAGGTTCCACTGCCCCCGAGGGCGGAGAGGACAATGTTGTCCGGTCGTACCCGCACCTCGCAGGTGCCCGCCTGCGAGACCACGAAGTTTGCCGGGCCGATGTGGACCGTCGCGTTGCGCGCGAGGAGATCCGGATTGGGGGACACGACGACACGGACCGTCGAGGTCCCGACGCCCTTGGTAGGAGAAAGCAGGATCCATGGCGCGGAGGTCGCCGCGGTCCACTCGCATCCGGCGGGAATGTCGAGCCGCGGCTCCAGGGTCGCGCCGATGGAGAAAAGGCTACTTGCATCGCTGGATAGCTTGGCTTCCGTCTCGCAGGCCGTGCCGTTCTGGCGCACGGGGATCGCCGTGCCGGCCAGGGTCAGGGTGGTCTCGCGGTTGGCGGCATTGCCATTGCGCATCGAGAACACGCGCACCTCGCCGGATCCCGTCCGGTTGCCGCCGCCGTGCAGTTGGAGCCAAGGCGCTCCGGTGGCCGCTGTCCACGAGCAACCGGACGGCACGGCCATTTGCGCGGAGGCGGCGCCGCCTGCTGCGGGGTTGAGCGCGGAGGGATCAAAGCCACTGAGGTGAAAGGCGCAGGCCCCGGGCGAGGGGCCGAAGCGGGTGACAAAGGGGCCGCCGCCGGAGTAGCCCGTCACGTAGGTGTTGATCGTGTTGGCGTCCGCAGTGACCGCGAGGCCGGCATCCGCTTGATGGGAGCCGAAGTAGGTGGCCGACGCCGCATAGTAGCTGTACCGGTTGTTCGCGGCCTGCAGACGGCCCCACCGGGCGATGACGGCGTCGGGATGCAAGCGCAACGCGCCGAGCACGCCGCCGTTACCACCGGGGGCGAAGGCGGCATCGGTAGCGGTCGCGTCGGCCGGGGAGGCCAGGGCCCAGTTGAGCCCAGCGTCGAGGCTGCGCCAGATGCCGGTGGCGGCGGTGGCGGCCAGCAGATGGCGCGCGTTGCCAGGATCGACCGCGAGCCGGACGACCGCGTCGCCGATGGACAGAGGCCGGGCGGTCCAGTTGTTTCCGGCATCGGCAGAGGCGACCGGTTGGCCGTTTTCGACGCCATAGAGCACCCCGGTCTCCGCCGCCGGGGCGACGTGGGTCAACACCCTTGGCCCGGCGGCCAGGGCCCAGGTGCCTCCGCCGGTGGAGCGAAACACCCCCGAGGGGGTGGCGAGGTAGAGCACGGACTCGCTTGCTGGATCGGTCGCCAGGTGGAGCGTCGACAGGCTGGTGAGGCCGGAGTTGGCCGACGCCCAGGAGACCCCGTTGTTGGCCGAGCGGAAGAAGCCCGCGGTGGGATGAGCCAGATAGAAAGCGCCGCTGGACGCATTGATGCGGACGGTGGCTCCCTTTAGATCCGCGGGCAGTCCGCGGCTGATGGAAGCCCAGGAAGCGCCCTGGTCCAGGCTCAGGAACACGCCGTGCGGAGTGGCGGCCAGCATGGCGGTGCCCGAGATCGCCAGGCTTTGAATGCCGCCCGCGGGCGGGGCAGCAAGGGCCACCCAGGTTACCCCGCCGTCGAGCGAGCGATAGAGGCGTCCCGAGTTGCCGGCTGCGAAGACGGAGGTGGCCGAGGCGTAGGCGATGGCGGTGATGGCGGTCTCGTCGCCGAGGCCGCCGATGACCTGGTTCAACGCACCGGTGGAAGTGGCTGAGCGAACGAGCACGGCGGGGCTGCCCGCCTTCTCGGGGGCGACCGCGTTCAGCAGCGGGAGAAAGCCGGTCGACTCGCCGGCCAGGTGGATGGTCCCGGAGGCGTCGACGGTGATCCCGTGGGCCGTATCGAGGCGCGGTCCGCCGAAGAACGTGGAGAAGAGCAGGCCGGCCACGGGGCCGAACTCGGCGACGAACATGTCGCGGGCGCCGCCGTGAGCCGCTTGCGTGGCGGCCAGCGTGGGGAAGTTGGACGAATCGGTATAGCCCGTTACGACGATGTTGCCGCCCGGGGTGAGACTGAGGCCGGTGCAGCCGTCGGCGGCGGCGCCACCGAGATACGAGGAGAACACGCGGGCAGTGGCGTCGAAGTTGAGACCGGTAACCAGACAGTCGGAGCCGCCCGCGTTTTGGGGCTGGTGGGTGGCGGGCGCGGCGAAGACTTCGCGGGAGGTGGAAGTTCCGGCCAGCCAGACGCGGCCGCCGGCGTCCACCTGCAGGGCCGCGATGGTGTCCGCGCCGCTGCCGCCGAGGTAGGTGGAATAAGTGACCTGGCCGAACGCAGGATGCAGGCGGAGCAGAAAGCCGTCCTGGCCTGCGCCCTTGACGGGCTGCAGCGCCTTCACCATGGTGAGGTCCGTCGAGTCGGTGGTGCCGGCGATATAGACGGTTCCGTCCGTCGGGTGCATGGCGATCGCAGTGCCGGAGTCGTGGCCGGAACCGCCGATGGTCGTGAGCGGACCCATTTGAAATCCCGCAGCCCCTTCGACCTTGTAGAAGAAGGCGTCCGTGCCGTTCGGGGAGGCGGAACTGCCGGTGAGGTAAAGGTTGGGGATGGGCTCGCGGTCGAGCGCGAGGCCGAGGGCGCGGTCGTTGCCGGGGCCGCCGAAGGTGGTGAAGAAAATCAGTCTGGCGCCGTTGCTATCGAGCTTGGCGACAAAGGCGTCTTCGCTGCCGGGGGTCGCCCCGGGGGTATAGCCGGCGATGTAGGCTTGGCCGAACTGATCGACTTGAATGGCTTGGGCGCGGCCGGGCTGGCCGAGGTTGCGGACGTAGTCGAAGGTGGGGTCGATGATGAGGGGAAGCGAGCGATCGTAGTCGCCGATGGTGAAGCCGACGCGGTGATGAGGTTGCAGCTGGTAGGCGCTGGGTACGGAGACGCGTCGCCCGGCCTTCTCCTGATAGACCTCGGGCGCTCGCCAGAGGAGCTCTCCGGCGGCGGTCGCGAGCAACAACGCGCCGTCCGCGGCGAGGCGGAGGCCGTTGACCTCTGAGAACTGCCAGCGGATCTGGTCCGGATCAGCGCCCGGGGCGACGATCAGATCGTACTCCAACTGGTCCTGCTGGCCGTAGTAGACGAGGTCGACCCCGGGCAGTACGGAGGCGGCGCGGAGGCGGGCATAGGTGGGGACGCCGCGGCGCCATTGGGCAGGATCGGGGCCGACGAACCAGTTCATAACGCCGGGCAGCGGATTCTGCGGTTCGAGGCGAGCGCCGGGACGGGCGCCGGAGAGGGCCATGCGCACCGTGCCGCCGGGCAGGCGTAGTTCGGAATGCTGGGCGGTGAGCGCGAAGGAGTATCCGTGGCCCCGGGCGGAGAAGGCGCCGGGGGCCACGGCGGGAGCAAAGGAGAGGGGGATCTTCCCGTAGGAGTCAGAAGATCGGAGCGCTCCCGCGAGGGCGGACAGCAACAGCAACAACCGGAACATATCCAGTTGGTGCGTGGGCCGCGGCAGGATTCTCAGTTAGTGGCACAAATGTAACCTCATTGTTCGCGGGCGAGCTTCAGGAAGCCGTTGCCGTCGTAGAGGACGTACAGTTTCGACGCATCGTTGTGGACCACTTGCGGCTTGGAGAATACGGCGGAAGCGTCCACGGTCTCGGAGGTCAATGCGCCGCTCCAGGAAAGCTTCCAGGCGATTTCAATGCTGCCTTGCGGATTGGGATACGCCACGATTGGGGTGCCGCTGCTTGGCCGGAGGACGACGGCGCAGGTGGCGGCGGGCGTAGAGGTGATGGGGTAAACCGCGCCCCACGCTCCGTTTTGCATGCGGCGCAGGAGCTGCACCGACGGGCCGGCGGTACAGAAGGCAGATGCCCCAATTTCGTGGGGATCCATCGCTGCATAGGTCGCGCTGTTGCTGCTCGGGAGGTTGAGGACGTTCGTTACACCGCCGACAAGAACTGTACCGGTGACCGCGCCGCCGCTGCTCTGATGCGCGGTGAACGTGCCGTAGGTCGTCGCGCTGGAGCTGACGGTGAATCCGGTGGGGCTCCAGGTGTTCGAGCCGTAGGCCCGCACTGGCGTTGACCAGTAGCCGTAGACGGAACGCGACGCATAGTAGAGACCGGGCGTTACCCGCGTGACGTTGGTGGGGCGGAGAGCATAGAGAAAATGGGCCCGGCTGATGGAATCCACATCGCCGACCACCCGCTCTACTTCGGTGCCGGTCACACTTCCCGGCAGCAGCACGTCGCCACATTGCCAGTCATTGCCTGGCCCGCAGTTCCCAATTCCCGGCCCGGTGCTGACGGCGAACCGGAACTGCCCACCGCTCCAGAAGGTCACCAGAATGGTGCCGGTGGAACTGACATTGATGAAGGTGCGGGACGGGTTGACTCCAACCCAAATGGTCTGCGGCCAAAGCGTGTTCCCGATGAGCCGGGAAACGCCAAGCGATCCCGAGGCGTCGCGATAGGCGATGTAGGTCGACTCGACGCCGCCCAGCGTCCGGGAGGCGATGGCGCCGTTGGTGGCCCCCGAAATGACGCTGTAATTCCAGGCGGCAGACAGGGGGAGGACGGCCAATAAGCAGATCGCGAATCGCATGAGAAAAAGATCCTGGCGCAGGTGGCGCTACAGGAAGAGCGAAAACGAGCGGCGAAAGTTTTAGGCTCTATGCAAGGATTGCTTTGACCACGTTGCCATGAACATCGGTCAACCGGAAGTCGCGTCCGGCGTGGCGATAGGTGAGCCGGGTGTGGTCGAAGCCGAGGCAGTGGAGAATGGTCGCGTGGAAATCGTGGACGTGCATCAGGTTCTCGGTGACTTCAATGCCTAGTTCGTCTGACTTGCCGTACACCATGCCCGGCTTGACGCCGCCACCGGCGAGCCAGGAGGAGAAGACTTTGTTGTAGTGCTCGCGGCCGTGCGGCGGGCCGCCCCACGGGGTGCGGCCGAACTCGGTGGTCCAGACGACCAGGGTATCGTCCAACATGCCGCGCGATTTCAGGTCTTTGATCAGGCCGGCGATGGGCCTATCGACGTTCTTGGCGAGCGGAATCATGTTGTTGATCTCGCCATGGACGTCCCAGTTTCCGGAGGAGCCGGTATCGATCAGCTCGATGAAGCGGACGCCGCGTTCCGCCAGGCGCCGGGCGACGAGGCACTGCCAGCCGAAGCCTTTCGTCTGGCCGCGCTCGAGGCCGTAGAGCTTCATCGTGGCGTCGGTTTCCTTCGAGAAATCGAAGACCCCGGGCATTTCGCTCTGCATGCCGAAGGCGGTTTCAAAACTCTGCAGCCGGGCGGCCAGGGCCGGGTCGCCGGGCCGTGCCGTCTGGTGTTGCTTGTTCAGGCGGGCCAGCAGGTCGAGCTCGAGCGTTTGGATCTTTTCGCTGGGGGCGCGGCGAGCGAGGTCGGCGACCGGTTGCGGGCCGCTGGTGATTCGGGTGCCGGAGTGGGCGCCGGGCAGGAAGTCTGACGACCAGACCTGCGCGCCCGCGTAGGGCAGCACCGGAGCGAGGGCGATGAAGCTCGGCAGGTTCTTGTTCTCGGTACCGAGGCCGTAGCTGACCCAGGAGCCGATGGACGGCCGCTTCACGGTGACGGAGCCCGTATGCATGCCCATCGTCGCCTGGAAGTGATCGTTGTGATCGGTCTGCAGGGAGCGGATGACGCAGAGGTCGTCGACGATGCCGGCCATTTCGGGGAACAGGTCGCTTACCTCGGTGCCGCACTGGCCGTGGCGTTTCGAGCCCCAGGTGGAGGGCAGCATGATGCTGCCCTTCTTGCCGTAGGTCTTCTTTTCAGCCGCGGCTTTGATGAGGGCGGGCTTGGGGTCGAAGGTATCGACGTGGGAGACGCCGCCCGTCATGTAGAGGAAGATGACGCGCTTGGCCTTACCGGGAAAGTGCGGCTGCTTGGGAGCGAGCGGGTCTTCGGCAAGCAGATTCTGCACGACGGCGGGCATGAGGGCGGAGGCGCCGAAGAGGGAGCGGAGGAGTTGGCGGCGGGGCAGGGTCATGGGAGATACCTCAGTCGACGAAGAAGAACTCATTGCTTGAAAGGAGCACGCGCATGTAGCTGGTCCAAGCGGCGCGGGCTTCCGTCTGGCTCGTAGTTTGGGCGAGAAAGCGAGTAGCCAACTGCTGTTCGGCCGGGGTGGGCGCGCGGTGGAAGAGCAGTTGGTGAGCGAGGCGAATGCGCCCGGCCGTGGTGGGTTCGGCCATGCCGACGCGGACGGCGAGAGCGTCGGCCTGCTTCTGGACGAACTCGTTGTTCATGAGATAGAGCGCCTGGGTGGCGGTGTTGTTCGAGACGCGGACGGCGGTGGCCGCGTTCGAATCAGCGCCGTCGAACAGGTCGAGATAGGCGTGGGGTTTGAAGCGCTGCTGGAAGAGATAGACGCTGCGCTTGTTGTGGTCAAAGGCCACGGGGTCGGCGACGAAGGGCTTGTGTTGCGTCTGCACATAGCTGGCGCGCGGGGCGAAGGGATGGGGCCCGCCGGGGACGGGGTCGAGGTTGCCGCTCGCGAGCAGCATGGAGTCGCGGACCTCTTCGGCGGTGAGGCGGCGGCGATCGTAGCGCCAGTAGGTTTCGTTCTTGGGGTCTTTGACGGCGTTGGCTTCTACGTGGCCGGAGGCGCCCTGCCAGGCGCGAGTGAGCAGGATCTGCTTGTGGAGCTTCTTGAGGCTCCATCCGTTGGCCATGAAGTCGGCCGCGAGGTGATCGAGCAGTTCGGGATGGGTAGGCTTTTCGCCGCGGGCGCCGAAATCGTTGGGGGTGTTGACGATGCCGCGGCCGAAGTGCCAGGTCCAGACGCGGTTGACGAGGACGCGGGCAGTGAGCGGGTTGGCAGGATCAGTGACCCAGCCGGCGAGGAGATCGCGGCCGCTGCCTTTGTGATCGGCGGGGACTTTCTGGCCGCCAAGGATGGTGAGGAAGCCGCGCGGCGATTCCGGGCCGAGAGTGCCGGGGTCGCCCTTCACCATGATTTTCGAGTTCACTGGGGTGCCTTCGGCGACGGCGTAGACCATGGGGAGGTCGGGCCAGGAGTTGCGGATCTGGAGGAGGTCGGCCTGGGCTTCGAGGAAGGCGAGGCGCTGGTCGGTGGGGGCTTTCGGGTCTTTGCCATCGCCCTTCTTGACAATGCGGTAAGCGTTGACCATCCGTTCCTGCTGCTTGCGGAGGCGCTCTTCGTCCTTCTTGTCGAGGGCGGCGAAGCCGTCGAGATATTGGTGGTGCTCGAGGCCGGCCCAAGCGTATTTGCTGCTCTTGAAGATGCCGAACAGGGCGTAGTAATCGGCGGTGGGGATGGGGTCGAACTTGTGGTCGTGGCAGCGGGCGCAGCCGACGGTGAGGCCGAGGGCGGCTTTGCTGAGGTTGTCGATGGTGTCGTCGATGGTGAGGTAGAACTCGCTTTCGGTTTGGCCGAAGCGGCGGGCGTTGGCGAGGTAGCCGGTGGCGATCAGCTTGTCGCGGCGGTCCTCTTCGTTCTGATGGGGCAGGATGTCGCCCGCGAGCTGTTCGCGGAGGAATTCGTTGAAGGGCTTGTCTTGCTGGAGCGAGCGGATGACGTAGTTGCGGAAGCGGAACATCTCCGGGACGGGATAGTCGGAGGCGTCGCCGGCCGTGTCGGCGTAACGGACGACGTCGAGCCAGTGGGAGCAGGCGATCGATGAGTTTTTCGAAGGCTTGGGGGGTCGTGTCGGCGAGGAAAGCGGCGGCCTCTTCCGGGGTGGGGGGCAGGCCGGTGAGGTCGTACGTGGCGCGGCGGAGGAGGGTGAGTTTGCTCGCGCGGGGCAGGGGCTGGATCTGCTTTTCATCGAGCTTGGCTTTGAGGAAGCGGTCGATAGGATTGCGACTCCATGCGGGGTCGGCGATGGCGGGTGCGGGTACGGCGCGGAGCGGCTGGTAGGCCCAGTGCTGTTTCTCTTTGGCCCAGTCGTAGGCGGGCTTGGCGGCCGCGACCGTGCCGCCGGTGCGCGGGTCCGGCGCGCCCATTTCGACCCAGGCGACGAAGTCGGCGACTTGGTTTTTCGGCAGGGGCTGGCCGGGCGGCATCTTGAGGTCTTTGTGAGTGCCTTGGATGACTTTGATGAGCAGGCTTTCCTGCGGTTTGCCAGGGACCACGGCGGGGACGCCGCTGCGGCCGCCCTTGCGGGTGGCTTCGAGGGAGTCGAGATAGAGGCCGCCTTCGGCCTGTTTGAGCTTTGAGCTATGGCAGCCGTAGCAACGGGAGGCGAGGACGGGCCGGATCTTCGTTTCGAAGAATTCGACGTCTTCGGCCGCTGGCAGGACAGCGACGGCACCCAGGATCAACAGGAAGAGACGCATGACAAGTTGTAAAAATCATATCCCGGACGTATCTTTCGCGCATCCGTTGGTCGAGGATGGCTACATGCACGAAAACAATGATCCGATCCATGAGCTAGTCCACCTTTACGTGGACGGCGCCTTTAACCGCCGCGAACTGGTGGCACGAGTGACGAAGATGTTAGGAAGTCCGGCGGCGGCCCTGGTGGCGCTCGGCGGCTTCGCGGAGTTGCAGGCGCAGGCGCCTTCAGCCTGCCCGGCGGGAGTCCGGGTGCCGATTGACGCACCGGACATTGTGGCGCAGGATATTGAGTTCGCGGGACCGGAGTCTCGGATTTTCGCGCACTTCGCGCACCCGCGGAACATGGACGGCCCCCAACCGGGGCTGATCATCATCCACGAAAACCGGGGATTGGTGGAGCACATCAAGGATGTCTGCCGGCGGGCGGCGCGGGCGGGATTCGTGGCGATTGCGCCGGACCTGTTGAGCCGGCAGGGTGGGGTGCAGGCGTTTCCGGAGCCGACGCAGCAGACGGCGGCGTACGGACGGACGACCCCGGACCAGCGGCGGAGCGACCTGATTGCCGCACTCGACTACCTGAAGTTTTCGCCGCTGTGCCAGTTCGACCGGATTGGCGCGACCGGGTTCTGCGCGGGGGGACAGAACGTGTGGGACCTGGCCGTGTATCTCCCGGAGCTGGCCGTAGCGATCCCGTTCTACGGGGCGCCACCCGCCGTAGAACTCGTTCAGCAGATTCAGGCGCCGGTGTTGGCGATTTATGCCGACCGGGACCGGGCGTTGACGGCGCGGATGGCGCCCGTGCTGACGGAGCTGCTGGCGCGGCAGAAGCGCTTCGGCTTCAGCGTGTACGAAGGGGTGGGCCACGCGTTCGTGAACGACACCGGTGCAAACTACAACGCCACCGCTGCGTGTGAAGCTTGGGCGCAGGCGATGGCGTTTTGCAATAAGTGGCTGCGCGCTCCCCGCGCTTAGCCGGTTAGAAGATCCAGTTCAGGCCAATGATCGGGAAGAGCCCTAACTGCTCATTGGCCACTGGACGATTGGCGCGGCGCGCCCATTGGAAGCCGGAGATGTTCTCGCGGTTGATGACGTTCTGGGCGCCGAGGAAAACGAGCAGCGGCTTGTCCCGGAAGGTGAAGGTGCGGTCGACGCGGACGTCGATGCGGACATAGGCCGGGACGCGGAGATCGTTGACGCGGGTGAGGTCGAAGATGCCGCGACGTTGTTGCGTCGAGAGGGCGGTATCAAAGGGCGTGTACGGCCGGCCCGAGGTGACCGTGGTGCGAGCCGAGAATTCCCACTTCTTGTTGAGGCGGTAGCCACCGACGGAGTTGAAGATCACCGGGAAGTCGTAGGTGGACGGGCGCTGGATGCCGTCGAGACCGGCTTGCGTGGCCTTGCTGATGGAGAGGTTGGCGTTACCGAACCAGCGGGCGCCCCACTTCTTTTCGGCGAAGAACTCGATGCCGCGGGCGCGGCCACGGCCGGCGCTCGAAAGCGGGAAAAGGATGTCGCGGATCTGGAAGGTGTCCCCGACGCTGGCCAGGGAGAGGGCCGGGAACTGCGTGGAGACCGGGTAGTCCTTGTACTCCTTCTGATACGTTTCGACCGTGAAGCGCAGGGAAGCGTTCGGGATATAGGTGAAGCCGGTGACGTAGTGCTGGGAGCGGAAGGGAGTCAATTCCCGGTTCTGCGGGAACGACGCCAGAAAGAGGAACTGCGGCTGCTGGTAGTAGGTGCCAAAGCTCGCGCGCCAGGAGAGCTTGTCGGTGATGCGGTAGCTGATGCCGGCGCGGGGGCTGAAGCGGGTGCGGGCGATGAACTGATAGTTGTCCACGCGGCCGCCCCAGGTGAGGTTCCACCGGCTGTTGAGGTTGCGGCTGCTCTGAAAATAGGCGCTCGATTGACGGGCCGAGAAGTCCTGGCGGATGTCAAAGGGGTTGACGTCGCGGACAGCGCTATAGGGGCTGTCGGTGCCGAAGGGGGAGGCCGCGTTGTAGTTGACGCGGAAGAACTTGAAGCTGCCGCCGAGTTGCAGCTTATCGAGCATGGGGATATAGCCGGTGTAGTCGTACTTGAGCGTCGTTTCGCCTTCGCGGGACTTTTCGCGGAAGACGAGCGGGCTGCCGGCGATGAGGTCGTCTACGTTAGCGGTGGGCGGGGGGATGCCGTTGCGGATGAGGTCGCGGACGGACTGGTCGACCCGGGCTTCGGAGTGGGTGATGCCGAGCAGGCCGACGCCGCGGGAGCCGTAGAGGCGCTGCCAGTTGAAGCCGTTGGCGCTGCGCCAGCCGCCGTAGCGGATGTCGAGGTTGTTCAGTTCCTCTTCGTCGAAGTCATCTTTGCGTTCGGTTTCGTCGCGGAGGCCGAGGCGGATGTCGTCCGAGCCGGAGATGGAGACGGCCCAGATACGGTCGCGGGGCGTGAGGTCATAGAGGACCTTGGCGTTGTATGTATAGAGAACGGGGACGCCGCCGATGCCGATGTCTTTCGTGAAGAGATCGAGATAGCTGCGGCGGGCGGACACGATCCAGGATCCTTTGCCCTTATTGATGGGGCCTTCGACGATGCCGCCGATGCCGGGGTCGCCGACCGTGACGCGGCCGCGGAACTTGTCGCGGGCGCCTTCGACCTGCGCGACCTGGAGGACGCTGGAAGTGCGGTTAATGAAGGGAGCGGGCTGGCCGCCGGTGAGGAAGGTGACGTCGCGGATGAGCTGGGCGTCGAGGATGCTGGTGGTGCCGCCGGCGGAGGCGAAGTTGGCGAAGGCGTTGATGTTGGGGATCTCGATGTTGTCGACGATGAAAAGGTTTTCAAGCGGGCTGCCGCCGCGAACGATGATGTCGTTGCGGAAGTCGTTGGCGCCGATGGCGACGCCGGGCAGGAGTTGGACGTAGCGGGAGACGTCCTGCCGGGCGCCGGCGGCCTTGAAGAGCTCTTCGCTTTGGATGACGTAGCTCGAACTCTTGATCTCTTCGGGGGCGACGAAGACCGATTCGGTGACGGTCATCGTCTGCTGCACAGCGCCGGCGGCGGCGAGGGTGACCTCGACCTTGCCTTCCAGGCCGGCGCGGACGGAGACGACGGAGCTGCGGATGGGGGGCTGGCCGGGGGCGGTGATATCGAGCTGGTAGTCGCCGGGGCGGAGGTCAGGGAAGCGGAAGAGTCCGCGCTCGTCGGAGGTGGTGCACCGTGAGGAGTCCACGATGCAGACCTTAGTCTGGGGGGCGGGTTGGCCCTTCGAGTCGGTTACGGTGCCGAGAAGGCCGCCCACACCGGTGGTGTCCTGCGCGGCGAGGGGCAGGGAGAGCAACAGGAAGAGAAGATTGCGCATGCTTCTCTACAGTCTGATGCATCCGGGAAGGTTACCGAACTAACTTAATGTTGTCTAATTCGAGCCAGGTGCGCACGCCGGCGGGACGGCTGATTACAAACGTGATAGCGGTCGCGTCGGCACAGGGGCACTCTAATGCGGAGAAAGGAATCCGGAATTTCTTCCAGCCGGGGCCGGGAGTAAACGGAGTTGTAACTGGATCGGGTTTGCCGCGGCGGGGGACCACTAAGTTGTAGGCGAGACTGTCGCCGCGGGCTTCGAATTCGATGGCTTTCCATCCGGTGAGATCCATGGGCTCGATGCCGCCGGGGCGGAGCGGGAGCGTGATGTGAACGCGTGGTTTCGAAGATTCCGACATCTGCGCCTGGATGGCGAGGGCGAAATTGCCGGCGGCGCGGCCGATGCGTTGGAAGAGGGCACGGGAGAGGTCGGGGCCGCCTTCGTAGGTGTTGATCCAGCGGGTGTCAAGGCGGCTGCGGCCGTCGACGCGGTTGAAATCGTCGAGGAGGGCCGGGGCGGGGATAGCCGGGAGCGGCGTAGGGCCGGGGGTGGCGAGGGCCTGGGCGAGCTTGGGCAGGTCCTGCTCGACCCCGTTGAGCCAAACGCGGTGGATCTTCTGGATGTCCTGGATGTTCGAGTGGGGGGCGCCGTCGATGAGGACGAGGTCGGCGGCTTTGCCGGGCTCGATGGAGCCGCGTTCCTTGTCAACGCGGAGGACGCGGGCGGAATTCAGGGTGGCGGCCTTGATGGCTTCGACGGGGGGGAGACCAGCGCTATGGAGGAGCGTGATCTCGCGGAGGGTGGCCCAGCCGTGATGGGTGCCGGAGATGCCGGCGTCGGTGCCGCTGACGATGGGGATGCCAGCGTCGAAGAGGGCCTTGGTGTTGCGCTTGAGGACTTCGTACTTGCGGATGCGGAGGGCCGAGGGTTGGGCGAAGGCAGGGCGGCCCTTGAAGGCTTGGAGGGAGACCGAGTCGAGGACCTTTTCGAGGAGGGCGTCGAGCACCGGGGTGCGGGGTTCGTAGACGGCCGAGGTGGGGCCGTAGGCGGTTTTGCCCGC
>LNFE01000259.1 GCA_001464575.1 Acidobacteria bacterium Ga0077553 | reverse complement strand
TGCATAATGGCGTCGACGCCGGCGGCGGCCGCGAGTTTGCCTTTGTCGACGGTGACGGTATGGGTGAGGACGGGGAGGTTGGCTTGGTGAGCCTCTTCGACGATGGCGCGGAGGGTGCCTTCTTCCATGCTGGTGAGGTCGGCGGAGGTGCCGTAGCGCCAGCCGTCGGAGAAGACCTTGATGACATCGGGGCGGTTGGGGAGGGCGCGGCGGACAGCGGCGCGGCCTTCCCGAGCGGTGAGGACTTCCTGGGTGAAGATTTCGCCGCGGCCGATTTCAAGGCCATGGCCGCCGGGGGTGGTGATGCGGCTAGCGAGATGGAGCCGGGGGGCGGGCCAGGCGCCGGAGGCGGTGAGTTTGCGGACGGTCGAGAAGGTTTCGCCGTAGGTGCCGAAGTCGGCGACGGTGGTGACGCCGCTGAGGAGATAGGCCTTGAGGTTTTTGCCCCAGTCCTGGCCGGAGCCGCTGACGGTGGCGGACTGGACGTGGGTATGAAGATCGAAGAGGCCGGGCAGCAGGGTTTTGCCGCGGGCGTCGAGGCGGGTCGAGTTGGGAGCGGGCAGGTTGTTGCCGACGGCGACGATGCGGCCGTTCGAGACGAGGACGTCGACTTGGCGCGGGGGCGCGCCGGTGCCGTCGATGACCGTCGCGTTCTGAATCAGGAGACTCTGCGCCGGAACGAGTCCGGCGCAGAACAGAAGAATGCCTAGGCTACGCTTCACTCACTACAGGATTGCGCAACTGGCCCAGACCTTGCACTTCGATGATGCAATCGTCACCGGCTTTGAGCAGGCGCTGGGGCTTGCGGGCGAAACCGACGCCGGCGGGGGTGCCGGTGGTGATGATGTCGCCGGGTTTCAGGGTCATGACCTGGGAGATGTAGCTGAGGAGCTTCGGCAGCTTGAAGATGAGTTCGGAGGTGTTCGAATCCTGCAGCACTTCGCCGCTGATGGTGGCCTTGATGGGCAGGGCGTGGGGGTCGGCGATTTCGTCCTTGGTGACGATATAGGGTCCGATGGGGCAGAAGGTATCGATGCTCTTGCCCATGAGCCACTGGGAGGTGGCGAGTTGGAGGTCGCGGGCGGAGACGTCGTGGAGGTTCATGTAGCCGAAGACGTGGTCGGCCCAGTCGGCTTCGGCGATGTTCTTACCGGGCTTGCCGATGACGACGGCGAACTCGGCTTCATAGTCGGGGGTGAGGGCGCACTTCGGGAGGACGATTTCGTCGCCGGGGCCGATGATGCAGTTGTTGAACTTCGAGAAGATGGTGGGGACGGTGGGGATGGCCATGTTGGATTCGATGGCATGGTCCCGATAGTTGAGGCCGACGCAGAGGATCTTTTCGGGGCGGGTGAGCGGCGCGAGGATCCGGACGTCAGCTTCGGCGACCTTGTCGGAAGCTGTCGCGGCGTAGGCGGCGGCCGTCGCGGGGCCGGCGGGATCCGCGATGAGAGCATGGAGATCGGCGTAGCCGGCGCCGGAGAGAGCGGTGATGGTGGAGCCATCGGAGAGGCCCGGTTCAGGTTGGCCACCGGGACGCGCAAACATCAAAAGTTTCATAGGTCCCCAAATTGTATCAATGCGGGATGAGAGCGGCAGGGTAAAATAAAGACTTAGGCATGGGAGTACTTATCTGGCAGAGTATGTAGCGATTGTCCTGATCCTGGCGTGCCACTGGAAAGTCTGGATGTGGACGCGGGATAGGATGCCGAAACTGGTATGGCTGCTCGGGGTGAGCGCGCTGTTTGGCGCGTGGGGAATGCTGTTCGAACTGCACTGGGCATGGCGGTTTGTGCCGCCCGGGGAGTGGTTTTTCTGGGCGCGGGGGGCGGGCATTGCGTGGGGCATTTGCACGTGCGGCATGGCGCTGATGTGGGGGTTGGCGCGGCGCGTGACGCCGCGGTTTGACGCGGGGCGGCGGCAGTTGCTGGTGGCGGCGCAGACGGCGGCGGTGGCCGCGCCGGCGGCGGTGACGGGTTTCGGGATTTTCGTGGGGCGGCGGGATCTGCGGCCGGTGGAAATTGAACTGCCGGTGCGGGGGTTGGCGAAGGATCTGGACGGGATCCGGATTGCGCAGCTGAGCGACATTCACTACGGCCCTTTTTTGAGCCGGCGCGAATTGGCGAATGCCGTGGGCATGGCGAACGAGTTCCGGCCGCATTTGACGGTGGTGACGGGGGACCTGATTACCCGGGACGGGGATCCGCTCGATGAGTGTCTGGATGAGCTGGCCCGGTTGCGGGCGGACAGCGGGGTGTGGGGTTGCCTGGGCAACCACGAGATCTATGCCCGGTGCGAAGACTATGCCGAGCAGGAGGGTCTGCGGCGGAATCTGCATTTTCTGCGGGAGAAGAAGCAGGAGTTACGGTTTGGGGAGGCGCGGCTGAATCTGGCCGGGGTGGATTATCAAAAGATGCACGGCGACTATCTGCAGCGAGGGAAGATGCTGCAGGAGGCGGGTGCGTTGAACGTGCTGCTGTCGCACAATCCGGACGCTTTCGGGGTGGCGGCGCAGCAGGGTTGGGACGTGATGTTGGCGGGGCATACGCACGGGGGACAGGTGACGGTGGAGTATTTGCATCAGCACTTGAACTTCGCCCGCTTTTTTACGCCTTACGTTTATGGGCATTATGAAGAAGGCAATTCGCACTTGTATGTGACGCGAGGTATTGGCACGGTTGGCGTGCCGGCGCGCATCGGAGCGCCGCCGGAAGTGGCTTTGATTAAACTGTGCGCGATCTCATAATCAGCGATATCCATGCAAACCTGGAAGGGTTGATGGCCGTGGTGGACGCAGCCAACGGCGAGTACGACCGTGTGATCTGTTGCGGGGATCTGGTGGGGTACGGGGCGGATCCGAACGCGGTGGTCGAATGGGTGCGGGCGAACGCAGCGGTGGTGATCCGCGGAAACCACGATAAGGTGGCGACGGGCCTGGATTCGATGGAAGACTTTAATCCGCTGGCGAAGCGGGCGGCGATCTGGACGGCGAATGCGATGACGCCGGAGAACTTTGCTTGGGTGAAGGCGTTGCCGAAGGGGCCGGTGCTGGTGGATGAGTACGCGGTGGTGCACGGTTCGCCGCGGGACGAGGACGAGTACGTGATTGAGGGGCCGGAGGTGCGGGTGGCGATGGAGGCCGCGACGCAGGAGCTGACGTTCTTCGGCCACACGCATTTGCAGGGCGGCTTTCAGTTGAAGCAGCGGAAGGTGATCGCGATTGGGCCGCCGTTTCCGGACGAGAGCGAGTACACGTTTCAGCTTTCGCCGGACTACCGGTATTTAGTGAACCCGGGTTCGGCGGGGCAGCCGCGGGATGGGGACTGGCGGGTGGGCGCGGCGGTGTATGACTCTGCCGGGAAGACGGTGCGGCTGCTGCGAGTCTCCTATGACCTGGAGACCGCACAGAGAAAGATTCGGGAAGCGGGGCTGCCGACGCTGCTGGCGGACCGGCTGGCGCGGGGCTACTGAAAGCGGTTGGGGAAGAAGAGCTCGCTGGCGGGGCGGCGGGTGCGGGGGCCGGCTTCGCGGGTTTGCAGGGCCGGAGATAGGAGCAAGGGGTCGCCGTAGCGGCCGATGGCGAGGCCGGCGACGGGGACGAAGTCGGCGGGAATCGAGTAGAGCTCGCGGATGCGGTCGGGGAGGATGCCGCCCATTTGGTGGGCTTGGAGGCCGTGAGCGCGGGCTTCGAGAACCATGGACATGGTGGCTTGGCCGACGTCGTGCCAGCCGTAGGGGTTGGGCTTGCCGCTGCTGGTGAAGGTGAGTTTAGCGACGGAGATGGCGAGGAACGGG
>LNFE01000258.1 GCA_001464575.1 Acidobacteria bacterium Ga0077553 | reverse complement strand
GGAACGGACGGAAGTGGAGGCGGATGGGGCGATGCGGGAGGTGACGTTTACGACGCGGATTGAGAAGAGTTCTTGGTTGGCGGTGCGGGTGTTGCCGAGCTCGCATACGAATCCGATTTGGGTGACGGTGGGGGAGGAGCCGGTGCGGGAGAAGAAGAGTATTGAGTGGTGCTTGAAGGCGGTCGATTTGTGTGAGCAGCAGAAGACGGGGAGAGTGAAGTTGAGTGAGCGGGGGGAGATGGCGCGGGCGTATGAGTATGCTCGGCAGGAGTATCGGAAGCGGTTGCAGTAGGGGGAGGATGCGTTTTAGCCTTCCCTGCCCCGCAGGATCGCCGCCATCGTGCGGGGGCTGCGGTGGCCATGCAGGACGGCCACAACCCAGAGCGGACTTTCGTCTGGGACGTAGACAATCAGGTAGTTGCGGACCCGTTTGATGCGATAGGCGGGTCGGGCGAGGTCTTCGCGCCGGTGCCCTTGGTGGGGGAAAGACACCAGGTTGGAGATAGCGTTGTAGAGTTCGACCACGACGCGCCGGGCCGCCTCCGGACTGTCCTCTCCGATGTGGCTAGCGATCTCGTCAATATCGTTGAAGGCTTCAGGATGGAGGGCGAACCCATTCATGCGGATTGGGAGCCGCGGGCATTGATCCGCTCGAGTAGGCGGGCAAAGGCTTCGTCGCCGGGAATGAGTTTGACCTTGCCACTTTTGATCTCGTCGTAGCGGCGGTCCAGCATGTTCTGGGTTTCCGCGAGTTCGTCAACCAGCCCGGCAATCGCATCCTGCACCCACACGTTAGCTGGGCGCCCAGAGAGAGCGGCCAAGTCATTGAGCTTTTCTTCCAGTTCGGGAGTGAAATGTACTTCCATGATCGGTATGCCCTTTGGTTCTACGTTACCCGATCGAAGGGGAGGCTGCAGAATCTTAGAGGCGGGTGAGGATTTCGGAGAGGGGTTTCTTGGTGAGTTCGGGGACTTGGGCTTCGGGGGCGGGGTAGCCGACGGGGATCAGTAGGAAGGGGCGTTCGTTGGCGGGGCGGTTCAGGATTTTTGTTAGGAAGCCCATCGGGCTGGGGGTGTGGGTGAGGGTGGCCAGGCCGGCCATGTGGAGGGCCGTGAGGAGGAAGCCGGTCGCTATGCCTACCGACTCCTGGACGTAGTAGTGTTTGATCTTTGCGCCTTCAGGGGTGAGGCCGTGGTTGAGGGCGAAGACGACGATCAGGTAGGGGGCGGTTTCTAAGAAGGGTTTGTTCGCGTCGGTTCCGAAGGGGGCCAAGGCTTCGAGCCATTCGGGCGGGAAACGGTGCTCGTAGTTCTCCCGCTCTTCGGCTTCGGCGGCTTCGCGGATCTGCCGCTTGAGTTCGGGGTCGGCGACGACGACGAAGTGCCAGGGTTGCTGGTTCGCTCCGCTGGGGGCCGTGGCGGCGGTGCGGATGGCCTGTTCGATTAGTTCGTAAGGGACGGGTTCGGGGGAGAAGTCGCGGACCGTGCGGCGGGTGGACATGCGGTCGTAGAAGTCTCCGTCCGGGGGGCGGCGCTCGAAGTGCAGGGGCTTAAAGCTGGGCAAAGCAATACAGTGAGTTGCGCGTTCGGAGGTAGATGCGGCCGTTGACGATGGCGGGCGTCGCGAAGACTTCGTCGTCGAGCTCGTTCATGGCGAGAATCTCCCATTCGCCGGCGCCTTTGAGCACGACGACTTTGCCGGCGGCACTGATCATGTAGACCTTGCCGTCGCCGGCTACTGGGGAGGCCCAGTATTGCTCGAGGGCTCCGGTGAGGCGGCCTTGCTTGATGACTTCGCCGGTCTTGGGATTGAGGGTGGTCAGGACGCCTCCGTCCTTGACGATCCAGAGAGCTCCGGCGTAGTGGAGGGGGGCGGAGGTGTTGGGGAGAGACTTCGAGTAGCGCCAGAGGACGTGGGAGTTGGACACATCGCCGCGGCCGCCGGGCTTGGCCGCGACTAGCGCGTTGCGGGTTTGCTTCAACATGCGGTAGAAGCCCCATTCGCGGGAGTCGATGAAGCCGTCGTGGTCGAGGTCGGCGGCGGTGAAGCCTCCGGCTTTGATGCCGTAGGCGAGGGCTTCGGTCGCGTCGAGCTTGCCGTTGTTGTCCTTGTCGTGGGCGGCCTGGATCTCATCGAACTGCGGTACTTCCGGCATGGGGCCGTCGCCGCCGGTTTCCCAGGAGCTTTGGTACATGATGCCGTCGATTAGGATCGGCGGACTTTTCGACTGTCAGGACATGCCGCCGAACCACCAGAGCTTTTCGCCGGTGGCGAAGTTGTAGGCGACGGTGAGATAGGCGCCGGGGATGATCATCTCGACGGGGCCGGACTTGGGTTTATAGAGGGCCGGGACGCCGTAGCCGCGGGTGACTTCGGGGCGCTCGATCTTGTATTTGACCTTGCCGGTTTTGGCGTCGGCGGCGAGGAGGTAGGAGTTGGTGTCCTGGTCGCAGATGAGGACGACGGTGCCGTCGGCGACGATGGGCGAGGAGCCGTGGCCGTTGGGATTGTTGAAGGGCCCGAGGGGCATCTGCCAAACGGGCTTGCCTTCGACGGTGTAGGCGAGGAGGCCGAAATCGCCGAAGAAGGAGAAGACGCGCTGGCCGTCGGAGGCGGGCGAGGGGGAGGCCGCGGTGTTAGTTTTCTGGAAGCTTTCTTTGCGGGGGCGGGGGGATTCCTGGCGCCAGAGCTCCTTGCCGGTTTCGGTGGAGAGAGCGATGGTGAGCAGCTTTTCGCCTTCGACGGCGGTGACGAAGATCCGTTTGCCAACGACGATGGGGGAGGAGTGGCCGGGGGGGAGGGGGACCTGCCAGACGACGTTCTTCTTCGCGTTGAACTCGGTGGGGAGTTTGTGGCCTTCACTGATGCCGAGGGCTTCGGGGCCGCGGAACTGGGGCCAATCGACGAAGGCGAGGAGGAGGATGGGCCAGATCACTTCGCCCCCTTGGCAAAGCAGTAGAGGTTTTCGTGGGTGCGGAGGAAGATGCGCCCGTCGAGGAAGGCGGGCGTCGAGTTGACGGCTTCGTTCATGGTGTTGACTTGGAGGATCTGCCAGTCGGCGCCGGTTTGGACGACGACGACTTTGCCTTCTTGCGAGATGGCGTAGAGCTTGTCGCCGGCGACGACGGGGGAGGCGTAGTAGTCGCCGGGGGCTCCGGTGAGGCGGCCCTGTTTGAGCACTTCGCCGGTTTTGGCGTTGAGGGCGGTGAGGATGCCGCTTTCCTTGACGAGATAGACGATGCCGTTGTGGAGGACGGGGGAGGGGGTGTTGGGCAGGGACTTGTGATATCGCCAGAGGACGTTCGAGGCAGTCATGTCGCCGCGGCCGCCGAGTTTGATGGCGGAGACGGAGTTCACGGCTTGGCGGCGGGTTTGGTACATTTTCCAGTCGCGTTCTTCCATGGCGCCGGTGCGGTCGAGGTCCATGGCGGCCCATTCTTTGGTGAGGCGGGGATCTAGGATTTCGGCTTGGGCGAGCTTGCCGTCTTTGTTAGCGTCCCATTTGGCGAGGGCTTCGGCGAAGGGGGGGACGTCTTCCTGCTGGCCGGTGTCGGAGTTGCCGGCCCAGCCGAGGACGTAGACGACGCCGTCGCCGAGGACGGGGGTGGGCTTGAGCTGCCAGGTGAGGCCGCCGACCCACCAGATGGGTTCGCCGGTGGAGACGGAGTAGGAGATGAGTTGATAGCTGCCGGCGACGAGGACTTCGTTGGGGCCGTTCAGGACGGGCGTGGCGAAGCCGCGGGCGACATCGGGACGGTCGCGGCGCCATTTTTGCTTGCCGGAGTCTTTGTCGATGCCGAGGAAGAAGGAGCCGGATTCGGCGTCGCAGAGCATCAGGAGGGTGTTGCCGGAGAGGACGGGGGAGGCGCCCATGCCGAAGGGGTTATTGAAGGGGCCGAGGGGGAGGCGCCAGCGTTCCTTGCCGGCAGCGTCGTAGGAGATGAGGCCGAACTCGGTGAAGAAGGCGTAGACGTTTTGGCCGTCGGTGACGGCGCTGGGGCTGGCGGGGGAGTTTTGTTTGTGGAACTCGCCGGCGCGTTCGCGGGGGAGGGAGCGGCGCCAGCGTTCGACGCCGGATTTGCGGTCGAGGGCAATGATATATAGCGATTTGTCGTCGTAGCCGGTAAGGAAGATTTGGGATTTGGAGAAGACGGGGGAGCTGTGGCCCGGGGGGAGGGGTGTTTTCCAGACGACGTTTTCGGTGGGGCTGAAGGCGAGGGGGAGGTTGGATTCGGGGGAGAGGCCGGTGGAGTTGGGGCCTCGGAATTGGGGCCAGTCGTTGGCCAGTGCTGCGGGGAGGAGGGTGAGGAGGAGGAACGCTAGGGGCCGCATGATTTGGTCATGATATCGGAGTGGGGGTGGGGTATGCGGAGGTGGCCCGGTGTAAACCGGATACAATCAGGGTGCTATGGAGAGTGCAGTCATCGTGTCCGACCCGGAGATCATGCATGGGACGCCGTGCTTTCGAGGGACGCGGGTGCCCTTTAAGAATTTGATCGACTACCTGGAAGGCGGGTACTCGTTGGATGAGTTTGTTGACCAGTTTCCCACCGTGTCTCGCGAGCAGGCTGTGCAGGCGCTTGAGGAGGCCAAGGATTCGCTGCTTGCTAAGATCGCATGAAGATCCTGTTGGACGAGTGCTTGCCAATCGCTTTCCGGCATTCGTTTCCCGACCACGACGTTCATAGCGCCGACTGGGCGGGACTTAAGGGTATGAAGAACGGAGCGTTGCTTCGTGCCGCCGAAGATCGCGGCTACGATGTTCTTCTCACAACGGATCAAGGCATCCCTTATCAACAGAGCTCGGCGGATCGCCGGATATCGGTTCTGGTTGTATGTGCGCTCACAAACAAACTCGATGACCTGCTACCTCTCGTTCCATCAGCTCAAGCGGAGTTGGCCAGACTTCGGAACGGCTGCGTCGTTTTCATTCGATGAGGTCACGTTGGATCCAAAGTACGGACGGGCAATCGGGGCAACCTTGGTGCGTTGCGGCTGACGGCATTGGACCCTAGAGTGCATGATCGGCTGGCTGGCTCAACACAATTGCTTGAGGCGGCGGCCGTTTGGGGGCGCTCATTTCTTTCCGCTCCTCGGGAAGCGCGCAAGACGAAAGGCCTACCAGATCGGCCGACGCTTCACAATCCAAGTCCACATGTGGGCCGACCAGAAGCTCGCCATCGTCAACGTTACACAATACCCAGTGGCCGCGTTGACGATAGACCATTGGCCCGCTTCGTTGATACTGCTGAGATCGAATGCGAGGTGGACATCACTCCCACACTCACAGAATACAAGCAGACCATTGCGAATGCTAAGTCCAGAAAGAGGAGTGAGCCGAAAGGGTGGGTCTTTGACCTCGAGGCCATCAACTGAACACCAAAACTGAACCACTTGATCGGGAAAGGTCAGTTTCAACCGACTCTCTGCTTGTCGAACGCTTTCCACTTCAGCGCCAACATTCAGCTGACACTGGAGGCCATCTTGCCTGAGCCTTGAGAAACGCGCAAGTACTTGTTCAATGTGCAAAGCTCATTTTCGCATCGGCGAGGCCGCGTTCAACGGGCTGGAGGGAAAGCCATTTCGGAAGAGTCCAGATAGAGACGGATCGCTTCTTCGAGGTTCAAGCGGGCTTCCGCTTCCGTGTCGCCGGCGGAGGCGCAGCCCTGGAGGTCTGTGCAGACGGCGGAGTACCTGTCAATCTCGGGGTCGTACTCCAGGACGATTTGATGAGGCATAGATTAGAACGTTAGGCGGGCGCCGAGGGAGGCGTTGAAGCCGGGGGCGTCGATGCCGGAGCCGTGGATGCGGTAGTTGCGGTCTGTGAGGTTGGCGATTCCTCCGTAGAGGCTCCAGCGCTCGCCGAGGGGGAGCCAGCCGCGGAGCTCGATGGTGGCCCAGCCGGCGGTGCTGTTGTAGAGGGGGACGCGGGTCGCGTTGGCTACTCCGGGGAGGACGCGGTCCTGGATCTGCTGGAGCGTTTCGCCGATGTTGGGGGCGCGGCCGCCGTTGAAGAAATCTGCGATGTCAGAGCGGCGCCGGGAGGCTCCGATGCGCTCGTCGTCGATGTCTCCGCCGCTTAAGCGGCTTTGGGCTCCACTCGCGCGGAAGACCCCTTCGATGTACCAGCGGCGGGCGTAGCGGAGGGCGAACTCACCCTGCTGGGGCGGGAGCCGGCGGATGTTGCGGTTGGGATAGAGGTCGCGGCCGAGTAAGTAAGAGTAATTGGCGAGGAGGCGCCAGCGGCTGGTGAGGTCGCTGCGCCACAGGCTTTCGACACCCCAGTAGCGGGAGGCTCCGTCGTTGACGAAGGCCTTGACGGCGCGGGGGTCGAACGTGGTGGCTACCGTGACGACGCCCTGGGCGCGTTGGGCGGCGGTCTGGGCGATGGGAGTGACGGGGAGACCCGCTAGCGAGGTGGGGACGGCGTTGGCCGGGAACAGGAGCGTGCGGCGGACGATGGGATCGCTGAGTAGCGAATCGAAGAACTGGACGCGGCCGGAGTGGCGCTGGGATTTCCACTGGACGCCGAACTCGACGTTGCGGAGGGTTTCAAAGCCGAGGGCGCGGGCGGGGGTTCCCTTCGAGAGGGCTCCTTCGCCGCCGGAGTCGGCGAGGAGGGGGTTCGCAGAGAGGGCTTCGACGACGGGGATCTCGTAGCCGAGATCGTTGAGGCCGAGGGCGCCGAGGTCGTTGAGATTGGGGGCGCGGAAGCCGCGGCTGCCAGTGGCGTGGAGGGCGAGGGATGGGGTGAGGCGGTAGGAGAGGGAGCCGTGGCCGGTCCAATCGCCGAAGGTGAGGCCGGAGGAGTCGACGCGGCTGTAGCGGAGGCCGTAGCCGGCGCGGAGGCGGGCGGGGAGTTCGGTGGAGCCTTGGAGGAAGTAGCCGGCGCTGCGGTAGCCCGAGTTATTGGGATAGAGCGGGCGGGAGGCGACGTTATTGACCGTACGGACGGAGCGGATGCGTTCGTCGTAGAGTTCGGCGCCGAAGGCGAGGAGGGTGTGGGATTGAATGTGGGTGACGCCCTGGCCGGTGTAGCCGTAGGCGGTAACGCGGTTGAATTCGCGGGTGACGGGGTCGGTGACGCGCAGGTTCTGACGGATGCCACCGTCCTGCTGGGAGTTGATGGAGAAGCGACCGGAGAGGGAGTCGAAGGGGCCGACGTTGAGCTTCTCGTAACGGACGTAGCCGAGGTCGAGGATTTGCGGGGTGAACTCGTTGGTGAGGCGGCCGAGGCCTCCCCAGAGGTCCTTGTAGTTGCGGATGCCCCAGAGTTCGCCGCGTTGATACCAGCCGGTGAGGGACTGGGTGGCGGAGGGGCGGTAGGCGATTTTGCCGTGGGCACCGGCCTGGGTGTAGGCGGTGTCCTGCTGGCGGGCGCCGAGGAGGTCCTTGACCTGGTTGCGGTCGAGGCCGTAGAGGCGGGTGAGGACGTTGCGGGAGTCGTAGCCGCCGCCGGCGCGGAGATCGTTGTGGCGATGGCCGGCGCCGCCGAACAGGACGAAGAGTTTGGCGGTGCTGTGAGCGGCTTCGGCGGAGGCGCCGCCGCCGAGGTCGGCGGACTGGCCGTTGAGGGAGAGGCGGCCGGCCCAGCGGGGGGAGTCGGTGAAGGTGGTGGGGCGGGTGAGGACTTGGATGGTGCCGCCGAGGCCGTCGGAGCCGTACTGGGTGCCGGTGGGGCCGAGCATGGCTTCGACGTGGTCGGCCTGGCTGGGTTCGAGGTAGGCGAGGTATTGATTGGGGCCGCTGCGGAAGGTGGAGTTGTTGAAGCGGACGCCGTCGACGAGATTGAGGACTTGATAGCCGGTGAAGCCGCGGAGGAAGGGGGAGACCTGGCCGGCGCCGGTTTGCTGCATGAGGACATTGGGCTGGCCTTCGAGGGCGTGGGCGGCGGTGGGGTTGGGGTTGCCGCCGTTCAGGACGACTTGGGGGGATTCGGAGGCGTCGACGGCGGCGCCGCGGATGGCCGTGACGGTGACGAGGAGGGCGGGTACGGGGCGGGCGTCGGCGGGGGCGTTTTGGAAGAAGTATTCGCCGTTTGCGTCGGTGGTGGTTTCGGCGAGGATGGCGCCGTTGGGCGCGGTGAGGAGGACGCGGGTGAAGGGGGCGTTATCGAGCTTGCCCCGGAGGTCGGAGGCGAGGAGGGGCAGGCTCAGGAGGGCCAGGAGGCAGAGGCGCATCAGAGTAAGTATCGCGTAGGGATGTTGCAGGGAGGTTACGGCGCGCCGAGCTGGAAGGCGGCCATTTCGCGGGTGTTGCGGACGAAGAGGCGGCCGTCGGCGATGGCGGGGACGTTCCAGGTTTTCCCTTCGATCGCGTTGAAACGGGCGAGTTCTTCGTGACCGGTGGGCACGGCTTTGACGAGGGCGATGTCGCCTTGTTCGGTGGTGACGATCAGGTGGCCCTGGGCGAGGAGGAGCTGGCCGTAGCCGTAGCGGCCCCCTTTCCACTTTTGTTCGCCGGTGGCGACATTGACGCAGGCGAGGATGGCGTCGTCGAGGCCGTAGAGGTGGCCTTCGTGGAGGACGGCGGTGGAGAATTTCGTTTTGAGTTTTTTGTTTTGCCAGATGGTTTTGGTGGTTCCGTCGGGGGCGACTTCGACGAGGGCGGTGCCGTGGTCGTAGCCCGAGGCGATGACGAACTGGTTGGGGCCGACGAGGATGGGCGAGGAGCTGTTGACGTCGTACTCAGTTTTCCACGGGAACCCCCAGAGGAGCTTGCCGTCGGCGGGGTTGAGGCCGACGACGCGGACGGCGGTGACGGTGATGATCTGGCGTTGGCCGTTGAGGGTGCCGAGGATGGGGGAGGCGTAGGCGGCCTTTTCGCTGAGGCTGCCCCAGACTTTGGCGCCGGTGAGTTTGTTGTAGGCGACGATGCTTTTGTTTTGGGGCCCACCGGGCTGGACGATGACGAGGTCGTCGACGATGAGCGGGGAGGCCGACATGGCCCAGGGGAGGTTTTCGGCGTTGTTGTCGTCGAGGATGTTTTTCTGCCAGAGGAGCTTGCCGGTTTTGGCGTCGAGGACGACGAGGTGGCCTTCGGCGCCGAGGGAGTAGAGCTTGCCGTCATGCCAGGTTGGGGTGGCGCGGGGGCCGGGGCCGCCCATGGACTCCTGGAAATCGGCGTCGTAGCGGTAGGTCCAGCGTTCGCGGCCGGTGGCGGGGTCGTAGGCGGCGATGACTTCCTGGGCTTTGCGCTGATCGATCGAGAAGGCGAGACCGTCGGCGATGACGAAGCTGGCCCAGCCGTCGCCGATGGGCTGTTTCCAGAGGGGCTTCAGTTTGCCTTCGGGCCAGGCGGTGAGGATTTTGGTTTGGGTGTAGTGGCCGTCGCGGAGGGGGCCGCGGAAGTCGGTCCAGTAGGCGGCCGGGGGTTGGGGGGCGGCAGCGGGGGCGGCTTCGGGAGGGGGCGCGGGCGCGGGTTGGGCGCGGCTGGCTTCTACCTTTTCATAGTGGGCCTCGGGGGCGTCGAATTTGACTTGGGCGGGGACGCCGCCGCCGTCAAGATCGACCCTGCCGCCGAAGACGCCGAAGACTAAAGCGGCCCCGGCGGCAACGGCGCCAAGGGCGATAAGAACCGGCTTAAAAATGCGCGTCATTCGCGAGGGCATGACATCAGAATAAGATATATGGCAATGAGTACCGCGACCCAACCCGATCTTTTTGCAAAAGTACAAGCGAGCAAGGAGCGCCTTGACGCTCATGTCCGCGAGATTGTTGAATGGCATTTCAACCCGGAGACTGGCTGCCCGTTCTGGCTCAATTGGGCCCAAGAGGCCGGCTGGGACCCGCGTAAAGAGGTGAAGTCGTACGCCGACCTGGACAAGTTTGGGAACTTCCACGACGATGAGCTGCGCGGCGGCCCGGTGCGGCGCTGGGTGCCGAAGGGTTTAGCCCATCGGCCGGTGTATGTCTTTGAAACGGGCGGCTCGACGGGCATCCCGAAGTCGCGCGTGCAGATGGACGACTTCCGGATTGACTACGAGAATTTTTCCGAGACCTTGCCGGACGAACATTTTCCGAAGGGCTCCGATTGGCTGATGCTGGGACCGAGCGGACCGCGGCGGCTGCGGCTGGCTGTCGAGCATTTGGCGCAGCACCGGGGCGGCATTGCGTTTTCCGTGGACCTGGACCCGCGTTGGGTGATCAAGCTGCTGAAGCGGGGTCAACTGCAGGAGGCGGAGCTGTATAAGCAGCACTGCATCGATCAGGCGTTGACGATTCTGCGGGCGCACGAAGTGAAGTGCATGTTCACGACGCCGAAGCTGCTTGAAGCGCTGTGCGAGAAGATCAATTTGGAGAAGGCGGGTATTAAGGGCGTATTCTGCGGCGGGACGGAGATGACTCCGCAGTTTCACCGTTTTGCCGTGGAAGAGTTGTTGGGACCGAACATCTACTTTGCTCCGACCTATGGCAATACGCTGATGGGTTTGGCGACGCATCGGGCGCCGGAGCCGGAAGACAACTGGGCGATTATCTACTACCCGCCGGCTCCGCGCGCGGTGTTGGAAGTGGTGGACTTTGACGATGCCGAGAAGGTGGTCGACTACGGGGCGACGGGCCGGGTGCGGTTGACGACGCTGACGAAGGAAACCTTTATTCCGCGGTTCCTGGAGCGCGATGAGTGCGAACGGGAAGCGCCTTGCGAGCAGTATCCGTGGGACGGGGTGCGGAACGTACGGCCGTTTTCCCGGTTCCAGAAGTCCGTGGTTGAGGGGGTCTACTAAACCATGCTTCATTTACCGATTTTGCGGTACGGAAAGCCGTACCGCAGTGTGGACACGGCGACGGCGGTGCACTATCGCACGCGGAAGCCGTACGTGGAAGCGAGCCAGGCGAATGTCGGGTTGATCCGGCGGGACCTGATGCAGCAGCACGAGGCCGCGGCGATTTTGCAGGGCTTCACAACGAAAGAACTGATTGCGATGGCTGCGAAGGCGTCGGACTACTTCCTGAACCACGACCTGCCGCTGGGCGAGACGACGCAATCGCCGCAGGAGTTTGTCGAAGCCATTTCGGCGACGACGGGCTTGCCGTGGGTGATGGTGCGCCGCAATATGGAAAAGATTGCGGGCGTGCTGGCGTCGATGGAGACCGTGTTGATGGGTCTGACGCGGCTGCCGAATCTCGACATGCTGGATAGCGGCGTGGGTGACATTGATGGCCGGGCGCTGAGCTTCTTCCCGCGCGGCGATTCGATGGGCGTGATTCTGCCGTCGAACTCGCCGGGCGTACATTCGTTGTGGGCGCCGGCGATTGCGCTGAAGACGCCGCTGATTCTGAAGCCGGGCAGTTCGGAGCCGTGGGCGCCGTACCGGATCATTCAGGCGTATGTGAAGGCGGGCGTGCCGGCCGAGGTGTTCGGCTACTATCCGACGAGCCATGCGGGCGGCGGCGAGATTCTGCGGGGAACGGGCCGCGGGATGTTGTTCGGCGACGTGGCGGCGGCGAAGGCGTGGAGCGGAGATCCGCGGATTGAGATCCACGGGCCGGGCTATTCGAAGATCATTCTGGCCGACGATGGGGCTGCCAACTGGGAGAAGTATCTCGACCTGATGGTGGACTCGGTTTCGAACAACTCGGGCCGTTCCTGCGTGAACTGTTCGAGCATTTGGACGACCGGAGACGGGCGGAAGTTGGCTGAGGCGTTGGCGGAGCGCTTAGCGCAGATTCAGCCGACGGCCGAGGACGACCCGAAGGCGGCCATCGCGCCGTTGGCGAATCCGGACGTGGCGAAGCGGATCAGCAACATGGTGGACTCCGAACTCGACGGCGGCGCTGAGGACCTTTGCGCGAAGGTGCGGGGGACGGCGCGGGTGGCTGAGTATGAGGGCTGCACGTATCTGATGCCGTCGGTGATTCACGTGTCGTCGAAGGAGCATCCGCTGGCGAACCGGGAGTTCGGGTATCCGCATGTGAGCGTGGTTCAGGTGGAACCGCACGATCTGCCGGAGTGCCTGGGACCGACGCTGGTTTGCACGGCGTTGACCAACGACAAGCAGTTGCATCACCGGTTGCTCGCGAATCCGCACATTGGGCGGTTGAACCTGGGGCCGATTTCGACGATGAAGATTTCGTGGGATCAGCCGCACGAGGGCAACCTGTTCGATCACCTGTACTCGCGCCGCGCGTTCCAAGCGGTAGGGGCCGCCAATATGTACTGCGGCTCCTGCATGCGAGATAACGCACTCGCGGGTGCGTTGCGAAGCGAGGGCCACGATGTGGTCCTCGTTCCCGTTTATACGCCGACTTTGACGGACGAGGCGAACAATAGCCTGAACCGGGTTTTCTTCGGAGGGATTAGCGTTTACCTGCAGCAGAAGTCGGCGCTGTTTCGGCATACGCCGAAGTTTTTGGACAAGCTGTGGGACTCGAATGCAGCGCTGCGGATGGCGTCGCAGCGGGGCGTGGCGGTGGACCCGAAGTTTCTGGGCGAGATGACGGTGTCGATGCTCGAAGGGGAGCACGGGCCGATCAAAAAAGAGTTCGAGAAGCTTTGCGAGTGGTTGGCGACGGAGAGCAAGCCGGACATCATCAGCTTGCCGTTTACGCTGCTGATTTCGTTTGCCGAGCCGATGAAGCGGGTGACGGGGTCGCCGGTGGTTTGCACTTTGCAGGGCGAAGATTTGTTCCTTGACGGGTTGCATGAGCCTTGGCGGAGCCGGAGCATGGAGCTGATTCGGGCACAGGTGAAGCATGTCGACGCGTTTCTGGCGACGAGTGAATACTACGCCGAGTACATGACCGGGTACCTGGGGATTCCGGCGGCGAAGGTGCATGTGGTGCCGTTGGGGATCAATTTTGAGGGCTTGGGGCCGGCGGAGAAGACGCATTCCGGATTTCGCGTGGGGTTCTTTGCGCGGATTGCTCCCGAGAAGGGTTTGCACAATTTGATTGAGGCCGTCGAGCGGTTGGAGGGCGTGGAGCTGCATGCGGCGGGGTATAACCTGCCGGAGCATCGCGAGTATCTGGCGAAGTGGGAGAAGCGGATGATCTACCACGGGTCGCCGGATCGCGAGGGGAAGGCCAAGTTTCTGCAGAGTGTGGACGTGCTTTCGGTGCCGACGGACTATGTGGAACCGAAGGGGATTTTTGTGCTCGAGAGTTGGGCGTGCGGGACCCCGGTGGTGCAGCCGGCGCACGGGGCGTTTCCGGAGATGATCCGGAAGACGGGGGGCGGCCTATTGGTGGCGCCGAAGGACCCGGGGGCGTTGGCCGAGGCGATTGCGAAATTGCGGGATGATGCAGCGCTGCGGCGGGAGCTGGGGGCGCAGGGGTTGGCGGGCGTGAAAGAGCACTACTCGATTGAGGCCATGACGCGGGCGGCGCTGGACGTTTACCATAGAGTCGCGTGATCACACTTAGCCAAATTTCGAAGGTTTATCGCACGGCGGCTGGCGAGTTGCCGGTGTTGGAGGCGGTGGACCTGCAGATTGTGCGGCGCGACCGCATATCGATTGTGGGGCCATCGGGGTGCGGCAAGAGTACGCTGCTGCACATTCTGGGCTTGCTGGATGCGCCAACGGGTGGGCGGATGGAGTTCGACGGGGCGCGGCCGTTGGAGCTGGATGAGGCCGCGCAGGCGCGGTTTCGGAACGAGAAGATCGGGTTTATCTTTCAGGACCATTGCCTGCTGCCGCAGTGTACGGTGCGGGAGAATGTGTTGACGCCGACGCTGGTGGGTAAGGCGGATCCGGGCGCGAAAGAGCGGGCTGAGGAGTTGCTGCGGCGGGTGGGGTTGGCGGAGCGGTTGAATCATCGGCCGGCGGAGCTGTCTGGCGGGGAGAAGCAGCGGGTGGCGATTGCGCGAGCATTGATTCGGCAGCCGGAGCTGTTGCTGTGCGATGAGCCGACGGGCAATTTGGACGAGCGGACGGCGGGAGAAGTGATCGAGCTGTTGCTTGATTTGCAGAACGATTCTGGCATGATGATGGTGGTGGTGACGCATAGCCCGGCGCTGGCGGAACGGATGGACCGGCAATACCGGATGGCGGGGCGGCGCCTCGAAGAAGTTTCGTGATGATGGGGAATCTGCTTTGGTTTTGGCGGACGAACCTGGCGGTCGTCTTCGGGGTGGCGGTGGCCGTGGCGGTGATGATCGGGTCGCAGATTGTAGGCGACTCGGTGCAGGCTTCGTTGAAAGAGCTGGCGCTGGCCCGGCTGGGGCGCGTGGATTCGGCGGTGGTGGCGGGGTTGCCGTTCACGGAGGGGTTGGCGGACCGGTTAGCGGTGAAGGGCCGGGGGATGGCGCCGGTGCTGCATTTCAAGGCCATCGTGAAGCACCAGGAGAGCAATCGGTCGGCGTCGAAGGTGCTGGTGTACGGGGTGGACGATCGGTACTGGAAGTTGCAGGGCCTGGGGGCGGTGGCGCTAGGGGAACGGGACGCGGTGGTGAGCGAGGCGCTGGCGCGGGAGTTTGGCGCCAAGGCCGGGGACGGGGTGCTGGTGCGGATTGAGAAGCCGAGCGAGATTCCGCAGGAGTCGTTGCACGGGCGGCGGGAAGGCTCCGTTCGGACGGTGCGCTTTCGCGTGAAGCAGACGACGCCGGGGGGCTTTGCGCTCGAGCCGCAGCAGGGGGAGTTGCGGGTGGTTTACGTGGCGCTTTCGACGCTGCAGAAGGAGCTCGAACAGGCGGGGCGGGCGAACGTGTTGCTGGTGAGCGGGCCGGGGGTGACGGACGCCGAGCTGCGCGATGGGCTGCGGATGGAAGACCTGGGGATGAAGCTGCGGCCGGTGGCGGGCGGCATGCAGATTGAGAGTGGGGCGGGGCTACTGCGGGAGGACCAGGTGGCGCGGATTACGGAGACCGCCGGGAAGCTGGGATTGAAGGCGGAGCCGCTGTTGACGTATCTGGCGAACTTCATGCGGGTGGGCGGGAAAGAGGTGCCGTATTCGCTGGTGACGGCGACGCCGGAGGTAACCGAGGGGATCCGGCTGAACGCGTGGACGCAGCGGGAGTTGGGGGCGAAGCCGGGCGATAAGTTGGAGCTCGAATACTACGTCTGGCGGCAGGAGGGGAAGCTGGATACGGCGTCGACGCTGCTGAGCGTGGCCGGGGCGACGACGATGGGCGACCGCGTGATGGCCCCGGACTATCCGGGCATCAGCGACGCGGATACGGTGGCGGATTGGGATCCGCCCTTTCCGATGGACTTGAATAAAATTCGGCCGGTGGACGAGAAGTATTGGGAGCAGTACAAGACGACGCCGAAGGCGTTTGTGTCGCTGGCCGATGGGCAGCGGCTGTGGGGTTCGCGGTTCGGGAAGGTGTCGTCGATCCGGATGTATCCGGCGGGGAAGGAGCAGGCCTGGATTGCGGGATTTTTGCCGAGTGTGGACCTAACTAAAGATGGGTTGACGCTGCTGCCGCTGCGGGAGCAGGCGTTGGCGGCTTCGGCGGGGAGCACGGACTTCGGCATGTACTTTGGCATGTTTAGCGGGTTCGTGATGATTTCGGCGTTTCTGCTGACGGCGCTGTTTTTCCGGTTGGGACTGGAGCAGCGGCTGCGGGAGATTGGGTTGTGTTTGGCGGTGGGATATTCGCGGGCGGATGTTAGGCGGATCTTCGTGCGGGAAGGGCTGGTGCTGGGCTTGCTGGGTACGGTGTTGGGTTGCGTGGGGGCGTGGCTGTATTCGAGCGGGTTGCTGTATGGGTTGCGGAACTGGTGGAACGATGCGGTGGGGACGCAGGCGTTGGAACTGCATTTAACGGCGGGGGCGCTGCGGGGGGCGGTGGTGCCGGGCGTGGTGGTGAGCGTGTTGGTGGTGGTGATTACGCTGCGGCGGATGCGGCAGCTTTCGCCGCATGACCTGCTGGCGGGGCGGCAGTTGGACGATCTGCCGCGGACGGCGGCGCGGCTGCGGTGGGTGGCGGTGGGGTTCCTTTCGGGGGGCTTGCTGTTGGCCGGGGCGGCGGCGGCGGGACGGTTGCCGGCGGAGGGCGGGTTCTTCGGGGCCGGCTTCTTGTTGCTGGTCGGCGGAGCTTTGGGGAGCCGGGCTTTGCTGGAGGCAGGGATTCGGGGGGACTTCGATTCGCTGGGACGGTTGGCGTGGGCGAATGCGGGGCAGCGGCCGACGCGATCGATGATGACGATTGCGCTGATTGCCTTCGCGACGTTTTTGCTGATTTCGCTCGAGGCGTTTCGGCATCCGCCGGAGTCGGCGTTGGCGTTTGGGAAGTATGCGTATTTGGGGGAGAGCCAGTCGCCGCTGTATGAGAAGCTGGACGGGGCGGTGATGCTGCGGGTGCGGCCGGGCGAGGACGCGAGCTGTTTGAACTTGTACGCGCCGACGCGGCCGAAGGTGGTGGCGCTGCCGGCGGGGTTCGTGCCGGCGTTGGATACACCGCTGGCGGATGGGGCGTTGCCGGCGGCGGCGGATGCAAATTCGCTGCAGTACATTCTGCACAAGGCCGTGGGCGACGAAATGACGCTCGATGGGGGCGTGCGGATTCGCTTTGTGGCAACGCTGGCGGGAAGCGTGTTCCAGAGCGAGGTGATCGTGGGGGAGAAGGCGTTTTTGCAGGGGTTTCCGGGGGAGCAGGGGTTCCGGATGATGTTGTTTGAGAAAGAGCCGGGCGCGGGGTTGGAGGAGCAGTTTTCGGATTCCGGGTTGGACGTGATGACGGTGGCGGAGAAGCTGGCGCAGTTCCTGCGCGTGGAGCATGCGTACCTGTCAACGTTCCAGGCGTTGGGGGCGCTGGGGCTGTTGCTAGGGACGTTTGGGTTGGGGGCGGTGCTGCTGCGGAATGTGCTCGAACGGCGGCGGGAGTTGGCGCTGCTGCGGGCGGTGGGATTTACGGGCGGCGAGGTGGCGCAGGTGATCGTGCTTGAGAACGTGCTGCTGCTGGCGTTTGGATTGACGGTGGGGGTGGTTTGCGCCTTATTGGCGGTGGCGCCTACGCTGTATGAACGGGGGCATGCGCCGCCGTTGTTAGCGATTGCCGGGCTTTTGGCGGCGGTTTTTGCGACGGGGCTTATGGCATCGGTACTAGCGACGCGGGCGGCGTTGCGGGCTCCGCTGCTTGAGTCCTTGCGGTCAGAGTAAGCTGAAGTATGCGGTGCTTTCTGGTGCTCTTCCTGGTGCTGCCTTTGGCGGCGGCGGATCCGAAGTTGATTGAACGGGGCAAGTATCTTGTCGAGAACGTGGCGATGTGTGCCGACTGCCATACGCCGAAGACGGAGAAGGGCGAGTTGGACCGGAATAAGTGGATGAAGGGCGCGGTGCTGGACTTTCAGCCGCTGGGCGCGGCGCCGCCGAACTGGAAGAAGACGACGCCGGACCTGACGGCGGGGAGCCGGCTGTGGGTGAAGTGGGGGGAGCTCAGCATGCTGAAGTACTTGACCACGGGGCTGACGCCGAAGGGCGAGCCGTCGGCGCCGCCGATGCCGGCCTATAAGTTCAGCCGGACGGATGCCGAGGCCGTGCTCGAGTATTTGAAGTCCTTGAAGTAAGCGCGATAGACTCGTGCGGATGATCGTACGATTTCTGTTGGTCGCCGGGGTGGCGCTGGCGCAATCTCCCCATGCAAATCCGGTGGCGCGGGGCGGCGAGTTGTTCGAGAAGAACTGCACGGCCTGCCACGGGTCGCGGGCCCTAGGCGGCCGGGCGCCGAACCTGACGCGGGGCGACTGGAAATCCGGCGGGAGCGACGAGGCGATTCTGCGGAATATCGTGAAGGGCATTCCGGGGACACAGATGCCCGCGTTTCCAATGCCGGACGAAGATGCCAAGGCCGTGGTGGCGTATCTGCGCTCGCTTGAAGGGGCGAAGACGGAAGCCGCGTTCACGGGCGATGCGAAGGCCGGCGGGGCGCTGTTTTTCGGGGCGGCAGGATGTGGCAACTGCCATATGGTGCAGGGCCGGGGCGGACGGCTGGGGCCGGACCTGACGACGGTGGCTAAGGATCGACGGCAGGAGGACCTGCGCGCGTCGCTGCGGGAGCCGAGCGCGAAGATGCGGCCGGGGTTCCGGACAGTGAACGTGGCGATGCGGGACGGGCGGACGTTGACGGGCGTGGCGAAGAACGAAGATACGTTTTCGATTCAGTTGATGGACCGGCAGGAGAAGCTGCATTTGCTGGATAAGGCCGCGGTGCGGGAGGTGACGCAGACGCATGAGAGCCTGATGCCGGCGGCGAAATTGACGGCGACGCAGACGAACGACGTGCTCGCATTTTTGAAGGCAGGGACCGTGGAGCCGTTGGCTTGGAAGCCGGCGGCGGACCTGAACGTGACGTGGGAGCGGATTCAGAACGCGCGGCGGGAACCGCACAATTGGTTGACTTACTGGGGCGACCTGGCGGGGCAGCACTACACGGAGTTGGCGCAGGTGACGCCGGCGAACGTCGTTAGTCTTCGAAACGCTTGGACGTATCAGTTTGGCGCTTCGAACATTCAGACGGTGCCGATTGTGGTGGACGGGCTGATGTTCGTGACCGGGCCGCGGAGCAACGCGGCGGCGCTGGACGCGCGGACGGGGCGGATGATCTGGGAGTACAAGCGGAACCTGCCGGAGGTGCATAGCCATTGCACGGTGATGACGAACCGGGGGTTGGCGATATTGGGGGACCGGGTATATCTGGCGACGCTCGACGCCCATCTGGTGGCGTTGGACGCCAAGACCGGGAACGTGATTTTCGATGTCGAAGTGGAGGACTACCGGAAGGGGTTTTCGATTACGCACGCGCCGCTGGCGGTGAACGGGCAGATTGCCGTGGGGATTACGGCGGGCGAGTGCGCGTTGACGGGGTTCGTGTATTCGTTCGACGCGGCGACGGGGAAGAAGATGTGGCGGACGGATACGGTGGCGCCGCCGGGCGATCCAAACCGGGCGACCTGGGCGGGCGATTCGGCCAAGTATGGCGGAGCGCCGACGTGGATGACGGGGACATTCGACGCGGAGACGAACACGCTGTTCTGGACGACGGGGAACCCGGGGCCGGACTACAACGGCGCGGACCGGGCGGGCGACAACCTGTATTCGAACTGCGTACTGGCGCTGGACCCGGCGACGGGCCGCATTAAATGGCACTTCCAGTACACGCCGCATGACGTACACGACTGGGACGCGAACGAGACGCCGGTGCTGGTGGATGCGGTGGTGAAGGGGCAGAAGCGAAAGCTGCTAATTATGGCGAATCGCAACGCGTTTTACTACGCGATTGACCGGGTGACGGGCGAGTTCGTGGCTGGGCAGGCGTTTGCCAAGCAGACGTGGGCGAAAGGGCTGGACGCGCGGGGCAGGCCGATTGTGTTGCCGAATACGACGCCGACGGCGGAGGGAAACTACGTTTGCCCGGACGCGTCGGGGGCGACGAATTTCGCGGCGCCATCGTATAGCGTGCAGACGGGGCTTTTCTACCTGACGGTGCGGGAGACGTGCGCGACCTACTTCACCGAGACGAAGAAGCCGGAGCCGGGGCAGCCATTCACCGGGGGCGGGCAGCGGGAGGACGAGAAGGTGGGCGAGCCGGGCTTCATCCGGGCGCTGGAGCCGGCGACCGGCGCGATCCGTTGGAGCACGCGGATTCAGACGGGTTCGCATGCGGCCGGGGTGCTGGCGACAGCGGGCGGGTTGGTGTTTGCGGGGTCGAAAGAGGGGAGCCTGATGGCGCTGGACGCGGTGAGCGGGAAGATCCTGTGGCACCACGCGACGGGGGCGGCGATTCGTAGTTCGCCGATGGCGTATGCGATTGCGGGCAAGCAATACGTGGCCGTTTCGAATGACTCGGCGCTGACGGTGTTCACGCTGCCGTGACGCGGGCGATCTACGCGGCGTTCGATGTGTTTCCGCGGGGCAAGGGCTCGTCGAGCCATATTGCTTCGATGGTGACGGCGCTGCGGGGCGTCTGTGATCAGGTGACGGTGCTGTGCTTGGGGACGGCGGGGTTGCCTGACCGGCAGGAGGCGGGCGGAATTGCTATATATCGCTTGCCGGCGCGGTATCCGGACTTGCTCTTGCGGGCGACGGCGTTTGCGCGGTTCGTGGAGTTTCATGCGCGGGCGGGGGCGGAGCTGATCGTATACCGGGATCCGTGGGGCGGGGCGCCGTTGTTGCGGGCCTGCCCGGGGACGCCGTCGATCTTTGAGGTGAATGCGCTGCCGAGTTGGGAGCTGGGGTATGCGCGGCCGGGGTTTGCGGCCAATGCGGCGCTGCAGGCGAAGGTGGGCGATATTGAGCGGTTCTGTTTAAAACATTCCGATGAGATTTTGTGTGTGTCGTCGGTGACCGCGCGGGCCCTGGGGCGGGCGGGGGTGACGGTGATACCGAACGCAGCGGCGCCTTACTTCTTTGCGGACGCGGCGGGGCCGTGCCCGGTGCCGGAGTTGGAGCAGGGGCGATGGTTTGGCTATGTGGGGGGGATGCAGCCATGGCAGGGGGTGGAGGTGGTGTTCGAGGCGTTCCGGCGGTTGGCGCCGGATTTGCCCGGGGTGCGGATGGCGGTGTTCACCGAGCGGCGGGCGCCGCGGCGGTTGCCGGAGGGGGTGCAGTTCTTTGGGCCGCTGGCGCATCCGGCGCTGCCGGCGGCTCTGCGGCGGTTGGAGTTCACGGTGGCGCCGTTGACGGAGACGTCGCGGAATACGGTGCAGGGGTGTTGCCCGGTGAAGATGATTGAGAGCATGGCGGCGGGGGTGCCGGTGGCGGCGTCGAATCTGTCGGTGGTGCGGGAGTGGATGGAGGATGGGCGGGAAGGCATCCTGGTGGCGCCGGGGGACCGGCGGGCGTGGATGCAAGCGCTCTATAGCATGTTGGGTGAGGCGCCGCGGTACGCCGAGGCGGCGCGGCGGCGGGCGGAGCGGGAATTCAGCTATGCTCACGTGCATCGGCAATTGCAGACAGTGTTTCGCCGCGTGTTATGGAACTAAAAGAACTTTCTCTAGCTGCACGGGCTGTCGTGCAGAGCAAGTTGATTACAGGCGACTGGGAGTATGCCGCGTTTGCGGCACTGCTGCAGCAGTTGGCGGCGTTCGACGCCGTGGCGGATAAGCGGACGAAGTTCCGGCTTGCCGCGATGGTGCTATGCATTATCACGGCCTTTATCGGCACGATTGTCGGCGTGATTCTGATTGATGAAGAGTTGGAGTTGGTGGGGTGGACGCTGCTGGTGCTGGGTCTCGCGAGCATTGCCGGGGCGATCGGGTTCGGCGTGGCGTGGAGCCGAGTGAGGGCGATGACGCTGCCTGAAAACAACCTAGCGGCGCTGTTGCAGTTGTTCCGGCGGATCTATCAGGACTTGCATCCGGAGGGAGCGATTCAGGCGCGGATCGACCTTTCCGGGATGACGCCGGCCAAGCGGGGGCCGTTGCTGACGCTGCCGCAGGAGGGCTGGATACGGCGGGAGCAGGCGGTTTATCGAGACCCATGGCTGCAGCTTCGGTTTCGGTTGCGCGATGGATATACGGTGAGGCTGCGGCAGCGCGATGAGATGACGGAGTTGAAACGGACGCGGCGGAATGCGCGGGGCAAGCAGAAGACGAAATCGAAGTTCACGAAGCTGTGCCGCGTGACGGCGACGCTGATTCCGAAAGAGCCGGTGCAATTTCAGGCGCCGGGACCGGTGGATGCGGCGTGGGAGCGGGTGCGGGCGGGGACGAAGAAGGGGCGGACGGTGGCGGTATGGGACCGGTGGTTCCTGTACAAGCAGAAGCAGGAGCAGCCGAAGCAGACGCCGACGGGCGCGGAGTTGGCCGGGGTGTTAATGCGGGTTTGTTCGGTGCGACCTGCAAGCGAGGGCTGACTTCGGTTATCCTCGTGAGCGTCGCCAAATTCTCGAGTGTCGTGACCGGACCTTATGAAACTCAATGATCTTTCGCCTGTGGCCCGCCAGGCCGCCGAAGCGCAGGCTATCCGCGGGGAGTGGGAGTACGGGGCGTTTGACCAGTTGCTGAAGCAACTCATTGCCTACGATGCCGCCATGGACGCTCTTATCGCGTTTCGGCTGAAGTGGGTGGTCGTGGCCGTGATTCTGGCGTTTTTGGGCGTTTTCGTGGGGATTATCGTGATCGACAACGACGAGGCAGCGACTGGCTCGGCAATGTTGGTGGGTGGAATCGTGCATTTGATTGTCGCGATTGTTCTCTGGCGAAAGGCGAAGAAAAAGAACCTGCCCGAGAACGCGCTGGCGATGCTGCAGCAGTTGTTCCGGCAAGTGCGGAAGGATCTGGACCCGAAGGCCACGATTCGGGTGAACGTCGACCTTTCCGGGCCGACGCAAGCAAAGTGCGGCCCCAAAAAAGAGCTGCCCGCGAACGGCTTTGTGAGCCGCTACCAGTATGTTTACGCCGACCCGTGGTGCCAGCTTCGGTTGCAGTTGCGCGATGGCTACAAGCTGACGCTGCGGCAGGTGGATCAACTGATCGAGTTGCAGCGGACCAAGAGGAAGGCGCGCGGGGGGTATAAGACCAAGACGAAGTATAAAAAGTTGTGCCGGCTGACGGCGACGATTGTGCCGCCGACGCCGGTGGAATGGGCGGGGCAGCCGAAGGTGGATCCGACGTGGGAGCGCCTGCGGGTGGCCAAGAAGAAGGGTTTGGACGTAGCGGTGCTGGACCGGTGGTTCGTCTATAAAGAGAAGTTTGGACGACCGATTCAGAACCCGAGCGGCGCTGACGCCGTGGGGATGTTGTACCGGCTTTGCTCGATGCGGCCGGCGGAGGCGAAATGACGTGTCAATGGCAAACCGGGCTGCTGGTGCCGCAGCCGTGTGAAGCGCCGGCTATGGGAGGGTGTAGTCTGTGCGGGCGGTCGCTTTGCATGATGCATACAGTTTCGGGACCGAACGGGCCGGCGTGTCCGAACTGCGCTAATTCGAATCAGGGCTACGAACAGAATGAGGAGACGGAGCTTGAGTCCTCCCGGAGTTCGTACTATACGCAGTACGGCGGGGCGCAGTATTTTACGAACCGGGACCGGCAATCGGTGGAGCGGGAGGAAGTGGAAGGCTACGATGAGTTTGAAACGTGAGCGAGCGGTTACTGTGGATTACCGAACACTACCCGCCGGGGCGCGGCGGCATGGCGACGAGCTGTGCCCGGCAAGTGAGAGAGTTGCGGCAGTCGGGGCGCTTCGTGGATGTAGTCGTTTTGGGAGCGGCGGCGCAACAGATGACGCCGCGGGACAACGGCTGCGACTTCCTGATTCCGCCGGATAACGAAGACGGGCTGGCCGTGAATCTGGCGTTTGCGCAACTGCGGCCGCCGTATGCGGCGGTGGTGGGATTTGGCGCATCGGGCGCGGGATACTATGCGACGACGTTTGGCACCTGGTTGGGGTGCGCGAGTGTAGTGCTGGTCAGGGGCAACGATCTTGACCGGGACTGGTTTCACCCGACCAAGAGCGCGTGGCTGCACGAGGCGTTTGCGCGGGCTTCGGCGATTGGCGCGGTGACGCCGCAGAAGGTGGACCGAATTCGACGGCTGTATCCGGGGAAGCCGGTGGAGTGGACGCCGAACTCGGTGGACGTGGCGCGATGGGAGGCACTGCCGGCGGACCTGCGGCGGCGGGATGAGATTCGGGGGTTGCTGCGGGCGGACGGGTCGAAGGTGATCGGCTTGTTTGGGGAGTTGAAGGCGAAGAAGCGAATTCCTTGGTGGCTCGAGGCGGTGCGGGATCGCGGGCTGCTCGACAAAATCCGGCTGCTGATTGTGGGAACGGTGGATCTGCCGACGGCGATGATTCTCGAAGATCCGGCGATTGCGCCGCGGAGTTTGCGGCTTCCGTTTGCGGGGCCGGAGGAGTTGCCGGGGCTGTACCGAGCTTGCGATTTCGTGGCGATTCCATCGTTGTTTGAAGGCATGCCGAACGTGTTGCTGGAAGCGATGGCCTGCGGGGTGGTGCCGATTTTGTCGGACGCGGCGATTCCGATTGGGGACGCCGGGTTCGTGTTTTCGGCCGAGGACCGGGAGGCGGCCGGGGAGGTGACGGCGCAGGCGCTGGCGCATCCGGACTTGCCAGCGGCCTCAGCGGCGGCACAACGGTTTGTCCGGGAGACGTTTTCGGCCGAGCGGGAGCGGGAGGCGCTGCTGGAGCTGGTCCGGTTGGCGGCGGGGTGAGCTGGATTGCCTATTACGCGCCGGGGTCGGGCCTGGGTCATCTGAACCGGGGGCTGGCCGTGTGTTTAGCGTTGCGGGAGCTGGGGCACGACGCGCGACTGCTTTCCAACTCACCGTTTGGGCGGGGGGTGGCGGGGTTGGCGCGATGTCCGATTGTGGGCTTGGCGCCGGAGGCAGTGGAGGAGTATCTGGCGCGGAGTGCGCCGGCGGTGGTGGTGATGGATACGTTCGCGCAGGGGTTGCGGGGGGAGCGGCCGCGGGGCCGGGCGATGGTGCATGTGGCGCGGCGGTTACGGGAGCCGGTGGCGGTGGTGGGGTTCGACGCGGTGATACAGGCCGAGCCCTTGGCGGCAGAGCAGGAGGCGCTGCTGCCGGGGGACACGGTGCGGTTGCCGGGGCCGATTCGGCTCGAGCCGGGGCGCG
>LNFE01000257.1 GCA_001464575.1 Acidobacteria bacterium Ga0077553 | reverse complement strand
CTGGTGGTGCATTCGGGGCCGGCGGCGGAGGTGGCACAGTTGGTGGCGCTGGCGCCGGAGCCGCGGGCGGTGGTGAACCTGAATTACTATCCAGCGTGTAACGTAATGGCGCGGGCGGCACATGTTTACAGCGGGGCGGGCTACAACATGATGGCCGATATGCTGGGGCGGGCAAACCACACGGCAGTTCCCTTCCCCCGGCGTTATGACAACCAGGCGGCGCGGCTGCGGGGATTTTTTACTGAGCCGATCGACGGGACGGCGTTGGCGGCGCGCACGATTGCTTCACTCTTGCCGTGATGGCGAAGCAGTCGCCGGCGGAGAGCCAGTAGTATTGCTTGCCGTCGGGGCCGACGCCGTAGTTGCTGTCGTAGATGGCGACCTTGCTCGGGCCGATGACTTCGAAGGTGTTGCCTGTGACGACGATGGCGGTGCCTTCGTCGATGCCGATGCCGAGGAGTTCGGGTTTGAGAGCGATGACGGGGACGAGATCGTTCTCGCGTTTGCGGGCGATCAAGTGCTGGTCGACGGCGACGTTGCGCAGGAAGCCGAAGCCCTCTTCGTAGCCCTTGGCCATCATGATGGTGTTGCCCTCGCGGGCGCCGCGGACGAGGTAGCTGCCCTGGATGGTAGCTCCGGCGCTGGTGCCGGCGATGACGCCGCCGCGGGCGAGGAGGTTTTCGAGTTCCTTCTGGGTCTTGGTGCCGAGGTAGCTATCGACAAGGCGCCACTGGCGGCCGCCATCGATGAAGACGCCCTTGGCGGCGCGGAGGGGAGCGAGGAAGGCGGGGGAGTTGGCTTCGGCGCGGTCCTTGGTGTGGAGTTGCACGACGTTGGTGAAGCCGTGGCGGATGAGCGGATGGCGGGCGAGGGGCGGGACGGTTTCCCCGGCCGTGGGGATGACGACGATGGGCGCATCGAGTCCGCCGGCGAGCGTCGCGAAGCGGCTGAGGATTTCGGGGCCGAGGGCGCCGCCGCCAATGACCATCAGATGGCCTTTGGCGGGTCCGGAGCCGGGGCTGTGGACGGCGGCGTTGGTGACGGGCTGGGCCCACAACGCACTGGCGAACAGGAGCAGGCCAAGCAAACGCATAGTGCGATCATAACAAGCATGTTCTCTTCCCGGCTGCCTTGGAGCACGCCGTCCAACGCGCTTTCCGAGCGGGCCTCGGCGCTGCGCGGACAATATTTGGATCTGACGGAGACGAACCCGACGCGGGTGGGGTTGGCGTATCCGGAGAAGGAGATGCTGGCGGCGTTTGCGCGGCCGGAGATGTTGACTTATGAACCGGACCCGCGGGGGCTGCCGGGGGCGCGGGAGACCGTGCAGGCGGACTTTCTGACGGCGTCGACGAGCGAGAGCTATTCGTGGCTGTTCAAGCTGCTGTGCGACCCTGGCGATGAGATTCTGGTGCCGCGGCCTTCGTACCCGCTCTTCGAGTTTCTGGCGGGGCTGGAGGGCGTGCGGGTGAAGCAGTATCCGCTGCGATATGCCGAAGGTTGGTTCGTCGATTTTCCGGCGCTGGAGCGGGAGCTGGGGCCGCGGACGAAGGCGATTCTGGCGGTGCATCCGAACAATCCGACGGGGTCGTTTCTGCACGCGTTTGAGCTGGAGCGGTTGACGGGGTATGGGCTGCCGCTGATTTCAGACGAGGTGTTTGCTTCCTACGCGCACGTGGAGGGCGTGCTGCCGACGCTGGGGGAGAACGGGCGCGTGCTGACGTTCGTGCTGGACGGGTTATCGAAATCGGCGGGGATGCCGCAGATGAAGGCCGGGTGGATTCGGGTGTCAGGTCCGGGGGCGGCGGAGGCGCGGGAGCGATTGGAGTTGATCGCGGACACCTATCTTTCGGTTTCGACGCCGGTGCAGTGGGCATTGCCGGGGCTGCTGCGGGCAAGTGTGCACGGGCAGATTCTCGAACGGGTGCGGGGGAATTTGGCGCGCGTGCCGGGGGCGCTGCGGGTGGAGGGCGGATGGTGCGCGATTCTGCGCATGCCGGCGAGCCGAACGGACGAAGAATGGGCCGGGTATCTACTCGAAGAGAAGCGAGTGTTAACCCAGCCCGGTTACTTCTTTGATCTGGAGGGCGGCCCGTACCTGGTGGTGAGCTTACTCACCGAGCCAGGTACGTTCGCCGAGGGGCTCCGCCGAATTACTGCTTGATGATGGTGCCGTCGCGGCGCCGGACTTCGCCCCAGCCGCCGTTGTAGCGGCCGCGTTCGCCGCGTTCGTTCTGGCCGTAGGGGAATTTCTTCGCGAGTTCCTCGTTGACTTCGATGCCCCAGCCGGGCTTCTCGTTGGCATAGAGGTAGCCGTTCTTCATCTCGGGACAGCCGACGAAGATCTCCTGGAGCCGTTCGCTGAAGGCGCTGTACTCCTGGATGCCGAAGTTGTAGCTGGTAAGGTCCAGGGCGACGTTAGCGGCGTGGCCGATGGGGCTGACGTCGCCGGGGCCGTGCCAGGCGGTCTTCACGCCGAAGTGTTCGCCGAGGATGGCGATCTTGCGGCAGGGGGTGAGGCCGCCGGCTTGGGAGACGTGGACGCGGATGAAGTCGATGAGACGCTCGGCGATAAGCGGGCTCCACTCGTGGGGGCTGTTGAAGAGTTCGCCCATGGCGATGGGGGTGGAGGTCTGTTGCCGCATGATGCGGAACCAGGCGAGGTCTTCGGGGCTGAGCGGATCTTCAAAGAAGAAGAGTTTGAACTTCTCGACGTCGCGGGCCATTTGCAGAGCCTGGGTGGGACTGATGCGTTCGTGGACGTCGTGGCAGAGTTCGAGATCTTCGGGGAGCTCCTTGCGGCAGGCTTCGAAGAGCTTCAGGGTACGGCGGATATAGACGGCCGGCTCGTAGACGGGGCCGGTGTGGAGCGCTTGCACCTTGGTATCGACGGCGCCGCCAGAGCCGTAGGCGGCCATGCCGGGGATGCCGACTTGGACGCGGACGTGGCGGAAGCCTTGGGCCATGTACTTGCGGACGCTATCGATGACTTCAGGAATCTCGCCGCCGCTGGCGTGGCCGTAGCAGTCGGCGGCTTCGCGGAGCTTGCCGCCGAGGAGCTGGTAGACGGGCATGCCGGCTTGGCGGCCTTTGATGTCCCACAGGGCCTGGTCGACGCCAGAGATGGCGTTGTTCAGCACGGGGCCGTTGCGCCAGTAGGAGGAGTTGTAGCAGGCCTGCCAGGTGTCGTCGATGCGGTCGGCGGGCTTGCCGACGAGGAAGGGCTTCAGGTAGCGGTTGACGGCTTCCACGACGAGATCGGCGCGTTGCGTGTAGGTCGCGCAGCCGTAGCCGTACAGGCCATCCTGGTCGGTCGTGATCTTAACGACGCCGAGCCGCAGGCCGCCGGGGGCGGTTGCAATGAAGCTGACATCCTTAATTTTCGGGGAAGGCATGCCGCGGACGGCGCGGGCGGCGCGCTCCTGAGCAGCAAGGTGACGGGCAGGCAGTGCCGCGGCAGCGAGGCCGAGCAAATGACGGCGATTCATTGTTTCTCCTCAAGCATGCGCTTCAAACTGTCCAGTTGCTTTTGCAACCGGCTCTCGCGCGCAGCAAGCATTACAACATAAATCGCGAGCAAGCCCCAGGCCACCGCCAAGCCCCAGAACATGAATTGAATATTGCGTGAGTCCATGAGATTTCCTTAGAGCGCGTGGGCGCGGCGGCGGAGACCGTCGATCTGCCGCTGTAGGTTTTCCTGATTGAGGCGCACGGTGACCATGACGAAGGCCAACAAGGCGAGGGCGAAAAAGTTGGTGTACAGCATGCGCTCCATTTCCGGGTCGATGAGTTGCTGGCCGGTGCGGAAGCTAAGTACGGGCCCGGGATGCTGGGTGCGCCACCATTCGATCGCCTTGTAGGTGATGGCGACCGAGACGAAGGAGAAGATCGAAAGCACGGCCGAGTTCTTGGCGCGTTGGTAGCCGAAATAGACGAGCCAGCAGATGAGCGCCCAGGTGAGACGCGCGTCCCACGCCCACCAGATGCCCCAGATGACACGGCCCCAGATCATGCCAGTGATGAGGTTGACGGCGGCGAAGGCGAGGCCGACTTCTGTGGCGGACATGGCGATGGCGTCATAGCGAAGATTGCGCTTGGTGAGGTAGAGCACGCTCGCGACCAGCGCCGTCATGTAGCAGCACATGGCGGTGAAGTAGGCGGGCAGGTGGTAGTAGAAGATCCGGTAGATGGGCCCTTGCTCCATTTCGTCCGGCAGATTGAAGAGGATGACGTATAGATTCCGGAGCAGGAGCAATCCGGCCATCGCGCCAATACCCAAGCGAATATTTTTCTCCATGGAGTTCACCTTACAAGAATCGTCTCTACTAGCGCGAGGGCTAGGGTGGTAAATACAACGTCAAAGCCGATGAGGAGCCGGAGCCAGACGAGATCGTCGCCCCCGATGTCGTTACCGGAGAGCAGAATGGTGGTGAGGCGCATGGCCGACATCAGCGCCGGGATCATCATCGGATAGAGCAGCATCGGCAGCATGAGTTCGCGGAGGCTGAGGTTCACGGTCAGGGCGCTGAAGAGGGTGCCGAGAATGGTCATGGCCCAGGTGCCGAGGAGGAAGACGCCGAGCAGTGGCCAGAATTTGGGCGTCCAGGTGATGTTGTAAAAAATGCCGAAGATGGGCAGGCAGATGAGTTCGATGGCCAGCAGCAGCACGAAGCTGGCCACCGACTTGCCGAGGAAGAGTTGGGCGCCGGAGACGGGGCTGGCGATGAGGACTTCGAGGCAATCGTTGGGGAGTTCGCGGGCGAAGCTGCGATTGAGGATGAGCGCCCCGGCGAAGGCGAAGACGAGCCAGAGCAGGCCGCCAGAGAATTCGGCGACCGCTTCGCCAGAAGGGTCGAAGGCGAAGCTAAAGAGGAGCAGGATGACAACGGCGAAGGAGAGCGAGGCGTTGAGAGACTCCTTGGTGCGGAGTTCGCTGCGGAGGTCCTTGGCGGCGACTTGGAGGAAGATCATCTAGACGGCTCCGAAGGTCCGGTAGACGTAGCCGGGGTCCATCAACATTTCGGGGGTGCGGGGGCCGAAGTGGACGAGCTTGCCGCGTTCGATGAGGGCGACGTGCGTGGCGAGTTCCATGGCTTCGCGGAGTTGATGGGTGGACATGATGATCGTCCGGCCGGCGGCTTTGGCGTCGGCGAGGAGGCCCTGGAGGAGGGCGATGGCACGGTCGTCGAGCGCGGTGAACGGTTCGTCGAGGATGAGGAGGGCGGGGTTGTGCAGGAAGGCGCGGGCCACGGCGAGGCGCTGGCGCATGCCGCGAGAGAATTCGCGCACGGGCGAATCGGCGACGTGGGCGAGTTGGGTGCGTTCGAGCCACTCGCGGGCGACGGTCTTCGAGACACCGTAAAGCTGCGCGAAGATGTTCAGGTTTTCGATGGCGGTGAGTTCGTCGTAGACGCCGATGCCGTGGCCGAGCAGACCGATGCGGCGGCGGGCGGAGGCTTGGCGCGGGGAGTCACCGAATAGCTTGACTTCGCCCTGGGCCGCGCCGGAGAGGCCGGCGAGGATCTTCAGCATGGTCGTTTTGCCAGCGCCGTTGCGGCCGAGCAGCGCGAGACATTCGCCGCCGTGCAGCGAGAAGGAGACATCCCGCAGGGCCGGGTAATCACCAAAGTATTTGTAAACGTGTTCAACGGCGAGGACCGGAACGGACATTTAACGCTTGGGCTCCTGGGTCCGGTAGAGCAGAACGAACCCAATGCCCAGGATCGCGAACGTCAGGCCGAGTACCCAGTACAGGCGGTCGTGGATCCGCGGGTTCACCTGGGAAATGCTGGGGCCGCGGGATTCGGACTCTTCGCCGCCACCGCCGCCGCGGCCGCTCGAGAGTTCGCCTTGACCTTCGAGCTTCAGGTCGAGATCGGTGGTCGAGAGTTCGAAAATGCTCGCTTGGGTACGAGGCTCTTTGCCTTTGTCGACGAGGCCCGCGCCAGTGACCGTGACGCCGTTGGGCGCGGCGATCATGCTCTGCTCGGCTTTGGTCAGGAGACGGGTTTTGTAGCTGGTGGCGTCGGAAAGAGTGTAGGCGAGGTCGATGCGCGTTTCGCCCGGTTTAATGGGGAAATCGAGCTTCCAGGTGTTGGCGGGGCCGGCTTCGGTGGCGGCGCGGCGGATGGGTACGCCTTGGGGTGCGGTGCAGTTGATCTCGATCTGGCCTTCCGGTTTCGACGGGAGTTGGAAGCGGAGCGTACCGTTCTTTTCGTCGTTCCAGGTCGTCTTGCCGTCGTTCAGAAAGAAATACGACTCGCGGACGGAGAGCTTGCCGTTCTGCGGTTCGAGCAGCAGCATGTGGTTGGCCGCGCGGGCGGCGCCGGGCTTGGGGCTGGTGTTGAAGACTTCGACCTGCAGGCCGCTCGTGGGGCGGCCGGGCGGCAGCATCATGTTGTAGGTGACGCCGTCGAAGGCGGTCTGGATCATCGACGGGCCGGGGGCGAGCGGCTTATCGATAGCGAACTTGCCATCGGCGCCGGATTTGACGCTTTCGACCACTTCGGGCCCGGCCTGGCCGCCGAGCTTGAAGAGGGTGACGGTGGCGCCGGGTTGGGGCTTGCCGGTGGTTTGGTTGAGGACTTGGCCGTCGACAGCGAGGAGCGGGAGGGCCAGCAAAATGCTATAGAGCAATCTCATGCGTCGGCCTCCATGGGCTTCCCGCAGGAGCCGCAGAATTTCATCGATTCCTTGAACTTCTTGCCGCAATGGGGGCAGGTGTACTCGGCGGCAACCTTCGGCTTCGCGGCCTTGACGTTGGTCTGCACGCCGAGTTCCGCCTTGAGCTTGTCAGCGTCGGCGAGGACCTTGGCGAGTTCTTTCTGGAGGTCGAGTTTGGTGCGGGCGTAGTCCTCGTCGGAGAGTTTGCCGAGGCGGAGTTCGAACTGGAGATCGCGGAGATTCTCGTAGATGCGGGCTTTGGCCTCATCGACGTGGCGAAACGGGGAGACCGGCTCCGGCTCGGGCAGGCTTCCCGGGCGCACGATCAGGGTATAGATGAGGACGCCCAAAACCAGGAGCGCCGCGATCGCGATAGTCATCAGTCGAGCTTTGAGAATTCCTTGTCAATCTGGTCCTGATACTGCCGGACCTCTTCGTCAGTCATCACGGGAACGGCGTTCGGCTTGCGGTAGCGCCGCAGGAACCAGGCGATCAGCCCGAGGCCCGCGCCGATGGCGAGCACGGGAGTGGCCAAGGCCATGATACCGAACCCTTCGTTGGGCGGTTCGGCCAGCGCCTTCTTGCCTTCGCGTTTGACGAACTCGTCGATGATGACGGTGTCGGCCGACCCTTCCTTCTGCATTTTGGCGATGCGCTGACGGGCGGGCAGCGAGTAGTGGCATTCGAGCATCTGGCAGGTGGCAACCGTGTTTTTGCAGGCGCCGCACAGGCAGGCGAGCTTGTCGCCTACCCGGCGGATTTCGGGGGTCACGTATTGCGAGGAGCTCTGCGCCAGGCAGTAGCCGGCCAGGAGAACGGCGAGAACACTATTTCGTAGCCGGAACATTCTTGGTCGATACTCCTACGACTTCCGTGCGGGCGTACTGCATTTTGACCTTGGCGGGGACCAGGCAGATCAGGGAGCCGAAGAGCAGAACCCAATAGCCGGCCCAGATCCACGTCACGAGCGGGAAGACGTACGCCTGAATGGTGGGCAACTGCGATTCGCTGCCCATGCCGGCGAAATTGATGTAGAGGTCCTCGTTCAACTGCCGCTTGATCTTGACCATGGAAACCGGCTGCTGGCTCTTTTCGTAGATCCGGCGTTCCGGTTCGAGGGTGGCGTAGGGCTTGCCGTTGACGGTTGCCTCAACCACGGCGTTCTGCCAGATAAAGTTTTCATTCTGGCCCATTTTAATGTCGGTCACCTTCAGTTCGTAGCGGCCCAGGGAGAACTTGTCGCCCACCTTCACTTCCACGGTGGTGTCCTGATTGAACGCCGCCCCGGTGAAGCCGATGAACATCATGACGATGCCCATGTGAACGATATATCCGCCGTAGCGGCGCGTATTGCGATGGGTGAGTTCGACGACGGCTGGCACGAACGACAGGCCGTCCTTCTGCCGGATGGCCATGGTGCCCTTGAAGAACTCGCTGACAATGGTCCACGTGACGAAGGTGCAGAGGCCAAATGAAAGGAGCGCGTAGAAATGGGAGATGCCGAAACCAACGAGGATGGCGATGGTCGCGACCATGCCAATGGTCGGCCACATAAAATTTCGCTTCAGATTATCCGGCGTGCTGCGGCGCCAGGCGAGCAGCGGGCCGACACCGGTCAGGAAGAGCAGCGCCAGGCCGATTGGCACGTTGACGCGGTTGAACCACGGCGCGTCGACGCTGATCTTTTCGCCGGCAATGGCTTCGCTGATCACCGGGAACAAGGTGCCCCAGAGGATGGCAAAGCAGCTGGCCAGAAGGATGAGATTGTTGAAGAGGAAGCTAGATTCCCGGCTCACGACGCTTTCAAGCGGCGCTTCGCTCTTCAGGTAGTCCAGCCGGCTGAGGATCAGCAGAATCGTGATGGCGATGGTCACCGTGAGGAAGGCCACGAAGTACGGGCCAATCGGCGACTGCGCGAAGGCGTGAACGGAGCTCACGATGCCAGAGCGGGTGAGGAACGTGCCGAAGATGCAGAGGAAGAACGTGGAGGCGACGAGCACCAGATTCCACACCTTCATCATGCCTTTCTTCTCCTGCATGGTGACCGAGTGGAGGAAGGCCGTCGAGGTCAACCACGGCAGGAAGCTCGCGTTTTCCACCGGATCCCAGCCCCAGTAGCCGCCCCAGCCGAGGACCGAATAGGCCCAGCCGGCGCCGAGCAGAATGCCGGTGCTTTGGAAGAGCCAAGTGACGATGGCCCAGCGGCGGGTGGTGAAGATCCAGGAATCGCCGGGCTGCCGTGTGATCAACGAGCCCAGCGCGAAGGCGAACGGTACGATGTAGCCGACGTAGCCGAGGTAAAGCGTGGGCGGATGGATGACCATCGTCCAGTACTGCAGCAGCGGGTTCAACCCTTGGCCGTCGCCGACGTCCACGATCGCCTTGCCGCCGGTGGAGAGCACCTGGAAGGGCGGGACAAGGAAGGCGATGAGCATCAGGAAGAACGCCTGCGTCACCATCATCGTCGTCGTCACGTACGGCATGATCGCCCGGTGTTTCCGCCGGTTCTGCAGCACGACGACGAGGGCGTAGGTTGCCAGGATGAAGTTCCACATCAGCAAGGAGCCTTCCTGGCCGCCCCACCACGCCGAGAACTTGTAGATCATCGGCATGGCCTTGTTCGAGTGCGCGGCCACATAGGCGAGGCGGTAATCGCCGGTCATCAACGCATAGATCAACAAACCGGACGCCAGCGTCACCAAGCTCCACACACAGATCACGGCGCGCTCAGCGCTCACGATCAGAAACGGTTTCTTCTTCCAAGCTCCGACGAGCGAGGCGACGATCGAAAAGATCGTCAGGCAGAAGGCGAGCAGAATCGCCAAGGCGCCGATATTTTCCATGGGTAGAACCTCTATTCGACTAGATTACGAAGCCCGTTCGTTGATGGAGTTCTCTTTCTTGTAGTTGCCACCGGGCTTGGCTTCATACTTCGAAGCGCACTTGGCCGAGATCTTGGCGGCATGGAAAGTTCCGTCGGGCTCGATCCGTCCGTCGACGAGCGCCTGCGCGCCATCGCGGAACGTATCGGGCAGCGGCTCGTTGCCGTCATAGCGCACATTCATTTTGCGCTTTTCTTCCACCAGCACGAAGGAAACCTGCTTGCCATCCCGTTTGATGGAGCCTTTCTCGATGTCGCCACCGACGCGCAGACGCTTCGTCTTGGCGTTAGCGTCCATCTTCTCGATCTCGCTGATGGTCTTATAGTAGGAGGCCGTGTCCTCGTTGACGCCGCTGGCGGCAACCCATCCGAGAGTGCCTACCACCACCGCGATCACTAAACCAAACTTAACCGTTGTGTTCACTTCCGCACCTCTTCGCCTTGATTATATCGCCAACGCAACCGCAACGATGGAGGAAGTCTATCGCCGCCGCAGAAATCGTTGGCGCCGTTGGCTGACGCCGCCCGCCCCGTTGCTCCACGACCCGCGCGAACTCGCCGTGGACGCGCCCCTGGGGCGCTGGAACCTCTATATCGGCTCCGCCGGAACGTATGCGCCCGGCTATGTCAACGTCGATCTGGCGGTGATGCCCGGGGTCGATGTGGCCTGCAACGCGGAACAGCTTCCCTTCCCCGACGCGGTTTTCACCCGCGTGGAGTGCGACGCCGTGCTCGAACACACGCCGCACCCGGAGCGGATTGTCCGGGAGATTGAACGGGTGCTGCAGCCAGGCGGATACGCTCATCTCGTCGTCCCGTTCTGCCATCCGTTCCACGCTTATCCGCATGACTACCGCCGGTTCACTCCGCAGGGGCTGCGCTTAATGGCCGGAGGGCTGGAGGTAGTGACCGAAGGGTGGCGCACCGGCCCTACGGCGACGCTGCTCGTCTTTGTGCTCGAATACGCGAAGCTCTGGTGCCCGTGGCGGCCGCTGCGCGCCGTCGTCCACGGGCTGCTGGGCTGGCTGCTTTTTCCGTTGCGGTACCTGGACGTACTGCTGCGACGCTCGCCGCGGGCGTACATTCTCGGGAATCATTGCTATCTTTGGCTGCGCAAACCGGGATAGGCGGGGCTGCCTGTTACACTCGGATTTATGCCTCCTTCGTTAGCCCCCGGCGTACCCAGCGTGTCGGCGCTGGTTGCCGCGCGCGGCATTAAGGAAGCGCTCCTGCTGTTGAGTAAAGACAAGCAGTGGGTGAACGAAAAGCACTTGGCCCTGTGCCGGATCCCATCGCCCACCTTCTTTGAACAGAAGCGCGCCGAATGGATGCAGCAGCAGTTCCGCGCCCTTGGCTGCGAGGCCACCATTGACCCGGCGGGGAATGTCGTTGCGTTCTTGTCGCCGAATCCCACGGGTCCGTATGTCGCGGTGACGGCCCATCTCGATACGGTTCTCGCCCCCCGCACGCCGGAGGAGGTCTACACGCAGCCGGATGGCTCCTTTCAGGGTCCGGGCGTATCGGACAACGGCGCGGGGCTGGCCGGACTCCTTGCGGTGGTCCGCGTCCTGAAGCTGATTCCGGAGTTGGCGGGGGTCACCGCCGCCCCGGTTTTCATCGCCAACGTCGGGGAAGAGGGCGAGGGCAACTTGAGCGGGATGCGGTACCTGTGCCGGCAGTCGCCGCTCGCGAGCAAGATCCGTTCCTACCTGGTGCTCGATGGCCCGTCGACCGACCACGTCACCTGCCAGGCGCTCGCCAGCCGCCGGTTCGAAATCACCTTCGCCGGCCCGGGCGGCCACAGTTGGAGCGACTACGGCGTCGGCAACCCGGTGCATGCGCTCAGCCGCGTCATTACGCTGTTTGCCGAAAACCAGCCGGAGCCGGTACCCGACGTGCGGTCTTCGTTCAACTTCGGCGTCATCGACGGCGGGGTGAGCGTCAACTCGATACCGAACTCGGCCCGGGCCAAGCTCGACATTCGCTCGGAGTCGCCCGCGCAGCTGGAGCTGCTCGGCGACCTGCTGAGCACTTGCGTGGCGAAGGCAGCCGAGATGGAGAACGCGCAGGCCACCATGGCGCGCGTAACGGCGAAGCTGCGCGAGACCGGAGCCCGGCCAGGCGGCGGTCTTGCCTCCGACGCGCCGCTGCTTCGCTACATCGCGGCGGTGGACGAATGGCTCGGCATCCGTTCCCGGATCGACTGTTCTTCGACAGATGCGAATATTCCGCTGAGCATGGGGATTCCCGCAGTTTCGATCGGGGCGGGCGGCACCGGGGGCGGCGCGCATACGCCCGGCGAGTGGTTCCGGCCGGAGGGTCGCGACTCCGGGTTGAAGCGCATTCTGCTCACCCTGGCCCTGCTACTGTCGGAATGAAGCGCTTCGCGGACCTTGTCCTCGCTTCCACCTCGCTCATTTGGGGCGGCATGTTCGTCGTCGCCAAGGCGGCGCTGGACGATGTTTCGAGCGTCCTTTATCTCGCCCTGCGCTTCACGCTTGCGGCGGCCGTGCTGGGCCTGCTGTACCGCCGGAGCATCCGCGTTTCCTGGCCGGCGGTCGGCTTGGGCGTCATCCTGATGGCCGGTTACGTGTTGCAGACCATTGGCCTGCAGACGACGACTCCGTCGAAGAGCGCCTTTCTGACGGGCGGCTACATTGTGCTGGTACCTTTTTTGAGCTGGCTCGTCTATCGAAACAAGGCGCGTACAGCGGAGATTTTTGGAGTGCTGGCGGCCACCATTGGGATGTCACTGCTATCACTGCAAGGGGAGAGTTTGACGATTGGCCGGGGCGACGCGCTGACGATTGCGGCGGCGATGGCGTTTGCGGTGCACATTGTTCTGTTGGGCCATCTGACGACGCGAGAGGCGTCTGGCAATCTGGCGTTTTTGCAGGTGGCCAGCGCGGCGCTGGTAGCCTGGCTGCTGTTGCCGCTGGCGGAGATTCCCATGATCCGTTGGCAGCCGGCCGTCGTGCTGGCCATCGTCGGCGGCGGTCTGTTGGCCACGGCGTTTGCGTTTCTCGCCCAGACCTGGGCCCAGCAGTATATTAGCCCCACGCGGGCAGCCCTGATTTTCATGCTCGAACCCGTTTTCGCCTGGCTGGTCGCCTGGTGGTGGAACGGGGAGGTGCTCACGGGGCGAGCCGCGGCTGGCGCGGCGCTGATCCTGGCCGGGGTGCTGCTCGTCGAATTGAAACCGAACCGCAAGACGGTACATCCATAGAGAAGTAAACTGAGTAAAGTTAATTCAAGGCAGGTTTCCGTATGAAACTATTCGCGAACATCCGGCAGCAGAAGCTGCTTTCTTCCAGTCTGGCTATTTTTAGCCTCTCTGTCTGTATTCTCATCGGTACCTTGGTGAGCTCGACCGCGACCGCGGCCAAGGGTCAGGCCGTGGCGCCAGACGCGACGCCGATTGTGATTCCGGCCACCACATCGCTGCCGAACGAGTTCACGAAGATTGCCAAGGCCGTTGAACCGGCCGTAGTGAACATTACGACGGACTATGTTCCGAAGCCCTCCCAGGCCCGTCGCCGCGGCGCTCCGGCGCCCGATACTGAAGAGGGCGAAGAGGACGGGATGGACCTGTTCCGCCGCTTCTTCCGCGGACCCGGCGGCGCGGACGCCACGCCGCAGCGGCCGACGCCGCGCGAAGCCACCGGCTCCGGCTTTGTGGTGGATAAGAACGGCTACATCATCACCAACCTGCACGTGATTGAAAAGGCTGACAACATTAAGGTGAAGTTCTCGGGCGACACGACCGAGTACAAGGCCAAGGTGATTGGCACCGATTTCGAAAGCGACATCGCGGTAATTAAGATCGACGTGAAGAAGCCGCTGCAGTACATCAAGGTGGCCAACTCGGACGGCGTCCAGGTGGGCGACTGGGCCGTGGCGATCGGTTCGCCGTTCGGCTTGGCGGCGACCGTGACGGCCGGCATCGTCAGCGCCACGGGGCGTGACCTGCCGAGCGCGGAACAGTTCCAGCACTTTATTCAGACCGACGCGGCGATCAACCCGGGTAACTCCGGTGGCCCGCTGCTGAACATCAACGGCGAGGTGATCGGCGTGAATACGGCGATCGCGACGCAGAGCGGCGGCTACCAGGGCATCGGCTTTGCGCTGCCTTCGAACCAGATGGTGCGGTCCTACAACAGCATCATTCAATACGGTCGCGTGAAGCGCGGATCGATCGGCGTGACCTGGAACCGGAACGAGAAGCCCGAAGTTCTGAAGGCCGCCGGGTACACCAACGGTGTGCTGGTGTCCGCCGTGACTGCCGGTGGACCGGCGGAAAAGGCCGGCATCAAGGCCGAAGACATTCTGGTCGCCATCGACGGCAAACCGATCAAGGACGGCGAGGAGCTGGTCTCCAAGGTGAGCGAGATGCCGATCGACAGCAAGCTGAAAGTAACCGTCGACCGCGCCGGGAAGAAGCTCGACCTGATGGTGACGGTTCTTGACCGCGAGGAAGTCTTTAAGGACGACCCCCGCTTCGCCCGCCGCCGGAACGAAACCCCGATGCCGGAGAAGGTGGAAGGGACGCCTGCCAAGTTCGGCATCATGATCCGGCCGATGTCGGAAGCGGAGAAGGAAGCGCTGAAGCTGGGAGAAGGCGACCAGCGCGGCATCTACGTTACCAAGGTGGAAGAGGGCTCGTTCGCCGCCGAGATCGGCCTGCAGGAACGCGACGTGATCATCAGCGTCAACCGGCAGCCGGTAGCGACGCCGGAGGATCTGCGGAAGCTCCAGGGCACGTTGAAGCCGGGCGACGCCGTGGCGTTCCGGGTGATGCGGCCGTCGCCGGGCCGCCAGCAAGGTGCCCCGGGCTATGTTGCCTTCTTCGCGGCGGGGACGTTGCCGGAGGGCAACTAGTCTCTGTTAGGATAGTGGGTTCATGAAGAACTGGTTACTGCTACTGGTGGCTCTCGTCACCTTTGGGTTAACCGCAGGCGCCGCTCCTCCGAAAAAGAAAGCGGTGCCTGCGAAGCGACCGGCCGCGAGTTCGTCCAAGCAAACGGCCAAGCAGACGGCAAAGCAGAGGTACTCCGCGGCTAACTCCCGCTACAAGCGCAAGTATGCCACCTCGCGGGCCCGGGGCCGCGGGCGGTCGCCGCAACCCGTCGCGGTACAGCGCCGGACCTACGGTCAGCCGCGGCCGACCGACGACCGGTACATGGAGATCGAGCGGGCTCTGGCTACCCGGGGCTATCTGCAGCGGGAACCGTCCAGCGATTGGACCCCCGACTGCGCCGAAGCGCTCAAGCGATTTCAGAAGGATCAGAACTTGCCGCCGAACGGCAAGATCACGTCCTTGAGCTTAATTGCTCTCGGTCTGGGACCGAAGCGGGATACGAACTCAGTAGCTAGCGCGGTTCCCAACCCCTAAGCTAGGGGTATGCTCATTGGCGTTGCAAAAGAGATAAAGGACCACGAATCGCGGGTCGGCTTGGTCCCTTCTGGAGTCACGGCTTTGCGCGAGGCGGGCCACTCGGTGCTGGTGGAAACTGGCGCGGGCAAAGGCAGTTCCCTGCCGGACCGGGAGTACACCGAGGCTGGCGCCGTGATCGCTCCGGATGCGACCAGCGTGTGGGAACAGGCCGAGATCCTCGTCAAGGTGAAGGAGCCGCAGCCGTCCGAGTACCGCTTCCTGCGGCCGGGCTTGACGTTGTTTACCTATCTGCATCTGGCCCCGCTGCCGGAGTTGACCCAGGCGCTGCTTGACGCGCGAGTAACCGCCATCGCCTACGAGACGATTCGGGAACGCGACGGCAGCCTGCCGCTATTGACGCCGATGAGCGAGGTGGCCGGACGGATGTCGGTGCAGGTGGGGGCGCAGTATCTGGAAGCGCCGAACGGCGGCCGGGGCATTCTGCTTGGCGGCGTGCCAGGGGTGGCGGCGGCGAACGTGCTGATTCTCGGGGGCGGCATCGTCGGCCATAATGCGGCCAAGATGGCGCTGGGCTTGGGCGCAAATGTCACGATCGTCGACCGGAATCTGAACCGGCTGCGGGAACTGGATGATATTTACAACGGCCAGGTGATTACGCTAGCTTCGAACCTGCACACCGTTCGAGAAGCCATTCGCTTGGCCGACCTCGTCATTGGTGCGGTGCTGATTCCGGGGGCGGCGGCGCCCAAGCTGGTGCGGCGGGATATGCTGCAGTTGATGAAGGCCGGGGCCGAGATGGTCGATGTCGCGATCGACCAGGGGGGCTGCTTTGAGACCTCGCACCCGACGACGCATACAGACCCCATCTACTACGTCGACTCCGTGCTGCACTACTGCGTGTCGAACATGCCGGCGGCGGTGCCGCACACGTCGACGTTGGCGCTTACGAACGCGACGTTGCCGTACTTGCTGTCGCTCGCGAACAAGGGCCCGGTGCGGGCGGCGAAGGAGAGCGCGGCGATCACCGAGGGGGTGAATACCTACGCCGGGCAAGTGACCTACGCGGCGGTGGCGGAGGGGCAAGGCCGTCCGTATGCCGCATTGAGCAGCCTGCTGCCATGATGTTCGTGGTGACCCCGCTCGTGCTGGCCGGCCTGTTGGCGCTGGGTTGGAACCGGGAGCGGCGGTGGTGGCTGGCGGGGTTGATCGGTGGACTCGTGGCGGGGGCGCTGGTGGCTTGGTGGGGAATTGCCCATATTGTGTATGGCGAGCGAACGTCAGTGCTGGGGCGGGCGATCTTCGCGCGGCCGTATCTGCCGGGGATGATCGGGCCGGCGGCGGGATTAGCTATAGCAGCCGCCGCGCGGGCGATTGCTTTTTGGCGAGGCGCTCGCGGCGCTTGAGCAGCGCCTCGGTGCGGGCCAGCCGGAGCGCCGCGTCGGTCATGTCCAGAGCCATGGGGCTGTTCCTTTCCTTGTGCTCGAAGTACTTGGCTAGCTCTTCGAACGCTCCACCCTGATGCGGGTTCCGCACCGTGGACAGCTCCGAGAACAGCGCCGTCGCCGCCGCTTCCCGGCCCTGCTTCTTTTCAAGCAGCGCACAATCCCACATTGTCCGCCACAACAGTTCATCCGGCAGGCCCTTGTCGATGGCCCGGCGGAACAGCACGGCCGCGTCGTCCAGCCGCTCGGCCTTCCGGAGCCACCGGCCCAGGCCCACCATCTCCGCACCCCGGTGCAGCTTTACGGAAAGCGGCTCGGCGAACGCCCGCGGCACGATGCCCGTAAGGCAGGCGAGCGTCACGATGTCGAGTGCGTTGTGTTCAAAGATTCCCGCCAGGCGCCCAGCGTGGCGCGTCCGCAGGTATTCGAAGTAGAGGTACGGGATCATCGACCCGGGGACATCGCCTTCGCGCTCGTAGCCGAGGATTTGCGTTTCGAGCTCGACCAACCGGCAGCTTTCAAAATGCAGCTTCCAGAGGCGGCGGGCTCCATAGAGCAGATCGAGATGTTCCATGCGCCCGAACGGCGGTTTCATCCGGGCCAGGCGGAACCGGGTTTCGAGTAGCGGCTGATCATACGCGCGGCCGTTGTAGGTCACCAGCACGTCGAACTGTTCGAGGAACTCGCTGAGCGCCGTCAACTGGCTCGGCTCTTCGGCGTAGTCCCGCATGAAGAACTGGCGGACCTCGAAGCCGCTTTCGGTGATGCCGCCGACGCCAACCAGGAAGGGATACGTGCCGGTGCCGCCGGCGAGGCCCGTCGTTTCGGTATCGAGAAAGGCGAGGCGTTGCGGCGTGGTGTGCGGAATCGAGCCGTCGGAGATCGCGTGGAGCAGGTCGGCCGGCCACTCTTCGAGCTCCGATAGGTGCATGCTGCCGTGGCGCTGATGGCGGCCCCAGAGCCGGGTGCATTCAAAATGGGCGCCGGCAGCGGTTTGCACCTCGGCGCCGGAGATCCAATCTTCGATGCGGGGCTTCGGCTGGGCCGGGGCGGCGGTGGCGTACTTCCGGTCCACGGCGGCGATGCGCTGGCGCAGGAGATCGAGTTGGGAGCCGAGAGTACTCAAATTCGCCTTCTGTTCGCTGTTATTGTAGCAGGTCGCTGAAAAATCTCCGTCGCGATTGCGCTTTCCGTATGTGCCGAATCCGGCAGGGAAGGAGAATTCAGATGGCTTTTAAAGAACCAGGACCTAAGCCGTTCTACAACGTCGAGCAGGCGGTCGGCATGACCGGGGTGAATAAGAACGGCGACGTCAAATTGGTGCAGTACATGCTGCGCCACATCTACGGGAACGAAGCGGTGGGCTTGGCGATCGACGGATGGATTGGGCCCGTCACCGTCCAGTGGATCAAGCGGTTTCAAAACGAGATGAAGGCGGTGGGGAACAAGATCGCCACCGATGGCCGGGTGGACCGCGCCTATGGCTCAACCTCGTCGGTGTCGAAGACGCTCTACACGATCGCGGGGCTGAACCACATGTTGAAGGTGAGGAATCCGGTGGCCTTTCAACAACTGCCGGCGAACGTTCCGCTGAACAGTACGCCGAGTTCCAATCCCTACAATCCGGCCCACTCTTCGGGCGCGCCCGAAGTCGTCGGCGGGTTCTAAGGGCGGAGCCCGGGCAGCCGCTCCACGCGGGTATTCGGCAGGTAGCGCCGCAGGGTTTGGTCGAACGCCTCCGCCAGGCCCGCCGCACCGCGCTGGCAGAAGCCCACTCCGTGTCCGCGGCCCCGGCCGCGGGCTACGTTGCCTGTCAGCGTGTAGTTGTTCGAAGGCAACGTGTCCCAGCCAAATGTCCGTCCAAGCCACAGCCGCGCGGCTTCTTGCCCCACACGACTCGGTAATGCCGGCAGGGTCCGCTCCCACTCCGGCTCCTGGCGGCGGCACACCTCGCAGTCCACGGCAAAGTACGGATACGGCTCCGGGTCCCACCCCACCTCCACGGCCGTCTTCGTCCGGCCGCCGCAGCTTCCGCTGTAGGCCGGGGCGAAGACCTTGCCCTGATAGGTCACCACCATCCCGCGCGTCGCCGACGTCGCCGGCGAAGGACGCGGATCCTTCAACACCTGGCAATGGGTCGTGTCGCAGTAGTCGTAGGACCGATGCCGCCGTCGATTCGCCAAAAACCAACTGCGGGCGATGACGGCCTGCGCTTTGCGTGCCTCCAGGCCGGCCTCAGGCGCGGATTCGGCCTCCGTCACGGCCGCGACGGCGTCTTCCACGTCCGCCGTCAACACCGCCCGCAGCTCGCCCAACGCCTCTGTCACCGTTAACTTTCCGCGATAGCGCCGCTCGATTTTGCCGGGCACGCTCACGAGCATCTCTCCGTCAAACCGCACGGACTTGCCCGTGTGTGTCTGCCGGTTCATAAACCAGTCCACTTCGTACCCTTCCCGCCGCACGCCCACCGCCCGGCCGCCGGCAAGGCTTACGCCGTTCACCTTCAGGATGTGACCCGGAGCGGGCTTCACGGTCAGCGCCTGCGGGTGAAACAGCACGAAGATGGCGATCTCAATCATCGGGTGAACATCTCGACGGCCTTGGCGCCGGTGACGCCCGGCGCCTGCAACAGGACGAGCTCGCGGGGAGCGGCCTCCGGATAGGCGATGATGGCGTAGCCGTCCCCATCGAGCTTGGCGTTGGGTCCGGTGCCGGTTTTGGCCAGGTACCCGGCGCCGAGCGCCCGCGCCGTGCCATAACGCGCGGCGCGCCGCATGCCATCAATCAAGGGGAAAATGCCGGGGTCGGCGGGCCGGCTCAGCAGCTCCGCGAAGGCGCCAGCCAGGGCCTCCGGCCGCACTTTCCAATCGGAGCCCAGGCCGATCTGCGTGTCCGGCGAGCCTTCGGGAACCTCGACGCCAAACTGCGCGAGCAACGCCGGAGTGGCATGCGGCGGCAGGGCCCGGGCAAGTTCGCGGAAGTAGTGGTTGCAGGAATGGGCCACGGCATCGCGAATGCCGATCTTCTGGTGGCCCCGGCCCCACCAGCAACGGTCGGCCGCCCCGCGGCAGAAGTGGTCGGGGTAGAAGTAGTGGTTCGCCTGCGCGTAAGCCAGTGCGGTGAAGGGCTTCACAATGCTCCCCGGGCTCACGGGCACGTCCCGCTCGGGCCAATCCGCCCGCAGAACGCGCCGCTCGGGAATGCTATAGAGCATTATGTTCATGGCTGGCGCGAGTAGGTTACCGTCTCAGTCAGCTTATCTCCTTCGTCCCTGCGCGCCACGGTCGCCGTGCCGAACCGCTCCAGGACGCCCGAAAAGCTGGCCACGTTTTCGGAGAAGAACTCGGGCGTTCGCTGGTCGGGCTGCTCGGCGGGGGTTGCGCCGGCGCGGTCGATGAGGCCGGTCATCTGGAATAGGCGCTGGCGTTCGGCTGCATGACGAAACGAAGCCAAATACACCGTCCGGTCACCAGCGACGGCCACGGTGCCGCCGGCCTGCATAGCGCGGAGAAGGGGCTCATGGTTGGCAACATAGAGCATCGGCCCCGCCGCCGCTACCGCGTACCCCGGCAACAACGTCCGCACGGCGGCCACGTCCCAGTTCGACGCCCCGGCCATGGCGACTCCCAAGGTCTGCGCCACGAAGACCTGATCCTGCTGCAGCCGCGTCCCGCGCACCACAGCGTGCGCCGTCGCATTCCGCAGGAGCGCCGCCACGGCGGCTTCGTTAGACGATCCGGCCGCCGCGAAGGGCGCGACGTCGATCAATGTCTCCAGGTCTTCGGCGTCCTGCCCTTCGACGAACGTTGCCGCGGCCGAGGTCGCCAGCAGGCGCGCCGCCGGGGCGCCCAGCGCCAACCGGTAGAAGCCGGCGTCGTTCGGCACGGCGCGCGCTACCGTCCGCAGCGCCGCGGCGCTGCCGGGCGAAGCCGATTGCTTCCGGACCATCGTCCGGGTCTCCACCCATGCCCCGGCGGTCCGCGTCAGGTCCGCCATCGCGCCTTCTATCTCGGCTAACTCGGAAACATTCCGCTGCACCCAGTAGCTGCGGAAGTGCGGACTCTTCACAAGCTGCTCGACGTTGGCCGCCATGCGGAGTTCGCCTTGCGCCTGTGCGGCGCGCTGGAACCAGGTTTCGTTCGCCAGCGCCCCGCCGCCCTGCCCGGCCATCAGTTGCAACGCCCGGGCCACGTAGTTCTCGCTCGTGCCAAGCAGCAACCAACCATCTTTGGTGGCGAAGACAGCGGTGCGGTCGGTGCCCCGGTCGGTCTTCACGTAGTAGGTGGTGCCAGCCACGGTCCGCGCGGTGAACTGCCCCGCCACCGCCTGTAAGGCCGGCGCCGCGGCCAGCTTCGTCAGGTACAAAAACTCCAGCTTGCCAATGTCATAGACCGCCATCGCCGAGGCGCCCCCGGCCAACTGCTCCAGCAGCGCGTTGTCGAGCCCGAGTCCGCTCACTGCGGCGAACTCGCCCTGTGCGTCGCCCAAACGCAGAAACAGCCGGGATTTCGAGAAGACGTTGTAGTTCGGACTGCCTACCCACTGCCGCTTTTCCGGAGAAGCGTTCCACTCGCGCAGCAAGGAGCCGAAGTCTTTGGCCTCCAGATACACCTGTGCCCCGGCCGGCACCCAACGCGGCAGCGGCTCGACGCCCGTGGCCTGCTGCGCGAAGTACACGCCCGCCGCGGCCACGATCACCGCCAATCCCATCAGCTTCGTTTTCATTGGGCACCTGCCAGCAACCGCACCCGCACATCGTGCGGCTGTTCCAATCCCTGATTCACGATCGGCCGGCGGCTTTCATTTTTCGCCCGCCGCGCCACTTCCGCCTGTGCCAGCTTCTGCTTCGCCGGGAGGCCTTCGAAATACAGCACCGCGCGTTCCGCCTGGCCGGCCTTCAGGTACGCATCGCCCACGGCCTCGCGCATCTCCGGCGGTACGTTGCCGTCGTCAGCCAGGGCCAACAGCGGCGCCCCCTGCAACGCGCGGAACAGCGGCAGCCGCTGACTCGGGTCGATCGCCAGCGCTCCCCGCAGCAGGCGTACTTTCACGGCCGCGTCAGTAGCCTTTTCGGCCGCTCGCAGCCGCGCCGTTACGACGTAGGGCTGTTCGGCCTCAGTGGCCGAGGTCACCTTGGCGGCCAGAAGATCCAGCTCCCGTGAACCGGTGGTCACGGTCCGATTCAGCGCTTCGGCCGCTTGCAGGCGAATCGCGTAAGCCGCATTCCGATCCATGGCTACCGTCACAAGCGTCGCTTCGTCACTCTTCGCTCGCGCGAGCAGCAACTTGGCTTCCGTGCTCCATGGCTTCGCTGCCGCCAAGGGCTCGGCGTAGCGGAGGGCCTCGGCCGGCCGCTTCTGTTCAAGCAACAAGCTCGCCGCCGCCGCATGGTTGGTGAAGGGTTCACCCACGGCCATCACGAGCCGATCGAGCAGCGCCACCGCGCGGGCCGGCTGCACAGCAGCGAGGCCGAGATAGCTCGCCGCGGTGGGATACGGTCCCGCCAGTTCCCGTTCGTAGGCCAAGGTCAGAATCTGGCGGGCCGATTCGGGGTCGCCTTCCTCTTGCAACCGCGCCGCCGCGCTGCGTAGCGCCTCTGTGTCGGTGGCCGTCTCGAGCAGTTTCGCCAACTGACCCGTCTTCGCCGCCACCCGTAGCCGCAACGGCAGCAGCGTATACGACTCCATCTCCAACTGGTCCGGGGTGAACTTGGCGAGCACTTGCTCCGCGGCAGCCCACTGGCCGGCCTTCACTAACGCTTCCAGCCGCCGCGTCCGGATCCGCTGCAGAGACCCCGTGGCCATCTCCCGCGTCTCACCCACGGCCCGTGCCAGGCGTTGTTCGGCTAAGGCTTCGGCCTGCGCCAACAGCGCCGGTTCGGTCGCGGCGAACTCCAGCAGGAACTCGGCCGGTTCGGCGGCGAACTGCGCAAGCCGCACCAGCCGGTCCGCGCTGGTTCCCTGCACCAGTTCGTTGACGCGGTACGCGCCGTTCCGCCGGACGTAGGCGGTCAACAGCGCCTCGCCGGCCGGAGCCGTCGGCGCCGCCTGCAGCGACACGCGCACATCCTCCCACCACGTCTCGCCGTAACGGCCGTTGTCCATCATCCAGCGGTACTCTTCGAGGGCCTTGGCATGGTTGCCGAGCCGCGCGTACGCCGCTCCGTAGTGCGGGTCCAGCGCGATCGCGTTGGGATAGTCGCCCGCCGCGAAGAACGCCTTGGCGCTCGCCGGGCGGTTCTCCACCATCGCCGGTTTGTAGGCCGCTTCGGCCGCGTCCTTGGTCAGGCCGAGATAGTCCGCATATCGCGCCGCGTAGTAGAACCACGTGTCGCCGGCCAGCCCAGTCTTCGGCGCCGCCAGCTTGGCGCCGATCGTCTCCGGCCCCAACGTATCCGCAAAGGCCTTCTTCACGTCCGGGGTTGTCTGGCCGAAGTAGAGGCCGGTGAGCGCACGGTAGGCGCTCTTCCAAGCCGGGGGTCGCGGTGCGGCTTGGATGCCGCGTAGCGCCAGCGCGGCGTTTTCCGTCCGCAGGCCATAGTTGGCCAACGCTTCGGCCCGGGCGGCCTCCGCGGTGGGCCGCAACTGTAGATAGCGTTCGAGGTACTCGCCTTCAAGCGGCCCGCCGGCCAGGGTCCGCAACTCCCCGGTCGCGTCGCCCGCGCGGCGGTAGGCCATGCCGGCCAAACGCAACACCTGCTCCTTGCTCTCGGTCGCCGGGTGCACCTTCCAATACGCCTCTAACTGCTGGCCCGCTTCCGCGAAACGGCCGCGCCGCACCTGCAGATCGAACAACTGGTGCATGCGGCCGGCGCTTTCTTCCGCGCCGGGCTGCGCCATCATCTGCCGGTAGAGGATCTTCGCCGCCACCTCCAGAAACTGGGCCGACAGCGCCGCGTCGGCATTCCCCTGCGCCTCCAGCCACACGGCGTACTTCGCCTTCTCCTCGGGCGTGAACTCGGTTCCCGCGGCCTGGGCCGAAGCATTTACCACTTCCGGCTCGCGCCCGGCGATCTGCTCATACCGCCGCAGCCGCGTCAGCAGCCGCGCCCGCGTGGCCGGCGCCGGTCCGGCCGCCAGCGCCTCTTCGAGCAGACCCCAGCTTTCGAGCTTGTCCGCCATGGCTTCCGGGTTGGGCCGTCCCGTCGAATAAGCCTGCTTCAACAGCGTGGCCGCTTCCTGCATCCGGCCCTGCCGCGCCCGCGTCTCCGCGGTCTGCACCAGCCACACCGGGTTCCGGTAGCTGAGCTCATAGAGTTTCTGATAGGTCGCCGCCGCGTCTTCCCAACGCGCGAGCCGCGTTTCGAGATCGCCGCGGGACGCCAGCAGATCCGTACGCTCCGGCCGCAGTGCCACCGCCCGGCCCCACGCCTGTAGCGCCGCGGGATAGTTGCCGAACTCGCCCTCGAGGCGCGCTCGCACCAGCGGCCAGCGGGCATCGCGCGGCGAATCGCTTTCGGCCTTGACGAAGTAAGCCAGCAGCCGATCCTTGCCGCCATTGTCGGCGGCATAGCGCGCCGCTTCCCGCAACAGGCCTTCGTCTTCCGGGCTCCGCTTGGCCAGTTCAATGTACTGGTCCACCGCACCGTTGAAATCCTTCAGGCGGGTCAGCGCCGGAATCGTCGCCTGGCGCAGCGCGGCCACTTGGGCCGGGTCCTTCAACTCGGCCAGCTTCGCCTTGTAAAAAGCCGCCAAGCCACGGTCGTCGTTGGCTTTGGCATACGCCGACGCCTTCAGCGTAATCGCCTCGGCATCCGCCGGGTCCTTGGCCAACACCTGATCGGCCAGCGCCAATGCCGTCGGCGCATCCGCCTGCCGGCCGGCATCGAGACGCAGGGTCCGCTGCAGCGCCGGATGAGCCGCGTCGGCCGCCGCCCGCAGTATGGCGATCGACCGGGCGCCGTTGCCGGTGCGCCGATGCAGATCCGCCGCGGCCTTAACGACCGCCAAGCGCTTGCCGTGTTCGCTCAATAACGCGTCCATCTCGCTGCGCGCCGCTGCGGGGTTGCCCTGGCTCTCCTCCCACTTCGCGCGCGCCATCCGCAAGCTCAGCGCTTCGAGCGGATCGCCGGCTAAAGCGATCTCACGCGCCATCACCGCTCGCTGGGCCGCCGGCAAGGCGTTCCGCTCGGCGACCGAGGCGAACTGCGTCAGGACGTCCCGATCCGTCGTCTGGGCCGCTGCAGTCGTCAGGAACTTCTCCAAATCTTCACGCCGGCCTTGCGCTTCGAGCAAGGCGACGCGCAGGCTCGCCGAAGGCCCGCTCACCGGCAGGCTCTTGATCAGCGATTCAACCGGCTGCCGCCGCGCGAGCCGGATCAGCCGACCCCGCGCCAGCGAGTCGCCCTCCGCCGCGAGCGCCCCGGCCAGATACTCCTTCAGCGCGGCCGCCGGCTGCCCCTTGTTCTCATAGATCGCGCCCATTTCAAAGGCAAACGCCGCCGGCTGGTTCAGCCGCTGCCGGCCCGCGGTGAGTTGGCGAATCGCATCGTCGTACTGATAGTAGTCCCAGTGCAAAGTGGCCGACTCGAGCCAGGCTTCGGGTTTGCCGGGCGCAATCTGGGCGACGCGATCGAACAATGGCTTGGCCGCCGCGAACTGCTCCCGGTCGGCTTGAATTTCGCCCATCCGGGTCAGGAATTGCGACTCGCGCGGCCACGCCTTGGCCAGCGCGCCTTCCATCTCCAGTGCCACCGGCGCGTTGCCCAGGCTGCGATGCACCGCCGCCGTCCGGGCGAGCAGAGAGATGTCGGCGGGATAGGAAGCGGACACCGCGCGCAGATACGGCGCGGCCGTTTCCCAATGGCTCTGCCACGCTTCGGCTTCCGCCACCCACACGGCCGCCGCGGGGTTGGCGCGGGTCTGCGCAGCCGCATCGCCGCGCGGCAGGGCCGCCTTTACAGCGGTCAGCTCCGCGTCCAACCGGTTCGTCCGCGAGAGCAGCGCAAAGAACTGCTGCCGCAACGCCTCGTCGTAAATCCAGTAGCTGCGCAGCAGCCGCTCCTGCTCGGCCGGGTTCGCCGTCGCCCGCGTGCCATGCGCGTCCACCAGGTTCTTCACGAACGGGATGTGGTGCGGGAAGCGTGTCAGCGCATACGTATTCACATTGCGGTAGAGGACCGCGTCGAGCTGCCCCTTCACGGCGGTCACCTTCAGATACTCCTCAAGCTCAGTGCCGGAGAACACGGCCGCGACCTCTTTCGAGAGCGCATCGTACTTCGCGTTCATCTTGCCGCGCAGATACCAGCGCGCCAGTTTATGCGACCACGACTTGTCGGGAAACTGCGCCATCGCCCGGCGATAGACGGCTTCAATCTCCGCACCCATCCGGTTCTGTTCGAGGAACGCCGCGAGCCGTTCATACAGGATTGGATCGGCCGGGTTCCGGTCGAGTTCCTTGCGTTGCAGGGCCAGCGCATCGGCGACCCGTTTCATGGCCACATAGCGGGCAATCGCGCGGTCGAGAATCGCCCGGTACTGCGGATGCTTCGATCCGAGGTCCGCCAGCACCGCATCGTAAACTTTGAACTCCTCCGCCGTATTGCCCTGCGCCGCATACGCCCCGGCCATCAGCAGCGAAACGCTTACCCGCTCCGGCGCCTTCGGATACGCCGTCAAGAACTGGCGCCCTTCGCGGATCACGGCCCCGTGAACGCCATGGATGGAGAACGCCTCCACCACCTTGGCCCGCAGCGCCGGCCGCCGCGTCGAGTTCGGAAAACGGCTGTCGAAGAGCGTTACGAGTTCGGCGGCTTTTGCCCGATGGAAGTACGGCCGCGCGCGGTTCTCCTCGGTCGCCAACTCCGATGCCGGATAGGTTGTGTTGAAGACGAGCGAGAGCACGCCGTTCAGGAGGCCCGGCGAGCGGTCCATCGACCCGATGTCAGAAAACGAACCCAGGTCCGCCGACCCGTACCGCATCGGCTGGCCGGCGTGGTTGAGCAGCAGCATCGCCAGTCCGGCGAGCGACTCTTCGCTATCCACCTGGCTATACCAGTGCGCCGCTTCGTCCACATTGCGGGCGGCTTCGTAGAGCTTCGCCAACTCGAGCGGAGCCGTGCCGCCCCGCTGCCGGAACTCGTAGAGCACGCGCTGCGCGGCATCGGCGCGACCCGCGTTCAGGTGCACCCAAAACATCCGCCGCACCGGTTCGAAACTCCGCGGCTCGGCCAACGACCGCTGCCGCTGCGTGGTCAAATACGGCCGCAACTGCTTGGTCTGCACGAGCAACTCATAGTGCTTCACCGATTCCGGCGCTTCCCGGTCATACACCGCCAGGGCCGCTGCCGCGCCGCTGCGCGCCAATTCCAACGCCGCCCGCCGTTCGAGCGGATTCGCCACCGTCCGCCGCCCGAGCACGGCCTCGTACTCGGCGTACTTCTTCTGGCTGAGCAGGTACGGCAAATACTCGTCGTAGAGCTTGGCATTGTCCGGTTCGGCGGCTTCCCAGGCTTGATAGACCGGCAGCGGATCCAGTAACTGCTCGCGCGCCTCCCTCAGCGCCCGGGCAAAGAGCTTGGCCTGCAGCAGCGCGGCAATCTCCTTGGCCGGCTCCAATCGCCGATGGTGGTAGTTCGCCTTCTCCGCCCAGGCGGGCTGCTTATTGGGGACCAGTTCGATGTACTTCGCCAGGTCCGCTTCCGCCGCAGCGAAATCAAGTTGCAACTCGGCTTCGCGTGCCCGCAGGTAGTAGAGCCGGGCTTCGGTGGCTTGGGCTTGAATCTGCGCCGTCAAGGCCGCCCGCGTCTCCGCCGGCGACTTGCGCCACGCCAGGGTGTTGCCGGCAAATGTCGTTACCCGGTAGAACACCTGCTCGAAGGCGTTACCCGCTTCGATCGTTGAAACATAGGTGGGCAGATCGGCCGCCCACGCCGCCGCGGCCAACGCGATAACACTAAGGAAGTATTTCAAGGGCCACCTCCCGGCTCGCGACGTTGTGCGCCACATCTTCGGCGGTCACTTTCACCATGTATTTCCCCGGCGGCAACGACTTCGGAATCGTCAGTTCGCCAATGTTGACGCGCTTCTGTTCGTTCCACTGCAGACGCGCCGGCGCTGCGCCCGCAATCTTCGCCGTAATCGTCCGCGTCAACTCAGTCGCCTTCGCCATCACGGTCAACGTCGAACCAGCCCGCACGGAATTCGAAGCCAGCTTCACGCTCACTAGCGGCTGCTTGCTAACGATCAGGAACGTCTTCCCTTCCCGGTAGGTGCGTCCGTTTTTGTCGCGCAGCACCATCTGCACCGTGTGCGTACCGTCGGTCATGCTCTCGGGCGCGAGAAAGCGCGTCTGCCAAACCTTCTCTTCCGGTAGATACTTCAACGGCTTCGTCAAACCAAACGGGAACACGGCCACGACGCTGGCGATCGCCTCGTCCGTCCGCACCCGCAGCACAGGGTCTCCCGGCCGGATCAGCCGCGGCCGCAACAGGCTGCGCGGCGCGGCCAGAAAACTCGTGTAGGGCGTGACGAACTTGTACTTTTTCGACAACCGGATGATCTCGTCGATCGTCCCTTTGTCCTCGCCGTCGCGGTCGATCTTTTCGAGCAACGCGTCCACCCGCGCCTTTGCCCAGTTCCGCGGTAGTTGGGGATGCGCCGTCTCCGCCGCCGGCAGGTTCACGGTCGCCGTCGCCCCCCGCACCTTGAACGTCGCTGAACCCGGCTGGGCGTACTGCCCCACCCAGGTTGCCTCACTGCCGGGGTACACGGCCTCATGCAACGGGTAAACGAGCGAAACGGCCGTTGCTGGCTGCACCGTCAACGTCACACCATCGGCCGCCTTGCGGTTCAACTTCGAAAGGAACCCATTCAACTTAAACTCTTCCGGCTCCGTCGAGCGGACCCATTCAAAGACGCCGTTCTGGCGGGCCAGCGCTTTCAATAGATTTGCGTTCGCGTCATCGCCCACGGCATAGACGAACGTTCGCGGCTTGCGCGCGGCCCAGGCCTTGCCGTACTCAGCCAGCAGTTGCCCGGTTCGCACTTGGCCTTCGGTCGCGCCGCCGTCGGTGAACAGCACCAGCGCCGTCTCCGCATCGGCCACTGCCAGCCCTTTTTGCAATGCCGCGCCCAGGTTCGTCGCCCCACGGAGCGGCTGCGTCTTCAGCCAGTTCAACGCCAGCTCCGCATTCGCCGTCCCGCCCGCCGTCGGCCCCGGCGCATAGGCCGCCACTTGCGAGTTAAACGCCAACAGATGGAACTTGTCCTCGGCGCGCAATCCGTTCAGCAGCGCGGTAAGCGCCCGGACGCTCCGTTCGAGCTTCTCCCATTGCATGGAGAGTGAGGCGTCAAACAAGGCCACCACCGTCTTCGGCGCCCCCTCCGCCACGGTCTGCGGGGCTAGCACGGCCGCCGCTTCAAAGTAGCCCGGCTCGTTAGCGGATTCCCGTTGCGCGGTCACCAACAGCCGGTCCCCCTTGGGATCTTCGCGGTCAATCCGGATGGCGAAATCCTGGGTCAGCGCAACGTTCCGCGCCTCCAGCGTCGCCCGGATTTTGTTGGGCGTCCGCTCGACAATCTGCAGCGGATACACGGTCGAAATCTGTTCGAACTGCTTGATGGCATGGGGCGCCGTGACCGTCACCGTGATCCATAGCCGCCCCACCGTCTGCTCCTTATAAGCGTCCGGCTTCAGCGGCAGCGAGAGGACGGAACTCAGGTTCTCCATCGCCAACCGCTGGTGGTACTCCATCTCCATCCGCTTGGTTCCGTAACCGGGAATCGGCACCACCCGCGCGCTGAACACGCTGGTCCGCCGGGCTTCGTCGACGTCGCGTTCGCCGAGTTGCAACAGGCCTGGATCAATTGCCTGCAGCCGGATGTCGTTGTACAGCTCCTCGGCCCGCCGCCTTTCGAGGATCACCCCCGGGATGCGGGTGGCCCCGTCCCACACCGCGAAATCGCTCAGCAGCGCGTTCCCCGGCAGCGCGAAAACGTAGTTGCCTTCGAGCACAGCCGCCGTCTTGTTGGCAAAGATCTGCCGCGTCAACACCTTCACGGACGACCCGTCGATCTCGACGTCGATCGCCATCTCTTCCATCGACAGAACCGCCGGGTCCGGCGCCTGCTTATTGGCCGGGATCAACGCCCCCGCGTCCGCAAACAAACTGGCCGCTAGAAAGAACAAGCTATAGCGCATCAGACCTGCAACACTCCCTCGGCAATCTTCACAAGACCGTTATCCGTACCAGCGTAAAGGGACCCGTTGGCCCAAGCAAGGGCGGTCACATTAGAAGACGGTAACCCGTCGGTGACCCGCCGCCAGCGCAGCCGCGCCAGGTCGTAGCAGAGCAGACCGTGCGCCAACGTTCCGGCATAGACTCCCGCCGCCGTCGCCAACAGGGCGCCGGGGTTTACCACCAGATCCGCTGGCAGATCTTTAAAACTCTGCCAGGCGTTATTCGCGTCCAGCCGCTGCACCCCGCCGCCATAGGTACCGGCATACACATCGTTCCCGGCCACGGCCATCGCCGTCACCCAGTTTGCCTTTAGTCCCGAATTGGCCGTCGAGTGGCTCACGCGTACTACGCCCTGTTGGATACGCGTAATCCCGCCGAGAGTTCCGCAAAATATTTCCTGGCCGCGCAACGCCAGGCTGTAGACATGGTTGTTCCCCAGCCCGTGAAAGGCGTTCAAGGACCGGGCTCCGGACTTGTCGAAGATGGTGAGCCCGGAGGGCGTCGCGGCCAGCACCGTGGCGTCCGCCAGCACCACATCGGTCACATGGTTGGCGATCAGGCCGTCCTCTTTCGTTAGGACTTGCCGCTGGCGCCCCGCCGCGTCGAAGTATAGGAGCCCGTTGGCCGTCGCCACCGCCGTCCGGTCGGCAGAGTGAACAATCCGGTTTACGCAGAACAGCCGGTCGTTTTCAAGGTGCGTCACCTTCCCGTCGGCCCCCACGATATCGAGGCCCCGATCGAAATAGCCGACCCAGAGCCGACCGGCCCCGTCCATCGCCAGGGCGGAAACGTTCCCATCGGTGAGCAGCCCGGCCGGCGCCGCCACGAGTGTCTCCTCGCGGCCGCTCTCGGTCGAAATCAGCGCCCGCCGTGTCAGCAAGCGGGTTGGCGAAACCACTTGGCGGATCTCCTGCTTCCCGCTCACCACGGCCCGGCCTCGCGCTCCCAGTGGCGTCGTGACCAATCCGTCTTCGAGCGTCCCCGCGTAGAGCGTCTCGCCGTCCACCAGGGCCGAGCGTACGAAGAAGCCGTCGGCCAGCTTGCGGTCGAACTTGCCGGCCCGGAAGAGGGCGGCGCCGATCGGCGTGCCGGCCACTGCGTGATCGCCGTAGACGGCTACGGTCTGCACGTGGGGATCCGGCAACCCGTCGGCCTCGCTGAACTGATCGAGTTGCCCGGCATGCAGCCGCCAGAGTCCAGCGTTGCGCGTGCCGATATAGAGGTCCTCTTCCTTACCGGCCAGCGCCGTCACGGCGACCCGTCGGAGCGCCGGGTGGGACAGGCTCAATCCCTTCGCGTCAGAGCGGATGACGCCGCCGTCGGTCCCCCACAGCATCCCGCCGGAGGCAACCGGCAGCAGTGCCCGCACCCGGGCGTAGTTGGCGTCGACCGGCCGGATATGCCGGATCCGCCCGCCTTCGAGCACCAGGACGCCTTCGCCTTCGGTGGCTATCCAGAGCGCTTCGCCAACCTCGACGATTCCGGTCAACGGCGCCGGCGGCAGCTCCCAGCCGCAGCGCCACTGCTGCGCGATCGTGCCGTCCGGGTTCCAGGCGAGCAAGCCGTTGGCGGCGGCGATATAGCGTCCGGCTGCGGCGCGGAAGTCGGCCGGCGCCGGCATCGGCTCGAAGCCGGTCGGCGGGGGGGCGTCCCTCCACCGGTCGGTGGCGCCAACGATTTGACTCATCGCCTGAATGCTGGCCGCCCGGTCCTCGCTCTCCTTGGCCCGCCAAAGCGCGGCTCCGGTGTAGACGGTCCCAGCCCCCGCCGCCGCGCCGAGCAGGATCCAGTTCCGCCGGGTCACGTCAGCACCAGCGTGCTCAGCTCCGGCCGGCAGTTGATGCGAAAGCCGAGAATGTTGCCGACGCCGCGCGTCGTGTGAATCCAGCGGCCGCCGTCGAATGGATTCAATCCGTGGGCGTAGCGTTTGTCGATGATGGGAATGCGCGGAGGGCCGTAGAAAGGAACCATCACTTGGCCTCCGTGCGTGTGGCCGCAGAGCATTAACTCCCAGGGCGCCTGCAGGCACTCTTCCTTGCCATCCGGGTTGTGATTCAGGCAGATGATGGGCGACTCTTCGAGCGGGACGCCCTCGAACGCTCGCGCACCATGGCAGTCATTGCTCCACCAATCCCCGAGTCCCACCAGGTGCACCGCACCGGCCGTGGTCGCCACCTGCTCGTTCCGGTTCCGCAGGACGGTGACGCCCGCTTTCTCGAGGATCTGGATGACCGGGTCGGGAGTGGGGTACCAACCCGCCCGCGCGGCCCAGTCGCCGCCGTCGTGGTTGCCGAGGGCAGCGTAGGTGGGCGCTGCGGAGGTCAACCGCTTCAGGGCCTGGACATAGGCGGCGGCGTCGAAGTCGCGATCGCTGGTGATGTAATCACCGGTGAGGCAGATCAGGTCCGGCTTCGCGGCTAGACCCTTTTCAAAGGCTTCAACGAGATACCGCATGGGGATGTACTCGGAGGCGTGCAGGTCCGAGAGATGGAGAATCCGAAAAGGCCGCCGCAACCGGCCGCGCGCAATGGCCACCTGCTTCTCGGTGGCTTCGAGCCACGATGGCTCGAAATAGTAGGCATAGGAATACGAGCCCACCCCGGCGCCAGCCGTGCCAAAGAAGAAGTTCCGCCGGGTCATTGCTTCCAGTGTAAGTCCTGCTCCGGATTGCCTGTAACATATCGGCATATGTTCACGCGGCTCCTCCTCCTCTTCGCGACCCTCCTCCCCCTCCACGGCCAACGCAACCTCCCCTACGCCCAACCGCCGAACGAACGCCAACTCCTCGATATCTTCGCCCCGGCCACCGGCTCCGGCCACCCCGTCGCCGTCTGGATCCACGGTGGCGGCTGGATGCGCGGCAGCAAGGAAGAGGTCGGCCACAAACCCGCCGCCTTCACTGAACGGGGTCTCGTCTTCGTACCCATCAACTACCGTTTCGTCCCCCACGTCACCATGCACGACATCGTCCGCGACGCCGCCCGCGCCGTCGGGTGGGTCTACGCCAACATCGCCAAACACGGCGGCGACCCCACCCGCATCTTCCTGATGGGCCACTCCGCCGGCGCCCAACTCGCCGCCCTCCTCTGCACCGACACCCGCTCCCTCGAAGCCGAAGGCGTCCCCCGCCACGTCATCCGCGGCTGCGTCCCCGTCGACGGCGATACCTACGACGTCCCCCTCCAGATCGCCACCTCGACCGCCCGCCGCCTCAGCCTTAAGCAAGCTCCGCCTCGTATGGGCTACGCGGAAAAGTTCGGCAACGTCACCGATCAGCGCGAACTCTCCGCCGTCAACCACGTGGCGCCTAATCGCGGCATCGCCCCCTTCCTTCTCCTCCATGTGGCCGACCATACCGACACCACTGCCCAGGCCTATCGCCTCTGGGCCGCCCTCGATCAAGCCGGTATTCCCGCCACCCGCTTCGCCGCCGAAGCCACCGACCACGTAAAACTCGACGCCGACATCGGCTTGCCCACCAACCCCGCCACGAAAGCTCTTTTTGAGTTCACTGCGGCTATCCTCGCCGCCCCGAACTCAAGGTAGCCGCACCTTGGCGCCGATCCCGGACTCCAACCGCCGAAAGTGCTTCAAATTCCACGTGTAGAGCCAGTCCGCCCGGCTCTTAACAAAATACTGGCCAATCACGGCATCGTAAATCCCACCGATCACTGCACCACTTGCCGCAGCCAATTCAGCGGCCGGCATCATCTCCTCGCCATCCAACCCGATCACGGTAAGCCGCTCCCGTAAGCTGCCTAGGTAGAGAATCGTCTCGGCGGAACTGACGCGGTTGCTTCCCGGCATTGCTGTCAGCGTTGGCAGTTTCCAGGAACGCCTTCATTCAACCCTTGAACCAAGCCGAATCGCATCCAGTAGCTGATCCGTCTCCGCCGCCTGAATCGGTCCGCTGCCAGAACAGACCCAGACGCCCCGCACCTTTCTCATCCGCCCAGCCCCTCGCGAGGGACGCAGCACCACTTGCCCGCCATCCGAAACCAGGTCCAAGGTATCGCCGGGCTGCAGGCGGAGCTCGTCGCGAACTCTTTTCGGCAGCACCATTCTACCTGCCTTGTCCACTGTAATCGTGGTTTCCATAAATGGTATTTTGCCATTGAACGTGCCCTTTCAGCCCGTTGTCTTGCCGGTTCAGGCCCCCGCCCCCTGTATCATGGTCCTTATGCTTCAAGGTCCGGAGGCCGACGAAGTCTATCGGGAACTCCATAAAATCGCGGCGATCCATCTCAGCCGCTCCGCCCGCCAACCGAGTCTGCAACCCACCCAACTCGTCCACGAAGCTTGGCTGCGGCTCCACGACCACGGCTGGAAAAGCCGTACCCATTTCTTCGCCCTCGCCTCCCGCACCATGCGCATGGTGCTCATCGACGCCGTCCGCTACCGCATGGCTGACAAGCGCCAACCCGAGTCCGGCTCCATGACCTGGACGCCCGGCCTCGAACCCGCCACCAGCGCCCTCCCCCTCGAAAGCATCATCGAAATTGACCGTGCCCTCACCCAACTCGCCCTGAAAGACGACCGCAAAGCCCGCGTCGTCGAAATGCGCTTCTTCGGCGGCCTCGACTTCCACGAAATCGCCGAGGTGCTCGAAATCTCCCTCTCCACCGCCAAACGCGATTGGGAGTTCGCCCGCGCCTGGCTCTTCGCCAAGCTCTCCACCAATCCCTAACTGCCGCACTCCCCCAGCAGCCGATTCATCTTTTCCATGGTTGGCACCAACCTCGCCTGGAGCGGCTTTCCCTTCCCAAAAGCCACCGCTTCCCCCGCCAATTGACACGCCCGCGGTTTCTGCTGCGCCTTCTCATACGTTAACGCCAGATCCCCCATGGCAAACACCAACTCCCACTCCGCCGCCGCATTCGCTGGGTCCACGTTCCTCACGCGCCGCGCCTCCGTCAACGCCTCGCCGCCGTACCGGATCGCCTCCGGATACCTCCCCCACTCGCGATACGCCAATCCCAGCCGGTCCAGCGCCGCCACCACCCGCAAGGCCGAAGTCGCGCTCTTCGGGTCTTCCCTGGCCACCTCCCGCCGCAACGCCAGCACCTTCTCGAGAAGCGGGATCGCCTCCTCGAACCGCTTCCCCCGCAGCGAGAGCATCGCCACCTGCAGGGCGGAACTGGCCAAGTTCGCCCGCGCCAACCGGGGCTCCACGAGGTATCGCGCTTCATCCAGCCGTAAGCACTCCCGCGCATGCTGCTCCGACTCTGCATACTCCTTCCGCCACCATAACTCAGTGGCCAGCCAGAGATGCGCCTCTCCTAGCCGCTGCTGCCGCCGCAGGTCGTTCGGTGTCTCCGCCGCCAGTTTCGTCCGCAATTCGAGCGACTGCCGGAACAGCCCCAGCGCCTTCTCTCGCTGGGGCGACTTCGAATAGATGTCGGCCAGCTGCTTCGTTACGGTGGCCAGCCGGTCACTTTCCGCAAGCACTTCGGCCAACCGCATAGCCTCCTCGCCAAACGGAATCGCCGACGGGGCGTCGCCCCGCAGCAGATAGGCCGCTGCCGCGGACTCCAATGCATCCAGCAGCACCAGCTTTGCCGCCGGGTCCCGTTCCGCCACCTGCCGCGCAATCTCCACGGCTCGCACCGCGTGCGTCAACGCTTCCCCGCTCCGCCCCAGGCTTGCCCCGGCCAAGTCCTTGCCCTCAATTTCGGCGAGCCGCAGGTATCCGCGCACCAGGTCCAGCTTCACCTCGCCGCTTGCGCTGGTGTCCGCCGCCAAGGTGTCCAGATACTTCACGCTCCGGTCGACGATCACTTTCCGCGCCGCAAGCGAACCGGGCAGTTTCCGCACCTCATCATGCAGGTCGAACATCACCGCCCCGGCCAACTCCCGCACTTGGTTGAACCGCATCTCCGCGCGCCGCGCCTGCCAAAACGCGACCGCCGACGAGAGCAGCAACCCCACCACGGCCGAACTCCCCAGCCCTACCGCCACCCGGTGCCGCCCCACAAACTTCCGCGCCCGGTATCGCCACGTCGGCGCCTGCGCCTCCACAGGCATGCCCTGCCGATAGCGATCCACGTCCCGTGCCAGCGCCCCGGCCGATTCGTAACGCGCCGCCGGGTCGCCCTGCAACGCCTTTAACGTAATGGCCCCCAACTCCCCGCGCAGCGGCACCGTCTCGACGGCCTGCCGCGCCGCGTCCACCAACCCTTCGAGCGTCAACCCGTCCACCGCGCGAGGGGGCCGGCCGGCGATCAGCTCGCACAGCAAGACGCCCAGCGAGTAGACGTCGGTCGAAGTGGTCACCGGTTGCCCCAGCAGTTGCTCCGGGCTCGCATAGTTCGGGCTGAACGCGCGCAGGCCCCGCGTCTGTTCGGCCCCGGCCATCGGATTCAGCATCTTGGCGATCCCAAAATCCAACAGCTTCACGACACCGTCCGCCGTGACCAGAATGTTATCCGGCTTCAGGTCCCGATGCACCACCAGCGCCCGATGGGCGTACTGCACCGCCCCGCAGACGTCGAGAAACAGCTTCAGCTTCGCCGCCTCGCTCTTCCCCGCGCAATAGGCCGTCAGCGGCTGGCCCTGCACAAACTCCATCACCAGATAGCGAAAGCCCAACTCCGTCGTCCCGGCATCCAGCAGCCGCGCGATATGCGGATGCTCCAGCCCGGCCAGTATCTGCGTCTCACCCTGGCCCATGCCCGCCGCCGACTGGAGCAGAACCACCTTGATCGCCACCTCTTTCGCGAAGTCGCCCGCCGCCCGGTGCCCGCGGTAGACCACGCTCATTCCGCCGCGGCCCACCTCCTCGGCGGCGACATAGGGGCCAAATCGCTGGCCCGAAAAATCCAGCAGCGGCGCAGCGAGAAACTCGCCTAGCTTCTCCTGCGCCCCCAGCATGGCCAGCACCTCATCCCGTACGGCCGGGTCCGCCGCGCAGCTCTCCTTCACCCACGTCTCCCGATCCGCCGCGGGCAGCCGTAAAGCGTCTTCGAAAACCCGCTCCATCCGGACCCAGGTCCCGTCCGATTGCACCGAAACAACCTCCTTAGGGCAGTTGTCTCAGCCTAGCAAACTCAGCTTATTCCTTCTTCCGGACATGCACGAGGTTGATGTTGGTGATGCCGTCATCGCCCTTGTTCAGCATCACTTGCAGAGACCGCTTCTGGTCTTCGCTCTGCGTATTGAGCATCATGGCATCCTCAGCGGCGGTCTCCATCATGATCTTCAACCCATGCTTGGCAATCGAGGCCTTGTAGAACTTTACGACCTCCTCCATGCTCTGGCTCGTCTGGAGCGACAGACTACCTCCTAAGCTGTTGTCTTGATTCATCACCATGTTATGAATCGCTTTGGCGCCGGAAGGCACCTCGGCGAAGTCCGGCAGATCGGCCGTGCTGACCCCCATCCCCGTCTTGGCGCCCACCACCGCGCCCACTGCGGCCTTCGCGGCAGCCACCGCGGGGTCTTCGCTGCTCCCCTTGCTAACGTCTTTGCTCCCGCCGCAGCTGGTCATCAGCGATACGAGCAGTACTGACATTGAAAGTCGAATTAAAGAAACCATAAAATCTCTCCACTATTTATTGACTACGTAGTTCAACTGAAACATCACTCTGGCGGTTTTCGATGGATTCACCTCCAACCGCAGCTCCCGCTTCCCATCGGCGCTCAAAGCTTTCACTAAAACCACCTCTTTCGGCGTGGTCGTTTCCTGCCCCGGCGCCAATCCGTTTCGGGCCATCGAGCCTTTGTAGAAAGTAAGGATCGCCGCCGCCGGCTGCTCGACTTGCGCCAAGACCGTTCCGCCTTGCCGTAGATCATTCGAAAAGGTCGAAGTGGTAACCTGCGTTGCCCCGGGCATCATCTCGACGAAAGGCGGCAACGGCCGGGCAGCCTGCTTTCCGATTTGCGCACTCGCGCCCACACCCAGCAGCAGGAACAGCGTTCCCTGAACAAACCCACTCCGCCGATTCAGTAAAGCCATGAAATCTCGTCCCTCGCCATAGATAACCCGAACCGCCCAAAAATCCGGACACCTGCCGTTGAATCACTAAAATAAAAAGTGATGATGGAGCACTGGCCCAAGCTGTCCGGCCTGATGGATACCTGCCTCGACCTGCCACCGGACGGGCGCGAAGCCTACCTCCGCGCCGCCACGGCCGGCGACCCCGCGCTCACCGCCCACGCCCTCTCCTTCCTCGATCAACTCGAAGCCAGCACCGGCTTCCTCGACCGCCCCGCCGCCCCCCTCGCTCTCCCGGACGATGCGCCCGACGGCGCCCGCTTCGGCCCCTGGCAGGTCACCGGCGTTCTCGGCAGCGGCGGCATGGGCCGCGTCTACGCCGTCTCCCGCGTCGAAGGCGGCTTCGAACAGACCGGCGCCCTCAAGCTCATCGCCCGCAGCACCACCGCCGACCGTGCCCGCTTCCGCACCGAGCGCCAGATCCTCGCCGACCTCGACCACCCCGGCCTTGCGAAAATTCTCGACGGCGGCCCCACCGCCGCAGGCGACGCCTGGATGGTCATGGAACGTATCGAAGGCCAACCGATCGATGCCTACTGCCAGGCGCACTCCCTCCCACTCGCCGCCCGGGTTCGGCTCGTCTGCGATGTCGCCGAAGCCGTCGCCGCCGCCCATGCCAAACTCGTCCTCCATCGCGATTTAAAACCTTCAAACGTCCTCATTGATCCGCATGGCCGCCCCAAAGTCATCGACTTTGGCATCGCCAAAAGAATGACCGCCAGCGACCAAACGGAAGGCCCGCTGCCCATCTCGGCGCCCTACGCCGCGCCCGAACTGCTCACCGGCGCTCCCGCCGGCCCGCCCACCGACGTCTACGGCCTCGCCGCCCTGCTCTACGAACTCGCCACCGGCGTCCCGCCCATCTCGCTCGCCGGGCTCCCGGCCGCGCTTGGCATCGGCCGCATACTCGATCAAACGCCCGCCCCACTTCGGCAACACCGCATTGACGCCCCCGCCCGACTTCTCGCCGACCTCGAGGCCGTCCTGGCCAAAGCGCTCCGCAAGGAACCGGCCGATCGCTACCCCACCCTGCAAGCCTTCGCCGCCGATCTCGAAGCCGCCGCCACCGGCTCCGGCGTCTCCGCCCGCCGGAACGAACGCGGCTACCGCCTCCGCCGCTTCCTTTGGCGCTCCCGATGGCCCCTCGCCGCGGCGGGCGCTATCGCCGCAAGCCTTCTTCTCGGCACCGGCCTCGCCCTCTGGCAGGCCCGCGTAGCGACGGCCGCCCGCGACGCCGCCGTGGTCGAAGCAGACCGCACGGAAGCCGTCCGGCAGTCCCTGTTCCTGCTGCTCGGCGAAGCCTCGGAAGCTACCGGCCCCCAGGGTAGCCGCCAGGATGTTCTCGCCCGCGCCGCTGCCCGCCTTACCCGCGAATTCGACCGCGACCCCGCCCGCTACGGCCCCGTCATGAAGGCCCTTGGCGAACTCTACTTCCATACCAACGACTACCCCGGCGCCGTCGCCCTCCTCACCCCCGTCGCCACCCGCCCCGCCGGCCTCCGCCCGGAAGTCGTCGCGGAAGCCAAGGTCGATCTCGCCGAAATTCTCATCCGCATGGGCAACCCCCAGGCGGCTCGCGCGTACCTCCAGGAAGCGCAGCAGTTTTGGCGCTCCCACCCCGAACGCTGGCGCACCGACCTCATCGATAGCCGGCTCGCCGAAGCCCAACTCATCCGCGACGTCGATAAGGACCCCGCCCGCGCGGCCGGGCTCCTCCGCATCGCCCTCGCCGAGCGCATTGCCGTCTCCGGCGCCGCCAATCGCGATGTCGGCATCTTCCAGAACAACCTCGGCGTAACGCTCCAGACGATGGGCGATTTGACCGGCGCGAGAGCCGCCTTTCAGCAGGCGCGCGCCACGTGGACGATCATTGGCGCCGAGGAGAGCCCCGACGCCCTGAACACCCTCAACAACCTCGCGGCGATTGAAACACTCACCGGCCGTCCCGCAGCCGCCCAGCCGCTGTTCGCTGAAGCCATCCGCATCCGCAGGAGCCTCTTCGGCCCCTCGGCGGCCCTCGCCGCGCTGCTCAATAATCACGCCAAAGTGCTTCTGCTGCTCAACCAAGCCCCGGTCGCGCTACCGCAGGCGCAGGAGGCCGCCGAGATGGGCCAACGGTTTGCCGGGGCCGGGTCGCTCGCCCACGTTTCGGCCCTCGCCGGCGTCAGCGAGGCCCACTTGAAGCTGGGTGCGTTAAAGCCTGGCCTTGCCACCGGGGAAGAGGCCCTCCGCGCCGCCGTGGCGAAGAGTGGCCCGAAGTCGCCGCCCGCCGCCATCGCCGCTATCGCCTTGGCCCGCGCCAGCGCCGCCAATGGGAACCTGGCCCGCGCCCGCACGCTGCTGGTCGATGCCACAGCCGTCGTCCAGGCCATGGGTCCACCCGCCGCCCGGCTGGCGCAATCCATCGACGGCATTCGCCGCCAGTATCGGCTTGCCGACTAACTCTCCAACTCGGCCCGTAGTAGCGCGCGCGCCTTGATCCAATCCCGCCGCACCGTCCGGTCGGAGACTCCGAGCACGGCCGCCGTCTCCATTTCGTCGTACCCTCCGAAGAAGCGGCATTCCACCACACTCGCCAGGCGCGGGTCCACCGCCGCCAAGGCCGACAGCGCCGCGTCAAGGGCCACCAGCCGCTCGTCGCTCTCCCAGAACACCGGCAGGTCGTCATGAAACTCTACGGTCGTCGCCCCGCCTCCGCGCCGCGCCGCCATCCGGGCTCGCGCGTGGTTTACGAGAATTTGCCGCATGGCCAAGGCCGCGGTGTGCAGAAAGTGGCGTTCATCCACGAACCCCTCGGTTCGCCGTAAGCGCAGAAACGCCTCGGAAACCAGCGCCGTCCGCCGTAGCGTCTCCGAGGAAGCAAACCGCTTGCCCAGTTGCCCCGCGATCGCCCGCAACTCCGGGTAGAGCCGCTCAACAAACCGCTCCACCTCTACATTTCTCGGGGTTTCCCCGGATTCTCCCGCCACTGGTTCCAGTATAAATCGCCGCCGCGGGCGTCGTTCGTCCTGAACAACAAGCCCTGAAGAACAGCTTTTGAAGCGCTAAATGCCATGATCGAAACATGAGGACCAAGATCGACCTGGCAACCGTTAGCGAATTCATCACCGGGCGGGAGCAGCAACCGATCGGCGCCGTCCAGCCGCTCGATCCGGACAAGGGCATCCCTACCTTCCGATGCATTCGCCAGGTCACATCGTCCGACGTAGCGGACGTGGAGACGGTTCCGGGAGACTGAGCGGTGCAGATTGCCATCCCATCAGCCCAGGTGATCATTCGGCGAACTACCGCGATGCCGCAGCACCAGCTCTGGCCCGGCGACACCGCGTTCCAAACGCTTGCCGAGATGGTCATCTAGCACCCGTCAATACGGCCGCCGCCCGTCCCAATTTCCCGGCGGATCGTAATTGCACACCCAGACCTCACGCCCGCCTCCCCGCGCCACGCCGCACCCTACCTGCCGCGTCTCGCGCCACACAATTTGCGTATAGTGCCCGCAAACACCTTTGCAACGATTCGTCCGGTAGTTGTAGTCCCTCCCCTCGGCGGCCCAAACGCCCACCACCTTCCGCGGCGACGAAACGCCGCCGGAGATCGCAAACAGATTCTCCCCCAAGGGCGTCACCGGCCGGTGACCAAACTCCCGCCGCTCGAGCAGAAGCTCCGCCCACTCCTGCGCATAGCGCGCCAACTCAGCCGACCACGCAAGCGGCGGCACGCCCACCCGCGCCCGCACCTGATTGTGTGCCAGCAACATCTCCTGCTGCAGTTGGCCTCGGCCCTGACCCGCCGCCTGACCCGCGATCAGCAGCATCAGGCCAAACACCACTCTCATGCCGAACTCCCGCCCAGTTCGCGGAGCCTTTCGGCCAGAAACCGGCGATCCGCCGGCAAGGCGGCCTTCTCATGTGCCAACCGGAACGCCGCCACCGCGCGCTCCCGCTCGCCGAGCCTCGTCCAGACCTCGCCCAAGGTCGCAAAGTACAGGTGATACTCTTCCAACCTCTCCCGCAGCGGCTCCAACAAGCGCAGCGCCTCCGCCGGCCCCGCCGCCTCCATCACCGCAGCCGCCCGGTTCAGCGCCACCACCGGCGAAGGCTGCAACCTCTCCAGCACCCCGTACAGCGCCGCGATCTGCCGCCAATCCGTCTCGGCCGCGCTCGCCGCCCGGCAGTGCAGCGCGGCCACCGCCGCTTGTACCGCGTACGGGCCATGTCCCCCGGCCAGCGACCTCTCCACCAGCGGCAGCGCCTCGGCAATTTGCGCTTGGTCCCAACGGCTCCGATCCTGACGCTGCAACAGCACGATCGCCCCCTCTGCATCGTAGCGGGCCGCGCTCCGGGCATCCTGCAGCAGCATCAGCGCCAACAATCCCGTTAGCTCCCCAGGAATCTCCTCGCCCAACAAAGCGCATAGCATCCGCGCCAGGTAGATCGCCTCCTCACACAGGCGCCGCCGAATCGGCTCGTCTCCCGAGGTCGCGGCATACCCCTCGTTAAACACCAGATAGATCACGGTCAATACGGCCGCCAGCCGCTCCTCGCGCTCCCCACGCTCCGGCACCGCAAACGGAATTCCCGCATCCCGAATCTTCTTCTGCGCGCGCACCAGCCGCTGCGCCATCGTCGGCTCGGAAACCAGAAAGGCCCGCGCAATCTCCGGCGTCGTCAAGCCGCAGACGGCCCGCAGCGTCAACGCGATCTGCGCCTCGGGAGCAATCGCCGGATGGCAGCAGGTAAAGATCAGCCGCAACCGTTCATCGGGAATCTGATCGGGCGCCTCCCTCTCCGGCCCCGGCGTTTCGAGCAGCGGAGCCATCCGTTGCGCGCGGCGGAGCCGGTCCAGCGCTTTGTGCCGTGCCGTCTGTAGAATCCAGGCCCGGGGGTACTCCGGCAACCCGTCGCCCGGCCACTGCGCAAGCGCCGCGGCGAACGCCTCCTGCACGGCCTCCTCGGCAATGTCCAGGTCGCTTGTCTGCCGCACCACGAGCGCCACCAGCTTGCCCCACTCCGCCCGGAAAAGTTCGTCGACGACTTGCGATGCTGTCATCAGGCCTGACCAATTCTAAAAAATAGTTGAGGCGCCTGTCGATTTCACCGCTCCTGCTGCGATTCAGAAGCAGAAGGAGAAACTCATGCAATACATCTACCTGATCTATTTGAACGAACAGAAGTGGAACGAGCTGCCGGAGCCAGACCGGCAACAGATGATGGCGCAAGGCGACACCATGGTCGCGCGCTGGAAAGAGCAAGGGAGGCATCGGGGCGGCGCGCCGCTCCACTCCGTCGCCACCGCCACGACAATCCGTTTTGTGGACGGCAAGTTCGTCGTCACCGACGGCCCGTTCGCAGAAACCCGGGAGCAGCTCGGCGGCTATATTCTGGTCGAAGCGGAGAGCCGCGAAGAGGCCGTGAACCACTGGCTCGCAGCGGGCAACGTCGGCCCGGGAACCATTGAAGTGCGCGAGGTGGCGCCGTTCCCGCAGCCCGACGCAGCGCCCATCCCCAGACGCAAGCAGTACATGCTGCTCTGCTACCACGACCAGGAACAATGGGACGCGAGCCCCGCGGCCGAACGGCAGCGCCTCTCGACCGACGCGCCCCTCTTCGCCCAGGAGATGGCCGCTTCCGGCCGCTGGATCTCCGGAGCCCCGCTTGTGAATCCCGCCCGCGCGCGTTCGATTCGATCCCACGATGGGAAACTGCTGGTCACCGACGGTCCCTTCGCCGAAACGAAGGAGCACCTGGCGGGATACATCCTCTTCCACGCGGCCGATCTCGATGAAGCCATCGCCGTGGGCCGGCGGTTCCATGCCGAGCGGGCCGGGGCCGTGGAGGTGCGGCCGGTGGGCGTCTGTGCGGAATAAACATCGGGCGGGAACTTAACCCGCCCGAATCCGTACTCTAGGGTCATGCGGCTGATTGCTCTCCTTTTACTCCCTTGTCTCGGCGCCCCGGCGCAAACCATTCGCCGGCTCGACGGAACCACCATCACGGCCGAGTTTGCGGAGACCTTCGCCCGCAAGACCCTGACGGAGGCCAATGTCACAGGCGCTCAAATCGCCATCCTCAACGACGGCCGCCTGGTGTGGAGCATGGCCCACGGCGTACGCCAGCTGGATCCGACCCTCCCGATGACGCCCGAAACAACCACGTGGGCAGCGTCCATCACCAAAGCCGTTTTCGGAACCTATGTCATGCAACTCGTCGAGCGCGGCGAGTTCGAACTCGACGTGCCGATTGTCCGGCAGTTGAAGCAACCACTCACCAGTTACCCCGAGTACAAGGAAACCGCTAGCAACCTGGTGAAAGAGCGCGACTGGCCGCTCATCACGCCCCGCATGGCCCTGAATCACACCTCCGGCTTGAACAATCTGGCCGTCTTTGCGCCGGATAAGAAGATTCGTCTGCTGTTCAAGCCTGGGGCGCGCTACAGCTACTCCGGCGAGGCGCTCAACCTGCTCCAGATGCTTATCGAGGAACAGAAAGGCCGCCCCATCGACGAGCTCATGCAGGAGTCCATCTTCGCGCCCCTCCAGATGACACGCACCGGTATGCGCTTCCGCCCCGAATTCGAGAGCAACATTGCGGACCGTTTCGACGATAAAGGAGCCTTCCACGCCAAAACTCGCCGCAATCCCCGGGCTGCCGGCTCGATGACGAGCACGGCGGAGGATCTGGCCCGCTTCGCCACCGGCCTTTTCGAGAACAAGCTCCTCGAGCCCGCCACCAAGGAGAAGCTTCTGGCGCCCTCCGTTCAAATCCGCACCGTTCGGCAGTTCCAATCGGGTCCCCAACCCGAGGGGCTGCCCGCCAAACAGCTCGGCTTAGCTTACGGTATGGGCTGGGGATTGCTGACCAAGACGAGGTTTGGCAAGGCGTTTTTCAAGGAGGGCCATGGGGACGGCGCCCAAACATTTATGGTCTGTTTCGAGCGTGGGCAGTCGTGTATGATCCTTCTGACGAACAGCGACAACGGCG
>LNFE01000256.1 GCA_001464575.1 Acidobacteria bacterium Ga0077553 | reverse complement strand
CGCCCGGCACCAATTCGCGCAGGAGCAGCTTCGCAATGCCGAAGTCGAGGAGCTTCGGGACACCCTCGGCGGTAACCATGATGTTGCCGGGTTTCAGATCGCGATGGAGCACCTGCTGTCGATGGGCGTAGTGGACCGCGCGGCACACCGGGAGGAAGAGTCGCAGCCGGGCGGCGGTGTCGAGACCGTGGGAGGCCGCGTGGCGCAGGAGCGTATCCCCGTCGATGTACTCCATCACGAGGTACGGGCGGCCGTCCGGGGCGGTGCCGCCGTCGAGTAGGGCGGCGATATGGGGATGGGTGAGCGCTGCAAGAATCTGGCGTTCGGTGCGGAACCTTTGCAGGATGGCGGCGGAGTCCATCCCGCGGCGGACGAGCTTCACAGCGACCGTTTGGAGATACTCGCCATCGGAGCGGACGGCTTGGTAGACGGTGCCCATGCCGCCATGGCCGAGTTCGCGGATGAGGAGATAGGGCCCCACGCGGAGGCCGATATCGGAGGGGGTATCGAGGTGGTCAACGGCGTGTTGGACGACGGCTTCGAGTTGAGCCCCGGCGTTGGCATCGTGGGCGAGAAGGGCTTCGATGGCGGGGCGTAGCGCGGGATCGACGGTGGCGAGGAAGGCGGCGCGTTGAGTGGACGGCAGATCGGCTGCAGCCAGAAAGAGGGCGTCGATCTGTTGGAACTGCTCCGGGGACACGGGTTACTCCGGGCTGAGGGCTTGGGCCAGCCAGGCCTGGGCGGTGCGGAGGTCGCGGGTGACGGTGGCGCGGCCGATGTTGAGGAGTTGAGCGATTTCTTCGCCTTCGAGACCGCCGAAGTAGCGCAGTTCGATGACTTGGGCTTTGCGGGGATCGAGGCGGGCGAGTTCTTCGAGTGCCTCGTGGAGGGCGACGATTTGGGGAGCGTGATCGGGGGAGTAGAGGAGTTGTTCTTCGAGGGTGACCTTTTGGAGGCCGCCGCCTCGTTTGGCGGCATCGCGGGAGCGGGCATGATCGACGAGGATGTGGCGCATGGCGCGGGCGGCGATTCCGAGGAAGTGCGCGCGGGAGTGGGCGTCGAGGTGGCTGGTGTCGGCGAGGCGGAGGTAGGCTTCGTGAACGAGGGCGGTGGGGGCGAGGGTATGGCCGGGGGCCTCTCGGCGGAGGAGGGCGCCGGCGACGCGGCGGAGTTCGTTGTAGATGAGGGGGAAGAGCTGTTCGCGGGCTTCGAGGTCGCCTTCCCGGCGCCTAGTTTCTCATACCTGCATGAAAATTACTCTATACAGCTCAGTGCTGATTCCGCCGATCTTCCGCGGAGTGGACCAGGGAATCATCGAACTGCTGAAGTGGTTTGAACGGCACGGGACGGCGGCCAAACCCATCATAGGGATAGGGGAGTGCCGCGAGTTGTTCGATGGATTCGAGGCGCGTTGGGCGCAATATCGAGAGTCGCGGGCTGCGGAAGCTCCCGGCTTGAACATCTGGGACGTCGCCAATCTGGGTCGGGACGAGGTGAGGAATTGCCGGGTATTGAGTTGGTTGCTGGATCCGCAAGGTAGTCACTTTCAGGGGAGTCGTTTTTTGAATTGCTTTCTAGCCGCCGCGGGCGAGGCGCCGCTTGCGCCGGGAGAAGAGGAAGCGGTGCGAGTTAGGCCGGAAGTTTGGGTGGGAGAAGACTCGCGGGTCGATCTCCGGATCGAGACGGACCAACGATGCATCTGGGTTGAGGCCAAGATTCAGGCTGCCGAGTGTTTTAGCCAAATTGGTCGATACTCAGCGTTGGCAGAGATCGGACTAGGAAGACGTAGGTTTGCGGGAAGGTTGCTAACGGTCGGTGGTTCGAGCGGAGAGTCGGTTGGACACGGATTCCGCAGGATGGTTTGGAAGGATGTCGCAATCGCTTTGAGGCAATTCTCAAGTGGTGCGGCAAATCCGTTCGTCGCTCGATTGGCGGATCAATATGGAGATTACCTGAGGAACATCTGCGATGAACGATCTTGAGCTTTACTTTTTTGAAAAGTTGGATGTGTATTACCGGATGACCGACGCCCATACTCAATTGGAAAAACAGGTTCACCAATCCCTTGGAGTGGCGATGGACGAGTTGGTCCGCGCCAAGCTGGGAGATGGTTGGGAGAGCGCATTCGGCGCCGATACGTTCATTACTGGCTGGACAGGAGACGTTCACCGCACCAACTGGGAAGTCCCGATCAAGGGAACTGCAGCCTATCAGCGCTATCCGGGGCTATGGTTTCCTGCCGATGGGCAGGATTTCGAGTTGAAGGCGCTTCTTGGCATGGCTCCAGGCAGAACGCCTCAGGCCTTGCTCTGGGCGACTCCGATTTCTCATGCTACTCTTGATTTAGGTTGGGCGAAGGAGCAATGGCAATCGCTCGTTGAACCATTGCTGAATGATAGGACCTGGAGCCGCCATCGCTGGCGTAACCGAAGTCCGAATGAGACTTGGGGCAGCGTTCGGAACGTAGTGATCGATCACCGAACACTGCTTGAGGGCTTGCGCTCGGGGGACCTAATGCCAGCGTTGCGTCCTTTCGCTGAGTGCCTCGACGATCTGGCCGCAGTCGCAGAGCCCATCACAGAGTTGGTTGAGCGCGCGCGGGCACGGCAAGCGGCGATCGCCAAGTAGCCTAGTAACGGGGATTTTCGGGACGAACCGCCATGCCCACCGGCACCCAGGTGCATCGAGGAGCCTGACAGGCCGTCGCTGGTTTGGCGCGGATGCCGGCCGTGAACCGCTCTAGGGTGGCAAGATCCGGGGCCGCCAAGATGGCCATGTTGTGGTCGGCCTGACTCGACCGCAGAAGATAGAGCAGGCGCACATGGCGGGATCGACGGGGAAGGTGGAAGAGGCGGACCTGCGGACTCGCCTGCGGCGTGCGAACGCCTTCGATGACGGACTCGACGCGGCGGCAAGTGATGCGGAGCCCCGGCTCCACCGAGTAGAACGACTCTTCATAGCCAACAAAATCGCCCTTCGAATCAACGGTCAGCTGGAGACCACCCTCCGCCGGTTCCGCGGGGGGCGACGGGGCCGCCAATTGCAGCCCGCCAGACCGCAGCAGCGGAGTAATGACCCGTAAAGTCTGGCCCGGCTGGAGATCGAAATACTCGCGCGAGGGCGGCGCCACCCGCCACGCCGGGCGCGGAGCGCAAGTGGGCAGCAATAGCACGAGGGGAAGCAGCAGTCGCATCACGCTTAGAGAAGCCTGAAGTGGACCTCAACCGTGGCCCCGGCCGTTACGGGCAGGCCGTTCTCGCGGGCAGGCTCGAAACGCCAAGTGGCGACGGCATCCCGGGCTGCTTCGTCCAGCCCCAAGCCAAGGCCCCGGAGTACGCGGATATTCTGCGGTACTCCAGCAGGGCTGATCTCGACGAACAGTGCGATGGTGCCCTGCAGCTTGGCCGCGCGCGCCTCCTCGGAATAGAGCGGCTCCACTTTGGAAAGCAGCTTGGGCATAGAGACCGTCCCGCCGGCGCGGCGGAGGGTCGCTGAAGGAGGGGGAGGCTGCGACGAGGCGCGCAGGCGGGCGATCAGAGGCGCTTGCCGGGCCTGGACGGCAGCGAGCGAGGCCTCGGCTCCAGGTTGGGTGCTGAGGAAGCGGGCGTAGAGCTGAAGGGCGACGAGCTGGGCGGCGTCGTTACCGGCATAGAGCGATGCCGCAAGCTCAAAGCGCTCCGCGGCCGCGGCGGCGAGGCCTTGACGTTCGCGGGTGATCGCTTGCCAGAGAGCGGCGCGGGCCGGTTCAAGCGTAGCGAACCGCTGGATGGCTTCCTCGTAGTTTCCCCGCTGCAGAGCGTCAAAGCCCTGCGTCAGCGCCGGCGGATTGGCGAGGGGGGCTTGTGCGCGGAGAGTGGCCAGGGGCAGGACGGCGAGGCAGCAGAGGAGGGCGGCGAGTCCAGTGGCGAGTTTGCCCGGAGCGGTGCGGACGGTGCGTGGAGACAGGATGGCTTGGAGGCGGGCTTCGAGAGGAATGCGCCGCGCTATCGCGACGGCGAACGGCGCCGGAGCAAGAGAGGTGGCAATCGTAAGAAGGTTCTGTGCGTATGCGGACGGGCGGACGCCTCGAGTGAGCACGTAATCATCAGCGGCCATCTCGCGCTCCGCGGCGAGGCTGCGCCAGGCGAACCACGCGAGCGGCTGCCACCAATAGAAGGCGAGTATGCAGCGAGCGAACAGCTGCCAGGCGAAATCGTGGCGGCGGATGTGGGCAATCTCATGAAGCACCACCTGCCGCCGAAGCGCGGGCGGCCACGCGGCAGCATCAGCCGGTAACAGAATCAGTGGCCGGAAATGGCCGAAGGTGAGCGGCATCGCGCCGCGGGACGCGGTTCGCAAGATGGGGTGGCGGCCGGTGGCTTGCCGGCGGAGACGCCGGAGCAGAAGCAGCGAGGCGGCCAAGTGCAGCAGCATGAGAATGGAACCAAGGGCCCAGATCGTGGGAAGGTCGAGGGTCGGTACAGCGGGAGTAGCCGGGAGGCCAGGGCTGTTCGCGCCGCCCGCGGTGACTGTCGTGCTGAACATTGCGCTCGGGGCGACGATCGGGAGCGCGGGCAGCGTCCGGGTGAGCAACGGCAGCAGGGGCAGGGCTGTAAAGGCCAACAGCCAAACGAGGTGGCGGGCGGCGGCGGACTGGCGGCGGAGACATTGCGCCACCAAGGCGGCCACGGCCAGCAGGAGCGTGCTCTTCAGAGCGACCGAAATGAGGTCCATATCAGCGTCCTTCTTTGCGGGCTTGTTCGATTAAGGCGGCCATGCGATCCAGATCATCGCGGGTGAGTTCGGCGGCGGAGACGTCGAGCAGGGCGGCAACGACCTGCGAGGGCGAGTTGCGGAAGAACGTGTGGAGCAGATGCTGCAAAGCAGAGTGCTTCGCTTCGGCCGGGGCCACCGTTGGGTAGTAGACGTACTTCAGGCCATCGAGACGATGGGTTAGATGACCCTTATCGACAAGGGTCCGCAGGAGCGCACGGACGGCAGAATACGAAGGCGGATCGGGAAGGCCGGCGAGGACGTCAGCCGCGGTGGCGGAGCCCCGCTGGAAGACGATGTCCATGATTTGGCGCTCCCGCCTGCTGAGAGCCTGCTGGTTTTCTAGCACGTGCTGGAAAATTAGCACGTATCGCGACGGAGTGCAAGGGTTACTTGGTGCAGCGGGTGACGAAGGCCGGCGGCAGGTTCCGCCACTCCCAGCGGAGGCGCTCCACAGTACTGAAATACTTGGCCAGAAGCTTGTAGTAACGCTGGCTCCCCGGCATGAGCAGTCCGATGTGATAACCAAACGAAGCCATCTGCCCCCCGGAGCTCAAGACGCGATGCACCCCGGATAAACCGGCCTCCTGCAATTCGGCATCAAAGGACGGCCACGGCAAACCACTAACCACGCAATCCACCGAGTCGATCCCCTGGTCCTTGCAAATTTCAGCCAAGTCGGCCACGCTGCCTTCGATGACATCGTACTTCGGATAGCGCTTCCGCCAGGCCGCGCACAAAGCGGGGTTCCGCTCGACCGCCAGGAAGCGGACGCCGGGCCGCAAACGCGGCAGTACGGCTTCCGTGAGGGCTCCCGTGCCGGGGCCCAGTTCGACAACCACCTTGGCGTCGGACAGTGCCAACGAACTAGCTAGATGACGGGCGAGGAACGGGGAGCTCGGACAGACGGTCGCTACCGAAAACGGATCGCGAGCGAACTCTCGGAGGATGAGCTTGTAGTCCTCGACCGATTTGGTCTCTGCGTTTCGCACCTCCTTAGTTTTACTCAAGCGGAGGGCCGAATGTTGGTCTATTTGCCAACAACAAAGTCATAAGGCTTGACAAATAGCGAATAAAAGGCGAATATCAGCCGATGAGCGCGCTGATCGGGATCGCACGAATGGCGGCAGAGAGTCCCTTGCTCGAAGCTAAGCGGCGGGTGGCCTACTTCGAGCTGAGCGGGAAAAGCCTGCTCAACCGTTGTTCCGGCCGGCGAAAGATCTTCGATTGGACGGTGAACCCTTATCGCGGTTGCGAGTACGGATGCCGCTATTGCTATGCCCGCTACACGCATGAGTTTATGGAGCTGCCGGTCGAAGAGTTCGAGACGCGCCTGTTCGCCAAAACCTGGGATGAGGCGATGTGGCGGCGCGACTTGCGGCGGGTGAAGGCCGGAGACACCGTGGCGTTTGGCACCGCGACGGACTGCTACCAGCCGGCCGAGCGGCGCTACGGACTCATGCGCAAGATGCTCGAGGGGCTAGCTGGGCGGACCGGAATGCGGATCGGCATCACGACAAAGTCCGATCTGGTGACGCGCGATGCGGACTTGCTGGTGGAGTTGGCACGGCGCAACCGGGTAAGAGTCTTTATCACTGTCACGACTATGAACACCGAGTTGGCGCGGCGCACGGAGGCGTATGCGCCGCAGCCGGCGCTGCGGATGAACGCCGCGGCGGAACTGGCGCGCCGGGGGCTGGACGTGGGGATCTCCGCCTCGCCGGTGCTGCCTTGGCTGACCGACCGGCAGCAATCGCTCGAAGCCGTGGCGAGGGCCGCGCGCGAGGCCGGCGCCAGAACGTTTCATGCCAACCCCCTTTTTCTCCGCGACTCCGCGTGGGCGGTTTTTCTCCCCTGGCTCGAGCACGAGTTTCCTCACTTGGCGAGCCGGTACCGGGAGCGGTATCGCCTAGGCGCCCACGTCGATACGGCTTATCGGGACTGGCTGCGCGCGCGGGTGGAACAGATACGGACCCGATACGGCCTCGACAGCCGCCCGGACGCCTTTCTTTCGACGCGACCGAAGCAGTTGAGTTTGTTCGCTTGACCCGGCAAAGCGCTTGCTGGAAGATGGAGGCGTATGGCGCAGCCGGTAAACATGGGCGATCACGCATTGGCGCAGCTGCGCTACATCCGACAAACGATGGAGAAGACCGGCGCCTTTACGGCGGTGCCGGGCTGGGGCGGCTTCTGGATGGGGGTGACCGCGCTGGGCGCGGCCTGGCTGGCGGCCCAACAGCGGAGCGAGGCCGGTTGGCTGGGCGTTTGGTTCGCCGAGATGGGCTTGGCGGTGGCCATCGGCGGCCTGGCGATCTGGCGGAAGACGCATCACGGCGACCGCAGCCTGTTTTCGGCGCCGGGTCGGCGATTTTTCCTGAGCTTTGCGCCACCGGTGGCGGCGGGGGCGGTGCTCAGCGCGGTCCTCTACCGGCAGCATCTGGCTGGCATTCTGCCCGGCTTGTGGCTACTGCTCTATGGAGCGGGGGTGATGACGGCGGGCGCTTTCAGCGTGCGCGTGGTGCCCTTGATGGGCCTCTGCTTCATGGCCCTCGGAGCGGCCGCGTTGGCGGGCCCGGCAGAGTTTGGCAACTCATTCCTGGCGGCGGGTTTTGGCGGCTTGCATATGGGGTTCGGCGTTTGGATTGCGAGGAGGTACGGTGGCTAGAGCAGCGGTGGTGAAGGTGAAGCCGGTTCTGGATGAGGTGGCCGTTGAGGTCAACCGCGAGGCGCAAGCGCTCGAAGGCCTCATCCACGAAAAGATGCGCTTGGGCATTGTCAGTGCCTTGGCGGCCAGCGGGTCCATGACCTTTAACGAACTGAAGGAGCTGCTGCAGACGACGGACGGCAATATCAGCGTCCACGCGCGGAAGCTGGAAGAGGCAGGGTACATTCAATGCACGAAAACGTTTGAGAACCGGAAGCCCAAGTCCGAGTATGTATTGACGGATGCCGGGCGCGTGGCGCTGGAAAAGTATCTATGCCATCTCGAAGCCCTGTTGGGCGCGATGCGCAAGCGATAGGATAAGAGCGATGACGAGACGGAAACTGATTGGCACGGCTGCGGCCGGAGCGGCGGCGATGGCGCAGCAGACAGCGGGCGGCCCCCCACAGACCTTACTCCTGCGGCGGTACCAACTGCGCAACAGCGGCGACGCCATGGGCGCGACCCTGGCGAAGTTTATGGAGGTATCGAAGCGGCCGGCCCTGGAGCGCGCCGGGGCGCAAGGGCTGGGCTTCTTCAGCTCCTTTATTGGACCGGACACTCCATACTACCTGACGCTCGAAAGCTATCCTTCGTTTGCCGCGCTCGAAGAGGGCATGAACCGGCTGGCCGCCGACAAGAAGTTTCAAAGCGAATTGGCTGCCTTTAACAAAGCGCCCGGGCAGCGGTTCGTCCGGTATTCGTCGCAAATCCTGAAGGGCTTCACTGGCTTTCCCGGCGTCGTGGCGCCCGCTCCGGCCAAGGCCCCGCGTTTGTTCGAGCTGCGCACCTACGAAAGCGACGATGTCACCACCCTCGCCGACAAGATCCGCATGTTCAACGAAGGCGAAATCGCCATCTTTCAAAAGACCGGGCTGAATCCCGTGTTCTTTGGCGAAACCGTGATCGGCGAGAAGCAGCCGAATTTGACCTACCTTCTCTGGTACGAAAGCCTGGCTGCGCGCGAAGCCAACTGGAGCAAGTTCGTGGCGCATCCGGAGTGGCTGAAGCTGCGGGCGACCCCAGGATGGAGCGATGCCGAAATCGTTTCCAACATCTCGAATTCCTTACTGCGGCCTATGCCGTTTTCCCCCATCAAATGACGAATCACGGTTGGATTTTGGAGCGGCGTCCGGTGGAGAAACTGGACGCAGACTGTTTTGCGTGGCGCGAGGTGGCGTTGCCGGCGGTGGAGCCGGGCAGCGTCCGGGTGAAAACGCTGATGCTGTCGCTTGACCCGACGAACCGCATTTGGGCGTCGCCGGTGGAGAGTTATCTCCCGCCGGTGCCGCTCGGTGAGGTGATGCGGGGCATTGCCGTGGGCGTAGTGGAGGAGTCGGCCGACCCGCGCTGGAAGGCGGGTGATCTGGTGCAAGGCATGCTGGGCTGGCAGGAGCGAGCGGTTGTGCCGGGCGCTTCGATCATCGGGTTGCCGCCGGGCCTGACGCCGGAGCAGTGGTTCGCCGTGTTCAGCCACATCGGCTTGACGGCGTATTTTGGCCTGCTCGATGTCGGCAAGGCGAAGGCGGGCGAGACGCTGGTAGTTTCAGCCGCGGCCGGGGCGGTGGGTTCGCTGGTGGGTCAAATTGGCAAGAACATTGGGATGCGCGTGGTGGGCATTGCTGGTGGAGCAGAAAAGTGCCGGTGGATTACCGAGGAATTAGGCTTCGACGCGGCGATTGACTATAAGAACGAGGACGTCGGCCAGCGATTGCGGGAGCTCTGCCCGGCCGGGATTGACGTGGATTTCGAGAACGTCGGCGGCGAGATTCTGGACGCGTGCCTGGGGCGGTTGGCGCTGCGCGGCCGCGTGGTGCTTTGCGCCCGCCGGGCCGAAGAATCTGGGGAACGTGCTGATGCAACGCGGCCGCATTGAGGGATTCATCGTGCTCGATTACCTGACCCGCGCCGGCGAGGCATTCGGAAAGTTAGGCGAATGGTTGGCTACGGGGAAGTTGCAGTATGCCACGGACGTAGTTGCGGGCCTCGAACAGGCGCCGGCCGCGCTTGACCGCCTATTCAGTGGCGCCAACCGAGGTAAATTGATGGTCAAAGTGGCAGATCTCCCATAATCTTTGTGATTTACTGGGAATTGTGCAGATGCGACAATTCCTCCACTTGAGCGTGGTGACCACGCTATTGATTCCGAGCCTACCCGCGCAGAAGAAGAGCGGCATCGACGTAGCCGGGATCGATACGGCGTGCAAACCTTGCGAAGATTTTTGGCGCTTCGCTAACGGCTCGTGGATCGACCAGAATCCGATCCCCGCCAGCCAGTCCGGCTGGGGCACGATGTCGGTGGTGATGGAAGGGAATCGGGAACGGTTGCGCGTGCTGCTGGAGACCGCGGCGGCCTCGAAGGCACCGGCGGGCAGCGGGGAACGGAAGATCGGCGATCTGTACGCCGCCTGTATGGATACGGCGGCCGTGGAAAAGCAGGGCATCCAACCGCTGGCCGGAGAGCTGGGGCAGATTGAGCGGATCAGCACGGTAAAGGACATGCTGGCCACTCTGTCCGCCTTCCAGAAGAACTCGCCTTTCGGACCGGTGATTGTGTTCGCGCGGCAGGATTCGAAGAATTCAAGCGAAACGGTGGCGAGCGTAGCGCCCATGGGCCTTTCGCTGCCCGAGCGGGACTACTACTTCCGCGACGATGAACGGACCAAGGGGATTCGCTCCGAATTTCTGGTGCATGTGGCGAAGATGTTGAGCTTGGCGGGGGCGAAGGCGGAGGGTGCCGCGGCGCAGGCACAGGCCGTGCTGGCGTTTGAGACGAAACTGGCTGAGCCGCGGTTGACGAACGTGCAGCGGCGCGACCCGAACGCGACGTACCATCCCCTGGGATTGAAAGGCACCATCGAACTGATGCCCTCCTTTGATTGGAAGGCGACGTTTGCACGGCTGGGGATTCCCGCAGCAACGCAGGTGATCGTTACCGAGCCGGCTTATCTGCAGGCGGTCGAAAAGGAGTTCACCGCGACGCCGCTGGCGACTTGGAAGACCTGGATGCGCTGGAAGACGATTTCAGCGGCGGCGCCCTACCTGGCGCAGGCGTTTGTGGACGAAAGCTTCAGGTTCCAGAGCACGGTGTTGACCGGGGTCAAGGAGCAGCAGCCGCGTTGGAAGCGCTGCACCACGTTGGTGGACCAGACGCTGGGTGACGCGCTGGGCGAGGCATTCGTAAAGAAGCACTTTCCGCCGGCGGCGAAAACGCAGATGAATGACTTGGTGGAGAACTTGCGGGTGACCTTGCGGGAGCAGTTGGAGGCGTCCACCTGGATGGACGCCGAGACGAAGAAGAACGCGATTGAGAAGTTGAACGCCTTCCGCGCGAAGATCGGCTATCCGGAGCGTTGGAAGGACTACTCGGCGGTGAAGGTGGACCGGGGGAACCTGTTTGGCAGCATGGAGTCGGCGAGCGAATTTTCGCGGATGGAGAATTTGGCGAAGATTGGCAAGCCACTCGATCGGAACGATTGGGGGATGACGCCGCCGACGGTGAACGCTTACTACAGTCCGCTGCGGAACGAGATTGGGTTCCCGGCGGGAATTTTGCAACCGCCGATGTTCGATATGGAAGCGGACGAAGCGGCGAATTACGGGGCGATTGGCGCGGTGATTGGCCATGAGATGGGTCATGGGTTTGACGATCAGGGGTCGAAGTATGCGGCGAGCGGGGACTTGCGGAACTGGTGGACGGCCGAGGATCGGAAGAAGTTTGAGGCACGGGCCGAGTGTGTGGTGAACCAGTTCAACACATTGGATGTGGGCGAGGGGTTGCGGCACAATGGGCGGCTGGTAGTGGGAGAGGCGTTGGGCGATCTGGGTGGGCTGAAGCTGGCGTATCGAGCGTATCAGCGGGCGTTGAAGGGGAAGGCGGCTCCGGTGATTGACGGGTATACGGGGGACCAGCGATTTTTCCTGGCGTTTGCCCGGGTGTGGGCGACGCAGTTGCGACCGGAGGCGAAGCGACTGCGGTTAACGACGGATCCGCATCCCTTGGGACGATTCCGGGCAATTGGGACCTTGCAGAACATGCCGGAGTTCCATCGGGCGTTTTCGTGCAAGCTGGGGGATCCGATGGTGCGGCCCGTGGAGAAGCAATGCGAACTTTGGTAGGCAGAATTGTTGCCAAAGTGTGACGGCGCTTGGTAGTATTGGAGTGCGGGGTGGAGCAGCCTGGTAGCTCGTTGGGCTCATAACCCAAAGGTCGCATGTTCAAATCATGCCCCCGCAACCAACTCCTTCTATTGGACTTAAGTTGGATTCCGCCGCTCTCGAAAATGTGACCAATTTTGGAGCCGCAACTCGTAAGTGGTTGATTATAAAGAGACTGAATTGGTTACAGCACGTCGGGCCGTGTCTCTTTCGTGCCTTTGGCAGACTAGAGTGGAGAACCTCCCGCTTCGGGACCGACACAGCGTCCTGTTTAGTTCGTTCAACCAGCGGAAGCTGGACGGCCCGGATCGGCTCCTATGGGCGTCGCTGTACGGAGTGTGGCGCGACTGGCCTTCTGCTTTTGGAATCGTCAAGATTGCAACCGTCATCGCCTGAAATCGGCGGAGCCTTCGCTCTTTCTGGCGGTGGAAGATCCGAAACGGACAGCCCCGTCGGCCTAGCGTTCCCGAAGACGTTCTTTAACTGATCCGCACACTCTGTGCCGCGACAACCCGCACTGAGGGTGCTCCTCGCATCCACGGTGAGTTGTGGAAGCTCGGCATTGACATCGGCCAGACCAGCGTCGGCAAGAACATGGTCCGGCTCATCAAGTCTCCTTCTCAGATTTGGCGAACTTCCCTCGACAATCACCTCAAGTCATTCGTCTCGGTCGATTTCTTCACGGTGCCCACGATCGGCTTCCAGGTCCCCTACGTGTTCCTGGTGCTCGCTCACGATCGTAGGGATCCTCGTTCTATTGAAGGATCTCGACTTCGTTCTCGTACTCGAGCCAGACAATCGACTCGAGGAGAGAAGCCGAACCCAGGTCGACCCATTCCTGCTGCTTCAAACCAAACCACGATGGGCGCGCCTGTACGGGCAATTTCCCGGCGAACGGAGTTGGCGACAGCCCCAGGTATTCGGACTTTATTTACCAGATGCTTTCCGCCATGTTTGCTGATGTGGCGACAGCAGAGCGGCACTTCTGAGGATGCGCGATTAGGGTCCCGTTTAGCCGGAAAGCCGACAGAGCGGCAGGGACTAAGCATCGCCTGAGAGTGCTCCGGGCCGGTACTGAAACAGAGGCAACACCGCCGACCCGTGGTGCTGTTTCGAATCGATACAGCCCAAACAGAACAATGTTCCGCTTTGAGCGGCTCTTGCGGCTGACGAGAGCGAAATAGGACGGATTCAGGCGTGGCGAGTTGGCGATTGGCTTGCATCCGACCACGACTGGGCACCCTGCCTGAGCATTCCCTTCGACCTGAATTGTGACACCATACCCACAGATGACGAATGAATCGGAGAACCTCATATTTGTGGTCGACGATGACGCGGCGATGCGCGCGTTAGTGGAGCGGTGGCTGAAGCGCGAGGGATATGAAGCATTTGGATTTGACGGCGGCGCGGAGTGTCTGGAGGCTTTGTCGGAAGACATGCCAGAGGCAATTTGCCTGGACATGAATATGCCGGGGCTGAGTGGACTGGAGACATTGGAACGGATCAGGGAACGGTTCCCGGTACTGCCTGTGGTTGTTCTGACGGCTGACGGTTCGGCGGGGACGGCGGTCCAGGCAATGAAGCTGGGCGCGCATGAGAACGCCATCGCCCATGGGCGAATGGCGCAACGGGTCACCCAATTGGAGCGAGAGGTGGAGGGGCGCGGGTATCCGGGAATTGCGGGGAACTCGCCGGCGATGAAGGCAGTTTTCCGGCAGTTGGACCGGCTGGCGGTGACGGATGTGTCGGTGGTGATTCACGGCGAGAGCGGGACGGGGAAAGAACTGATTGCAAGAGCCCTGCACCAGTCGAGCAGCCGGAGCAAAGGACCATTTATCGCGGTGAATTCGGCGGCGATTCCGGAGAACCTGTTGGAGAGCGAACTGTTCGGTCACGAGAAGGGTGCCTTCACAGGAGCGGCCACGCGACGGGCAGGGCGCTTTGAAGAGGCCAATCACGGCACGATTTTCCTGGACGAGATTGGCGAACTGTCCGCCAATGTGCAGGCGAAGCTGTTGCGGGTTTTACAGGAAAGAAGCTTTCAGCGGCTGGGCGGGTCGGCCATGATCCGTTCGGATTTCCGGCTAATTACGGCGACGCACCGGAATCTGGCCGACGACGTCCGAGCCGGCCGGTTCCGGGAAGATTTGTTCTTCCGTCTGGCGGTGTTTGAGCTGGAACTGCCGCCCCTGCGGCGACGCAAGGAAGACATCCCAGTGCTAGCGCAAGTGTTCATCCGGCATCACCGGGACACGATCAACCCACGGGTGACGGGGCTGACACCGGCGGCGCTCGGCGTGTTGCTGGCGCATGACTGGCCGGGCAACGTACGGGAGCTGCAGAACGTGATCCAGCGGGCGATGGTTGTGGCCAATGGCGAAGAGATTGACGCGGTGGACCTGCCGGACCGGTTGCGATCCACGCCAGCTGCTGCAGCGGCAATTCAGACCGAAGCGGTGGCCGATGGCGGCACGCTGGAGGACGCGTCGAAACGGCTGCTGGTGGCCGCGCTGCAAAAGCATGAGGGAAACGCATCGGCCGCGATGCGGGAGTTGAATATCGGGCGCACGCGGTTTTATCGGATGCTACGGAAGTTCGACCTGGAAGGTCAGATTGATGAGCTGCGCAAGTCGGGTGGCGCATAGGAGGATAAGGGCATGTACGGAATGGTGAATCGGGCGATTGAAGAGATGGTCATTTCCGGGCACGGCGAGGCGGTGTGGGAACGGATCAAGGAACGCGCGGGCGTGGACGTGGAGGTGTTTGTCAGCAACGAGGGGTACGACGACTCGTTGACCTACGGGCTGGTGGGGGCGGCGAGCGCGGAGTTGGGCGTCCCGGCGGAGAAGATCTTGGAGGCGTTTGGGGTGCACTGGGTGGTGCAGACGGCGCAGAAGGGGTATGGCGATCTGATGGCGTCGGGCGGGGACACCTTTCGGGAGTTCGTGCTGAATCTCCCGAATTTTCATGCGCGGCTGAGCATGATTTTTCCGCACCTCCGGCCACCGGAGTTTGCCTGTAGTGAAGTGGAGGAACACTCGCTGCGTTTGCATTACCGCTCGCAGCGGGCCGGGCTTGCTCCCTTTGTGCGCGGTTTGATCGTTGGCCTCGGCCAGCTTTTTAATACCGCTGTCGAGGTGACACAAGCTACCGACAAGTCGTCAGGTGCCGATCATGACGAATTCATCGTCCGTTGGTAAAAAGGGTCGTTCGGGGCCGGGCGTACGACTGACGCCCGATCAGATCGCGGAGTTGTTTCCATTCTATTTCGCTTTCGACGCCCGGTTGCGGTTGGTGTACGTGGGGCGGTCCTTGGCAAAGATCTATCCGGAGGCAATACCGGGTGAGGATGCCGGTGGGCTGTTCGAGATAGAGCGGCCGTCGTCGAATAGGGAGTGGAATGGTCTGTCCGAGGCGCATGGCCAGTTGTTCATTCTGCGGCACCGGAACAATCCACAGTTGCGTCTGCGCGGACAGATGATGGACTTGCCGGAGCAGGGGTACACGGTGTTTCTTTGTTCCCCATGGCTGCCGGAAGTGGGCGCGATGCGGGCGCTGGGACTCAAGATCGGCGACTTCCCTGTCCACGATTCGATGCCCGAGTTTCTGCAGGTTGTCCAAACGCAAGCCCACGCTCTGGATGATCTGCGCCGGCTAACGGATCGGCTGAAGTCGCAGCGGGAAGAGTTGCGAGCCGCCAATGTCCAACTTGCAGCACAGGACAAGGAGAAGACGCGACTATCGATAATAGCGGCCCGCACGATTAACGCCGTGATCATATCCGACGCCGAAGACCGCATCGAATGGGTCAATGAGAGTTTCGAGCGCATTACGGGGTACACACTGCCGGAGGTGAAAGGGCGAACAGCCGCGTCAGTTCTGCGCGGGCCTGAGACCGACGGGCAAGCTTCCGAATACGCCCACCAGCAGGTGGCGAAGCGGCAAGCCTTTCATGTCGAACTGCTGAATTACACCAAGAGCGGGAAGAAGGTGTGGATCAACGTAGAGGCGCACCCGTTGGCGGGCGTCGATGGCCGGCATGAAGGGTACATGGCGATTGTCACCGACATCACAGCGCGGAAGGAGTGGGAGCGGCGGAGCCACCTGGCGTATTCGGTGACGAAGATCCTGGCGGAGTCGACGAACGTGGATGTCGCGCTACCGCAGATTCTCGAGAAGATCTGCGATGGGCTGGGATATGAATGCGGGGCAATGTGGCGGGTGGATCCGGCGGCGAAAGAGCTGACTTGCTGGCACCAGTGGTGCGTGGACGGGCTGCAGCGATCGGAGTTTGACACGGTCAACGGGCAGATGCGATTTAAGATCGGCCAAGGGTTGCCGGGCGAGGTGTGGTTGAGCCGGAGGCCGCAATGGATGCGTGTACTGGAGGATGGGCATTTCCTGCGTCGGGGCCAGGCAATGGCGGTAGGTCTGCGGAGCGGGCTCGCGGTTCCGGTGGAGATCGGCGGAGAAGTCTATGGGGTGATGGAGTTCTATTCGCGGCAGGAAGAGGAGCCGTCGGCGGTCTTGATGGAGAAGGTCCTCGGACTGGGCAATCAGGTAGGGCAGTTCGTGGAGGGACGGGAGGCGGAGGCGCAGCGAGCAAGCGCCTTGGCGCTGCTGCACTCAACGATTGAATCGACGCACGAGGGGATTCTGGTGACGGATATTGAAGGCAACGAACTGCTCTTCAATGATCGATGGGTGGAGATGTGGAAGATTCCGGCAGAGTTGCGGGAGCGACCGAACCGGCAAGCGCTTTATGAGTGGGTGCGCCCCCAATTGGTCGACGAGCCGGACAGGCGGAGACGCCGAGAAGAGCTACTGGCCAACCCGGAGCAGACAAGCGACGATTTCCTGCGACTGGTCGATGGGCGGGTAATTCAGGTGACATCCAACCCGCACTGGATGGAGCAGCGGATTGTGGGGCGGGTGTGGATTTACCGGGATGTGACCCAGTCGCTGGCCGAGCAAGACGAGCGGGACAAGCTGTTAGCGACGTTGAACGCGACGTTAGAGGCGACCAAGGACGGGATTCTGGTATCGGATCTGGCGCAACGGTCGCTGGTTGTCAACAAGCAATTCCTGGAGATCTGGAAGTTTCCGGAAGAAACCGCATCGGACCGCGCACCCGGAGTATTGCGCGCGCTGGCAAGGAAGCAGATCTCGCGGCCAGACGTGTTCGAGGCGCGAGTGGAATGGTTTTATCAGCACCCGGAGGAGTCCGGTTCCGATGTGGTTCATCTGCTGGACGGCCGTGTGCTCGAACGGGATACGCAACCGCAGCGGGTGGGACAGCGGGTGGTGGGCAGGCTGTGGTCTTACCGGGATGTGACAGAGAAGTGGCGGGCGGAAGCAGTACTGCGGGACAGCGAAGAGCGGTACCGGGTGGTGGCGGAAACGGCATCGGACGGCATTATGACGCTGGACGAGGAGTACCGGATCGAGTACGCCAACGCCGCAGCGCACCGGATCTTCGGCTGCGAGGACGGTGCGTTAACCGGGACATCGGTCTTTGACTGGTCGCCGGAGGAGCTGCGGTCAACCTATAGCCGTATCCTGGCCCGGATGATTGCGAGGGTCGAAGGCGAGGTGAGGTCGCTGGGGATCGAACTGATTGGCCAGAGAGTAGACGGCTCACGGGTACCGATGGAGGTGTCTTACGGAGAATCGCGGAAGGCGGGGCGGCGGGTTTACACGGCGATTTTGCGGGACATTTCGGCACGGAAAGCGGCCGAGGCACAATTAAAGGCGGCCATCCGGGAGGCGGAGAACGCCAACCAAGCCAAGGGCGCTTTCCTGGCGAACATGAGTCACGAAATCCGGACGCCGTTAAACGCAGTACTGGGTTTAACGGAGCTGTTGAAAACAACCCGGCTGGACGTCAATCAGAGGGAAATGCTGGATTCGGTGGCAGTAGGGGCGGAGTCGCTACTGCACCTGATCAACGACTTATTGGATTTTTCAAAGATCGAGGCCGGACAGGTGGATATCGAATCGGCGCCTTTCGACCCGATGGAGGTGGTGGAGCAGGCGGTGGAGATCCTGCGGGTGCGGACCGAGGCAAAAGGACTCCAGTTGTACTTTATCCCGAGCGGAGACGCAGTTCGGTTGTGTGGGGATGCGAATCGGATTCGTCAGATTCTGATCAACCTCCTCAGCAACGCAACCAAGTTCACGGATCGCGGTTCGATTGTGGTTCGACTGGCGATAGAGCAGATTGGCGGAGGGAGGGTGATGGCACGGTTTTGCGTGGAAGACACGGGTATTGGGATTCCTGCCCACGCCGTGGGCCAGGTGTTTCAGAAGTTCTTCCGCGTGGACGCCCCAGAGGTGCGGCGGGCCGGCGGTGCCGGACTCGGGTTGAGTATCTCGCGGTTGTTGTCGGAGGCGATGGGAGGCGCCCTAACGCTCGAATCGGTGGAGGGGAAGGGTTCGCGGTTTTCGCTGTGCCTTGAGCTGCCGTTGACGGAGGTATTCAAGGAACCGCATCCGATCTTCGACATCGTGCTGCTGGCGGCGCCGGAAAGGAAGGTCTTGTCGCACGAGGCGTTGACGGCGGCGTGCTATACGGTCCACACATTCACGGACGCGGCGGCGGCACTGGAGTTCGCGGACCAGATAGAGCATGGGACGTTGTTCGTGTTCGATGAAGGGTGCCAAGGGAGCGCGGAGCAGTTGCGCCAATTGGCGCGGCTGACTTCGCTGGGAAACGAGGTGCGATTCCTGCGGATTTCCGGCCCGGGGATCGTTGGGCGCCCGATCGACGGAATGCCTGGGCGAAGCGGCGAACTGGCGTTTCCCCTGACGCCGGGACGGATCGGCCGCGCGATTTTGCGGCTGTATGTGGACGAAGATACTATGCCGGAGGCCATCCACAGGGGTCACCGGGGCGTAGTTGCCCATGGGCGTCCGTTGCGGGTACTGCTGGTAGAGGACAATCTGGCCGGGCAGGACTATGCGAACCGGGTGTTGGCGAAAGAGGGTCATTCGGTGGTGCTGGCGGCCACGGTGAGCGCGGCAGTGCGTGCGGGGACACACGAGCGATTCGATCTGATCCTGATGGATCTGATGTTGCCGGACGGCAGCGGCTTTGACGCAACCAGCCGGATTCGGGCGCATGAGGCGCAGGCCGGTTGGAAGCGGACGCCGATCATCGCGCTAACGGCGCACGCGATGCAGGCTTACCGGGAGCGGGCGTTTTCAGCCGATATGGATGACTACGTGACGAAGCCGTTCCGGCCACAGACGCTGGTGGATGTTGTGGAGCGATGGGGCCGGGTGTCACCGCCGAGCGACGTTGCCGGGGAACTGATTCTGGTGGATATGGACCTGGCGGATCTGATTCCCGGATTCTTGAGCACGGTGCAGCAGCAGGTCGCAACGGTCCGGAAAGCGGCAGGGAGCGGGGAATTGGCGCAGGCGGCGCGGTTGGGGCACAACTTGAAGGGAACGGGATTGTCGTACGGGTTCGATGAAATTACGCGAGTGGGAGCAGCAATTGAGGAGCGGGCGAACGCAGGCTCAGCCAAAGAGGTGGACGAACTGGCGGCGGGGTTAGAGACCTGGCTCGCCAACCTCCGTTGGGAGCCCGAAGAACGGTAGGCGGTTGCTGAGTTGGCGGATGGTTTGCCGTTCGGCGCCGTTGGCGCAGACGCCGTAGAGGCCCGCAGCGGCGAGGAGGACGAAGACAGGGCCGATAATGGCGAGGACGACGAGCGATTCCCAGCGGCCGGTGGCGGCGGGGGTTAGCAGCAGCAGAATTGTGCCGGCGGCGTAGGGAACCAAGCCGGGGAGCAGGACATCCATGGCATAGCGGCGGAGAGAGACGCCCATTTCTGCATTGGCGCGGGCAATGAACCAAGTAGCGGACAGGATGGTAGCGGCGACGCAGGCGGCTGCGATACCGGTGACCGTGCGGGGGACGAACGGGACGATGACGGCCAGGGCTGCGACGTTGGCGATGCTGTAGTGAAACTCCATCTTCGGTTTGCCGATGGCCTTCAGAATGGACGTGCCCGGGCCGGTGAGCAGGTGGACCTGCGAACTGAGCGCGAAGAGCACGACGAGCTCTGCCGCGCCCTCGGGCAGTTTGCCGAGCCAGACGGAAAGGCAGAACGTCGCGAAGCAGGCGAGGAAGGCAAAGAGCAGGCCGGAGACCGCGTTCATGAGGCGGGAGGTGTGCAGGTAGAGATCGGCGGTGGATTCCTTGTTGGCGCCGTTGGCATGCAACTCGGCGGCGGCGGGAAGGACGGAGGAGGCGAAGGAGCTGGGGATGGAAGTGGCCATGGCGGGGAAACGCTTGCCGAGATCGAGCAGTCCGGAGGCAGTGAGGCCGAGGAGGGGAGTGGCGATGACGCGTTCGACGGAGTTCAGAAAGATGGACAGCATGGCGTTGAGCTGGACGATGCCGCCGAAGTTAAGGAGGAGACGGAGAGAGTCGCGGTCCGGGCGGACCCAGCGGATGCGGAGCCAGGGGATGCGTTCGGTGGCGAGGCGGTAGTGGGCGACGAGTTCGATCGCGGTGCGGACGGAAAAGCTGATGCCCAGCCCGAGCAGGCCCCAGCCGTTGCCAACCAGAACGAAGATCAGCGCAGTTTCGACAAGGAAAGAGAGAATCCAGACCCGCTGGATGACGGCGATCTGCTGGAGGCCGGTGAGGGTGTCGCGGAAGACGGAGAGGGCGAGATAGGCGAAGAAGGTACCGATGATGAGGAAGGCGAGGGAGCGGGCGTCGGAGCGGAGACTGTCGGGGACCTTCATCCACGCTTCGACGCGCGGCCAGCAGGCGAGAAACGCGCCGAAGCCAAGGATGCCGATGGCGCTCATGAGGGTGAAGCCGGAGGAGAGCAGGCGGTTGGCGCGGGCGGTTTCGCCGTTGGCCTGGCACTCGGCGACGTACTTGATGTAGGCGCTCGAGAAGCCGATAGCGGACATGCCGAAGTAGGCAACCAGGACGAAGAGGGTGCCGTAGAGGCCGTAGGCCTCCATGCCTACGCGGGCGAGAACGAAAGGTGGGATGAAGAAGCGGGTGGCGAGATAGAAGACGCGGGCGCCGGCTTCGGCGGAGACGTTCTGGAGCAGGCGGCGATTATGCGGCATGGGAGCTTTCGTTGAGGAGCGAGAGGGTCCAGTTGGCGCGGATGCGGAACCATTCCGAGCGAGTGTTTTCGAGAGCGCGGCGGCGGGCGGCGCGGGAGGCGGCGGCGAGGGTGGCGCGTTCGGTGTGGAGCCAGGAGATTCGCTCGGCCAGGCCCTGAACGTCATCGAGCGGGGCGAGGAAGCCGTCCTGGCCATCGTAAACGGTGGTGGCGCTGGCGGGGGTGCGGAAGGCGAGGACGGGGAGACCAGCGGCCATGGCGTCGAAGAAGGCGCGGCCGAAATCGGTGGTGCGGTGGGGCATGACAAAGAGGTCCGAGGCGCGGAGGGCAGAGTCGAGCTCTTCGCCGGCGCGGAGGCTGCCTGGCATTCGGACCTGACCGCCAACACCGGCGGTGGCGGCGATGGACTGCAGGTGCAGCGTTTCCGGGCCTTGGCCGTAGAGGGTGAGTTCTACTTTCACGCCGCGATCGTTGAGCAGGCCAATGGCGCGGATGAGCAGATCGAGTCCTTTCAATTCGGCGTGGCGGCAGGCGGCGGTGAGGCGGAGGGGCGCGCCGTCGGCGAGGGCCTGCAGGCGGGCGTCGAGCGTGGGTTCGGCGATGACCTGCGTGAGTTCGTGACCGGGTTGGCGGATCATCATGGAGTGGCGAGCGGCGAGGCGGTAGCGTTCGACGGCGGCCGGGGTGTGGAGGAGGGTGAGCGCGGCGGAAGCGGCGCTTTTGCGGGCGCGCTGATCGATGCGGTCGAGCGCGCGTTCCCGGCGCCAGCGGGAGAGGCCCTGCGACGGGCGGACCCATTCCCAGGCGAGCATATCGTGGAAATCTTCGGCGATGACGAAGACCGTCTTCTTGCCGAGCTTGACGGCGAGATCGTGGGCGTACGAGAGACACGTGTAGGGCGGAAAGAAGTTCGAGGTGTGGACGATATCGGCGGCGGCGACCTCCTGCTTCAGGATGGCGCGGATCTTCAGCATGGCGCCGAAGGAGCGAGCGGACTTCATTTCCGGGAAGCCGCGGAAGGAGATGTTGGACGAGGCGGGCAGGGCTTCGCTGTTGGGGCCCCAAGTGGTGAGGCCTTTGCCGGGGTCGACCTCGGGAGCGGTGACGCGGATGGGGCCGAGAGCTTTGGTGAGGCCGATCAGATCGCGGGCCCAGAGGCTGTCGACGACGGGCTGGCCGTGTTCGTCTCGGGTGAAGGGGATGTGGGTGACGAGTAGGTAGTTCATGCGGCTTTCTGGCAATAGAGGGCGAGACCGCGCTGGACGCGCTGATCCCAGGTGTGATTGAGCAGGACGTGTTGGCGGCCGGCGAGGCCGCGTTGGCGCCATTCGTTGGGGTTGGCAATAACGTCGCTGAGCGCGGCGGCGATCCCGCCGGCGACCGATTCGGAGCAGTCCGCCGGGACGAGCCGACCGACGGATTCGTTGACCAGTTCGGCAGGGCCGCCGTAGTTGACGGCGATGGCGGGGCGGGCCGCGCTCATGGCTTCGAGCAACACAGCGCCGCCGGATTCGCGAATGCTGGGCAGGCAGAAGACGTGGCTGGCGGCGAAGGCGGCGCTGACTTCATCGGCACTGCGGGAGCCGAGGAAATGAACGGGATAGGGGAGAGTTTTCGATTCGGCTTCCCAAGCCTGGCGCATGGGGCCATCACCGATGACGGTAACTTCGATGGGGCCGTTGGCGAGTGCCCGGCGGGCGCCTTCGAACAGCAGCGGGAGCGCTTTGGCTGGGATGAGCCGGCCAACGAAGAGAACCTTCAGCGGATTGATGCTGCTGGGGCGGGCGGGCCAGGGAGCGGCGGGGAAGCAGGCGGGGTCCACCGCAATCTCCGGGAGGCGCTCGGCCTGTTTGCGTTCGCCGGGAGAGAGGGCGTTCCAGGTGGACTGGTTGGCGTAGAAGGTGGCCGACGGTGGGTTCTTGCGCAGGGCCTGGATGGGCTTGGCAAGATCGCGGAGGGAGTAGAGCCAGGCGCTATCGGCGCGCATGAATTCGGGGAAGTTGGGCGGGGTGCGGAGGCCGCCATTGAGCGGGCCGCGCAGGACCGGAAGACCGAGGCGGCCGAGGACGGAGTGCGCGGAGGGAGAGACAGGGGTAACGATATGGACGAGGTCCCATTCGCTCTTGCGGGATGCGAGGGCCCGGAGGGCGGCGCGGTCATAGACGAAGAAATCGAGGGAGGAGAGGAGAAAGACGGAGTGTTCGCTGCCGGGGAAGAAGAAGCGGGCGGCGCCGTACAGGCGGCGGGCGAACCATTCGGTATCGATGTAGATGATTTCCGAGCCGTTGAGCGGGGCGCCGGCGGCTTCGAGAAAGGGCTGGTTGCGGATGTGGGTGACGAGGGTGACGGAGGTGCGGCGGGCCATGCGGGAGTACCACTCCCAACCGATCTGCGAGACGCTGCCCTGGCCGGGGGCGCATTGATAGGCGCTCAGAAGAATGCGGGGCGTCATGCGGCTCTCCGGGAGATGATGGGGCGCGCCGGGACGCCGGCGACGATAGCGCCGGGGGCGACGTCGCGGGTGACGACGGCGTTGGCGCCGATGACGGCACGGTCCCCGATGCGGGCGCCGGCGAGGATGGTGACGCCGCGGCCGATCCAGACGTTGTCTCCGATCCAGATGGACTGGGCGGTGTGGCCGGCGTCGCGGAGGGGGCCATCGGCGAGGAAGGCGTGGTTGGCGTCGCGGATGCTGGAGTATTCGCCGACGAGAGTGCCTTCGCCGATGTGGATGGAGCCGAAGGAAACGACGTGGACGCCGCGGGAGAGAACGGCTCCGTGCCCGATTTCGATGCGACCGCGCTCCTGGGTTTCGAGGTAGAGATCGCGGTAGAGGTAGAGTTCTTCGCCGAGCACGATGTTGGCGGTGCCGTGGATTTCCGGGGCGCCGAGGACGACGACGGTATCGGGAACGCGGGTGGGGAGGGCGGCGCGGAGCCGGGCGAAGGCCCAAAGGCGGGCGAGGCCGGCGAAGGGACGGGCAGCGCGAGCCAGGGCGACGGCGGGGGCGAGGAGGAGGGATTTGATCGTCATTTGTACTCAATCAGGCCGCGGCGGCGGTTCTGGGCAAGGTCCCACCAAAAAGCGATCTGGCCGGCGAAGATGGGGAGCTGTTGCAGGTGCGAGTGGGCGCCGTAGCAGAGGAGGGAGAAGTTGTCGTCGCTCTTCCAGCGGGAGCGCCAGGCGCTGCGGACGATGAGGGTGGCGAGGATGACGAGGGCCGGGAGCGGGGCGAAGGGGATGGCAGCGACGAGGGCGAGGAGGACGAGCGCGCGGAGGACGTTGGCTCGAGCTTCGGTGCTCCAGAGTGGGAGCTGTTCTCCGCGGGTGCGCCAGGCCATCTGCGCGTAGGCGTAGCCGGCGCGGGCGGCGCGGCGCCAGTATTGGCTCCAGCGGGTGATGGCGAGATCGTGGCCGGTCATGGGCGCGTCGATGTGGAGAATCTGAAAGCCACGCGCGCGGAGACGGGTGCAGAGTTCAGGCTCTTCGCCAGCGATGAGGGTTTCGTCAAAACCGTCGACCTGTTCGAGCGCATCGCGGCGAAAAAGCGCATCGCCACCGCAGAACGGCGTGAGCCCCGGGGCGTAGACCCAGTCCAGATCGAGGACACGATGGAAGAAATTGGCGGAGGGAGAGATCTCCCTCCGATGGCCCCACACTGCTGCGACGGAGGCTTCGCGGGCATGGTGAAGGGCCAAACGGGGGAAGGCCGGGTGGAGGATCGTATCACCATCGAGGAAGAGGATCCACGGAGCGGCGGCGGCGCGCCAGCCGGCGTTGCGGGCCAGGGCGGCGCTGGGACGGGAGGCGCCCACCTCGATGACCGTGGCGCCGCAGGTGGCGGCGAGGGCGGGGCTGCCATCCGTGGAATTGGAATCGACGTAGATGACTTCGACGAGACCACCGATGGGATTGCAGTCGCGGATCGACTCGAGGCAGCGGCGGAGGCGTTGGCCTTCGTTGCGCCCGATGACGACGACGGACAGGGTTGGGTTCAGGCTAGACATTCGCGGATAAGTTTTCGGTACTGAGCGGTGCCGCAGTCGGCTGAGAATCGGGTGCGGAGGGAGCGGGTGGCTGCTTCGACCGTTTTCGTCAGGGTTTCCTTGGGTATGTGCTGTAGGTATTGCAGTTGGAATGCCAAATTGGAGGCGTCGTTGGCGCGGAAGTGAAAACCGGTCTTACCGGGTTCGACGATGGCGCCGGCGCCACCGGAATTGGGAACCAGAACGGGGACGTGGGCAGCCATGGCTTCGAGGATGGCGAGGCCAAAGGGCTCTTCGGGGCAGAGGTGGAGGAGGAGGTCGGACTGGCTGACGCGGAGGGGAATATCGGGGTGGTAGCCCAGGAAGCGGACGTTGGGATTCCGCGCGAGTGCTCGGGAACGCAGTAGTTGTTCGTCTTCACCGGTGCCGTAGATTTCGAACTGGAGGTCCTTCAGCGCGGGGGCGAGATCGAGAGCGTCGAGCAGAACGTCGATGCGTTTGATGGGGTCGAGCCGGGAGACGATGGCGATTTTGCGGATGCCGACTTTTTGAAACGGTTCGCGGCGGGGACTTGCGTTGACGCGTTCGGGGGTAAGGAAATTCTCGATGACGGAGATGGTGGCGGGATCGGCGCCGTGGAACAGCATGCGTTCCTTGACGTAGTTCGAAACAGCCACCTGTTTCGTTCCGAGACGGTTCAGCCAACGTTTGCGGCCGTAACTGAGCCGTTCGTCGGCGCCTCCGTGAACGACCTGGATGTTGGCACAGGGCCGACGGTAGATACGGGACCAGAGGGCTGCGGTGAGCGTATGCAGGACGCGGGTGCCGACGGCGGCGGCGCGCGGGTTGTTCGCGAAAAACTGCCGAATGTCGGCGGCGAAGCGGAGCGGCGTTTCGAAGAGGATGGTGCGGAAGCCGAGACGGCGGGCTTCGGCATGGAAGGGGCCCTCGGGGGCCACGAAGGTGGTTTCGAACTCATCGCGGAGGCCGAGGGCGGTGGCGAGCGCCATCCGTTCGGTGCCGTAGAGATTGCCGCTATGCAGCGAGTACAGTAGGGGTGTCATTTGCTTGTTTCTTCCGGGGAACTTTGTTGAGGATGGCGCCGAAGGCGCTGGGAGCGAGGATGTCGAGTTTGTCGAGGGCGGCGGAGACAGTGGATTTGCTGTCCTTTTCGGCATCGACGATTAACAGCGACGCGCCAAAGACGCGGACCAACTCCTCGGTCGCGAGGCTGGAGGGGAGCGGGGCGGCGTCGATGAGGACGAGGTCCCAGGCGTCGGATTGGGACTCAATGAGATGGATCAGGCGTTCGACGGGGAGCAGGTCGTCACAACGGCCGGGGCCAGTGGCAACGCGAGGCGGGAGAACGGCGGTGGCCGTGGAGATGGGCGCCTCCTGCCCGGTGCGGCCGGCCAGCCAATCGGTGAGTCCGGCGCCGGAGGGGTGGCCTTCGTAGCGGACGTCGCGGGTGAGGGCGTTGGCTTCGATGACGAGGGTGCGGATGCCGAGGCGCTCGAGCGCGATGGCTAAGGCGAGCGCGATGGTAGTGGAGCCGCCGCCGTGCGCGAGGGCGGACACGACGATGGCCCGATGCCTGAGCATGTGGAGCTGGCGGCGAATGGAGACGGCGGCGCGGAGGACGTGGCCCGGGTCGGCGTCGCGGCCGACGGGCACCCAGCCGGTGATGGGCAAGCCTAGGTGAACCTGGAGCTCATCGGGGGCGCGGAGGCGGGGATCCATGTAGTCGATTCCGAGCGGGACCATGAGGGCAAGGACGAGGGCGGCGAAGAGAACGAAGGCGCCGAGTTTGGTGCGGCCGCCGCTGATGGGAAGCTCCGGTGTCATGGCGGGGGAGAAGACACGGACGAAGCCGGGGGCCTTGTTCTCCAGGCGCAGGTAGCTGACGCGAGTCTCGATCGCATCGAGGCGTTTGCGGAGGCGGTCGAGCTCTTCGCCGACTTCGAGGCTGCGCTGGTAGCCCCGGTAGTAGGTCTCGGTTTGCTTGCGGACGGATTGTGACTCGCGGGTGAGCTGTTGTTCGACCGTGGTGGCCTGGGCCCGGCGGGCGCGCTGGATGGTGTCCAGATTGTCGGCGAGTTTGTTCTGGAGCAGCGCGGTGACCGCTTCGAGCTCCTGATCGATCGCACGGATCTCCTTCTCGGCGGCGATCCTCCCGGCGTGCTGGGGCCCGAGGCCGCGGATGCTGGTAAGGAGTTCCGCCTTGCGGGTGTTGAGCGCGCTCTTGAAGCTGTTGAGCCCGTTATCACTCATTGCGGTTTGGAGTGCCGTCGCTTTCGTGGCGTCCGCTGAAGCGGCGGCGGCTTCGGCGATGAAGCGCTGGCGCCGGGCGTCGGCAAGCGCGTCGACGGTGCCGGCGAGTTGCTTGTCGAAGCTGTTGACGATGGCGCCGCTGAAGACAGTGGTACCGAGAGCCTGGGCGAGCGAGGCCCGTTCGTCGATCAAGCGGTCGATACCGGCCTGCACTTCCTGCTTTTCCTCCTCGAGGTTGCGGAGGCGGGAATCGCTATCGTAGAGCAGTTCGTGGCGGGCGGTGCGGACGTAGCTTTCCATGACTTTGTTGACGATTTCGGCCAGACCGGCCGCCTTTTCGCCTTCGAGGGCGACGGTGATCTGGTAGGTGTCGGGAACGGGGGCGACGTGGAGTGCGCCGCGAAGGCGGTCGGTGGCGCGGCGCCGCGTCTCCTTGCCCACCGTCCAGACGGCGGCTTCGGGAGAACCGGGAGGAACGGCGTTGGCGATGATGTCGTAGCGGTTGATAGTGCGTACCTGCTGCTGGACGAATTCGCGGTATTGGGAGTTGGACTGGAGCTCGTGTTCCGGATCCGAATCCAGGTTGCGCAGGAAGCGGGGCGAGACGAACAGCACTCCTTCGGTGCGGAAGGTGGGCCGGCCTTTCCACCACGCGACGGGGAGGCCGAGGACGAGGACGGCGAGGGCGATGCCGAGGGCGAGGCGGTAGTGCTGGCGAAGGCTTTCGACAGGATTGACGGAACGGGCTGAGGACTTGGGCTCGGCATCGGCGGTGGCGACGGCGGGCACGGGGCGGTGGGTGGTCAAGGTTACCTGCCTCCTGCAAACGCGGTGCCGAAGAGCATCCAGCCGGTGAGCGGGCTGAGCTTTTGCATGACGTAGCCGAGCTTGGCCATGCCGGATCTGGAGACGTAGATGATGTCGCCGTCCTGGACGCGGACGTCCTGGTTCTTCGGGAGGCGGTAGAAGTCGTTGAGGTTGAAGTCGCGGTCGATGCCGGCGTTGGGGCGGATGAGGCGGATTTTGCCGGTTTTGGCGTCTTCGGTGGGGCCGCCGGCTTGCGCGAGGGCGCTGAGGAACGTCATTTCCGGGGTAACGCGGACGACGCCGGGGCGGTTGACTTCGCCCATGACGTAAACGAGCTGGTCGTCGGAATCGGGGATGTAGAGGGTGTCGTTGCGCTGGAGGCGGATGTTGAGGGCGAGATTGGTGCCGTTGAGCAGGTTGCGGAGTTCGATCCAGACGAGTTTGTCGCGGCCGCGGAAGACCATACAGCGGGCGAGGGCGGCCTTTTCGGCGCCGATGCCGCCGATGGGCAGGCCGCCGGCGCGGGTGACAGCTTCGAGTAGCGTGGGCTGGCCTTCGAAGCGGAGGAGACCGGGGTTGGCGACGCGGCCGAGGACGAAAATTTTGTTGGCTTCGTAGCGTTGGACCTGGACGGTGACGTTGGGGGCGTCGTAGAACTTGCTCCAGGCCTCTTGCGCAGCCTTGGCGGCCTGGGTGCGGGTGAGATTGGCTATGGGGAAGAGGCCGACGTAGGGGAGGGTGATATTGCCGTCGGGCCCGATGACGTGTTTGCCGCTGAGTTCGGCGCGGCCCCAGGCGGCGATTTGGATCTCGTCGCCTTCGCCGAGTAGGTAATCCTTTTCTTCGGGCGCTTCGAACTCGCGGAGAAGATCGAGAGAGGTGACGCGATTTTCCTTCGTGGGCGTTTCGAAGCCGGACTTTTCTTCCGCGGGCAGCAGCGTGGCGAGGGTGAGGAGAGCGGCCACGAACTTGAAGGTTTGCATACGAGTATAGAAATGCACACCACCTGCCAAAGCCGCTTCCCTTTTTTTTCAATAACTTTGGGGAGGCTCCGGTGTTTTCGGGCGGGGCGTTGTCTTGATTCGAAACAGCATGGAACGAGCGCGTTAGGGGAAGACGGCGAGGAAGAAGGCGGTGGGGAAGGATTCGACCATGTTTAGTTCGATGCCCCAGCTGACCGGTTGTTGAGCCCGACGGGTAACAGCTTGGCAATTCCGATCCTCGTATTCGGCTGGGCGGCGACTAACGAAGCGTGGGGGCTGGGGGGCCAATGCAGCGGGGAGGCGAGAGTCGCGATTGGGCGAACCGGACCGGGAGAGACGTTCGCTGGGACACTCCAGCGGGGGGTGATGTTCTTGCGCGGCGATGGATGGTATCCCAGACAGGCTGCGTGGACGAGCCGAGAAGTTGGTTACTGGCCAGCGAGAGCAACTACTTCTTCCGGTTCAGATTGGGCGACGAACCGGCGGGGAACTTCCTTATCCCGGGATTTGCGGGGCAGGATGCGGGCGGGGACCCCGACGGCGATAGAGTTGGCCGGGACGTCGGTGATGACGACGGCGTTGGCGCCGATCAAGACGTCGTCGCCGATGCGGATTTTTCCGAGGAGTTTGGCGCCGGCGCCGATGTCGACGCGGTTGCCGATGACGGGGGAGCCGGGATCATCGCGGTGTTTGAGGCCGATGGTGACGCCGTTGCGGAGGACAACGTCGTCACCAATGACGGCATCGCCACTGATGATGATGCCGCCGAAGTGTTCAATGCGAAAGCGTCGGCCGGTCGAGACTTCGCAGGGGAGATCGATGCCCGTAAGGATCTGGGAGAGGGTCTTCATGACGCGGTAGATCATCGACATGGGTTTGCGGAGGAGGGCGGGGCGGAGTTGGTAGCGCCAGCGGCCGAAGCGGTAGGGGATCATGACCCAGAAGCCTTGGCTGCTGACGTGGCCTTCGTGCATGCGGTAGTCTTCGCGGAGATTATCAAACATGGTGATTACCAGGGCCGCTGGGGGCAGACCCTTCCTCCGTTGGTTTCCTGCCAGGCGGCGGCGAAGAGCGCGACGACGGCTTGCGATTCTTCGGCCTTGGCGGCGGCGTCGGGCGAGTTCCGGTACGAGTTCCGGAGCAGGCGAACGCGGTGCCAGAGGGTTTCGGCGAACATGACCAGCCAGACCTGGGCGGCGTGGTGTTTGCGGTAGTAGAGCAGGGCGCTGCGCATGCGCCAGAGTGTGAGCTGGGAACCGGTAGCGGAGAGGGTAAGGCGGCGGATGGTTTTGGACGATTCGCCGCCGATGTGGACGACTTCGATGTCGGGCCAGTAGGCGACGCGGTAGCCAGCGGCCTTGATGCGGCGGCAGAGATCGACTTCCTCGTAGTAGAGGAAGAAACGGGGGTCGAAGTGGCCGATGGTGGCGAGCACGTCGCCGCGGATGATGGAGAAGGCACCGGGAACCCAGTCGGTATCGGCGGCTTGTTTTGGGTCGGCCCAGGTACGGTCCGCCCGGCCGAAGAGGCGGGAAGAGCGGAAACGGGCGGAGAGGCCGGTGAGGCTGAGGCAATCGTTGAAGAGCGAGGGGAAGAGGCGGGCGGAGGGTTGCCAGTGGCCATCGCGGCCGACGAGGAGACCGCCGGCGAGGCCGACGTTGGGTTCGGCGTCCATGTGGGCAACGGCGTGGGCGAGGGTGCCAGGGCCGAGGAAGGCATCGGAGTTGAGCAGGACGACGTAGCGGCCGGTGGCTTGGGCGAAGGCGAGGTTGTTGGCGCCGGCGAAGCCGAGGTTGTCGGTGCTGGCGATGAGGCGGACATCGGGGAATTCGGCGCGGACCATGGCGGCGGAGCCATCGCGGGAGGCGTTATCGACCACGATGATTTCCGTCGTGACGCCCTGGTTGCGGGTGGTTTCGAGACATTCGCGCAGCATGTCGCGGGTGTTGAAGGAGACGACGACGATGGAGACGTCGGGGGGTTGATTACGCACTGGCGGCCTCCGCCTGACTGCGAGCGGTACGGACCCAGGCGGCGCGACTGCTGGAGGCGCGGAGGGTGGCGGGGATCTGGCGGAGCTTCCAGAGCAGGTAGAGCGGGACGGAGAGGATGGTGGCGAAGTCCCGGCGGAGGCTGCTGCCGTGACCGATGGCGGTGAGGAGATGCGCGAAGAGGACGGCGGCGCCGGCGACGGCAAGGCCGCGGCCGATGGCGGACGGGATGAGCAGGGCGGCGAGGAGGAGGAGGGAGTGGTAGGCCAAGGGGAGCGTCAACAGTTCCAGCAGCACCTCCTTCAGCGCGCGATTGCCGAAGAGCCAGCCGGCGGCGATTTCGGCGCCGCGTTCGCGGACCATGCGGAGGCGGCCGCCTTCCCAGCGGGCGCGCTGGGTGGCGCGGCCGGTTTGCGTGCCGGGCATGGCCCCACGGACGGTTGTGGATTCCAGGAACTGGACGCGAATTCCCTGCTCCACCAGGCGAAGATGGTATTCGAGATCCTCGACGACTGAATCCGCCGTGTAGGGGACGCGGGCGAGGGTTTGGGCCGAGACAGCGAATCCGTTGCCGAGGATCCCCGCGGAGAAGCCGAGGCGGGAGCGGCCCTTGGGGCGAACCAGATTGAAGGCCCGGAGAGCGAGATCGAACCGGGCGAAGCGTTCGGGTTCGGCGACGAGGTAGGCGCACTGGACGGCGTCGGCCCCGTTGTGGAAGGCGGTGGCGACTTCTTCGATGAGATTGGGGGCGGCTTCGGTATCGGCATCGACGACGAGGAAGGCGTCGAAGTACGACCGCTGGCCGAGGAGGGTGAAGGCGAAGTGCAGGGCGTGGCCTTTGCCGCGGAGAGTGTCATTGTTGCGGACGATGACGTTGGCGCCGGCGGAGTGGGCGATTGCGGCGGTATCGTCGGTGCAGTTGTCGGCGACGACGAAGAGGGTGGCGAGTTCTTCGAAGCGGCGGCAGGCGCGGACGCTTTGGAGGCAGGCGCGGATGGACTGGCCTTCGTTGTGGGCGGGGATGACGACGGCGAGGCGAGGGAGCCGGGCGGCCGAGGGGCGGGGCGCGGGGCGGGCTGGCAGCCAGCTGCCGAAGGTGACCAGAGCGAGTTCGATGGTCCCCGGGAGGGTGGCGGCCGCGGCGGCGATGCCGGTGACGGAGGTGATGAGTTCAGCGGTCATTTGTACTTCCTTCTGGTTGTGCAAGCTGAATGCCAAACGCGGGGAGGTAGAGTTCGACGGTTCGGCTGCGAGGGCGGAGGCTGGGGGTGTTGGGGAAAACAAGGCGGACGCGCTGCGGGGAGGCGGAGCGGGAGACGAGTAGGACGCGCCAGCCTTCTTCGGTGGCGAAGGCGGCGGCGCGGACGTCGGGGGAGGTGGTTTCGACGGCGTGATAGTTCCCGGCGATGGCCTGATTGAACAGGGCCAGCGCATCGCCTTCGGGGCGGAAACGGTTGGGGGCGGCGAGATCCCGGGTGACGCCGAAGAGATTGATAAGACGGCCTTTGCCTTCGCCGAGCGTGTCGAAACCGGCGAGCGTATAGATGCAGATGCGCTCGACACCGGCTTGCAGGGCGCCGATGGTATTCCAGGCCAAGGCGGCGGCGGTGGCGGGGGCGGCGAGGATCTCATTGACGGTTTCGGCCGGTGCGGAACCGTTGAGCGAGTGGGCGTTCATTTCGTAGATGGCAGTTTCGTGACGGTTGGATAGAGTCCGGAGGCGGCGGCTGTGATCGTCGGGAAAGAAGGCGCGGGGGGCTTCGGGATCGTAGGCCCAATAGGGAGCGAAGGCGAGGATGGTGGACGGGGGTGTTCGCTCCCAAAGTGTTTCGTGTTGTGACAGGTTGGAGAACGACCCGCTTAGTGAAGGCGCGGCCGGCGGCTTCGGTGAGCGTGGCGGCGGAGAGGATGCCGGCGGGGCGGAAGAGCTCGTTCCAGTTTTCGTTGCCGAATTCGACGACAACTTCGCGGAAGCCGTATTCATCGGCCTTGGCGCGCAAGAGGGCGCCGGCTTCGGCCCATTCGGCGGGGGTGAACGTGGTGGGCAGGACGACCCACGGGTTGGCACCGACTTCGTGGGAGAGGGCGAGAAAATCGGGGAGGGCGTAGGCGAAGTCTGTGGCTTCCGTGCCGCCGGGGCGATAGCGGGTGGCGCGGCGGGCGGGGGCGAGGCGGTTGGCGAGGGTATCGCCGAGCTGGCCCTGCCAGTCGCGGAGGTAGCCGGGGCGGAGGGTGTGAAGGGTTTGGACGACTTCGTCGCGGAAGGCGGTGGGGTTAGCGGTGCGGGGGCGGAGGGAGGCGTCGTCGAGCCAGATGTCGACGCCATCGCTTTCGTTGGTGAAGCGGACGGCGAGAGTGGCGGGCGCGCCGGTGTCGGCCGGACGGATGGTCCAGCGGTACTCGCGCCATTCGGTAGCGAGGGGGACGAGAACGTTGAGAAACGCGGGGGTACCGCTGCGGTCGATTTGCACGCGGAGCTTGGCGGAGGGGGTGGCGGCGCGGGCCCAGAGGGAGAGGGTCCACTCGCCGTTGAGGGGCAGGAGTCTAACCGCGCGGTCGCCGATGGCGTCGAGATAAGACGCCGTGGCGGCAGTGGGGGGGAGGCGGAGGGAGCGGCGGCCGGGGCTGGCTGGGCGGGGGGCGTCGACGGTGTGGCCCTGGCCTTCGTGCCACCACTGGGTGGGCAGCTGGCGATCGTCGGTTTTGGTGACGGCGACGATGTCGCCTGCGGCGAGGGCGGGGAGCGGATTGTCGATTTGGAAAGAGGTCCGGTGGGACCGGAGGATGACGCCCTGCTTTCCGGTTTCGCGGCCGGTGAGGACGTGGAAGGCGGCCTGGTTCCAGAAGCCGGGGGTGCGGGCGAGCCAGTCGGTATCGTCCGAAAAACTGTCGCCTTGCGGGTCACGGACGGTGACGATGGCGCGGTCGATGACGCCTTCGAAACCGGGGTTCATGAGGACATTCGCGGAAAGCTGTTCGGCGCCCCAGGAGGTCCAAATGCCGAGATTAAGGCCGATGCGGGGAACATCGCGAAGGGAGGCGGCGCGGGAGACGACGGCGTCGACGATGTCATCGGCGAGCGGCGCCTGGGCGCTGCAGAGGCAGGCGGCGAGGAGAAGGAGCCTCATGCGGCACGCCGCAGTTCCGAGTTGGCGCTACCGCCGAGACGGCGGCGGAAGATGTTGTGCAGGCGGGCGACGTTGCGGGTGAGATCGTAGCTGGCGGTGACTTTGCGGCGGCCGGCTTTACCGAGGGATTGGCGGAGGGCGGGGTCGGCGATGAGGCTTTCGATGGCGGCGGCGAGCTGGGGGGCGTCGGACGGGGCGACGAGGATTCCGGATTCGCCGGAGGTGATGAGTTCGGGGATGCCATTGACGACGGTGGTGACGCAAGGGACTTCCATGGCCATGGCTTCCATGAGGACGACGGGGATGCCTTCGGCGAAACTGGGGAGTACGAAGGCGTCGGTCGCGGCGTAGAGGTCACGGACGGATTCCGGGTTGACGGCGCCGAGGAAGGTGACGTGATTGGCGACACCATACTCGAGGGCCATGGTTTCCAGGCGCTGGCGGTCGGGGCCGTCGCCGGCGAAGGTGGCGTGGACGGACCGGCCGTGACGAGCGAGGAGGCGAACCGCGTCGAGCAGGACAGCCTGACCTTTGGCGGGGACGAGGCGGCCGAGGCAGAGGATGCGGAAGTGTTCGTCTTTGTAGACGGGGCGCGGGCGGAAGAGCTGGGGATCGACGCCGAGAGGGGAGACCTCGATCTTCGACCAATGTTCAGGCGCACTGAGCTTCATGAGTTGGCTGCGGCAGAAGCTGCCGATGGTGCAGATGAACGAAGCGGCGGCGATCTTTTCGGGAAGGTGATGGGTCCCGACGTCGTAGAACTCGTCAGGACCGTGGACGGTCATGGAGAAGGGGATGCCGAAGACTTCCTTGACGAAGAGGGCTACGGTGGCGGCGGGAGTCGCAAAGTGGACGTGGACGTGGGGGAGCTTCTCGCGGCGTACGAAGTCGCCGGTGAGAACGGCTTCGGCGAGGTAGAAGAGGCGTTTGGTGATGGCTTTGGTGTCCGTGCCGCTGAGGCGGAAGGCGAGTTGAAGACCGGCGAGGAGACCGGCGGGATGGGCGGTGAGTGTGCGCCACAGGGCACCGGCCATCTGGGTGGGGGTCATGCTTTTTAGGCAGACGGTGGTAGCGGCTTCGATGCGCTCTTCCTCGCTGAGCTCGGAGACCGGGCGGTCCGGAGGATTGACGGAGACCGGGTAGATGTCGACGCCGAGGCGGCGAAGCTCGCGGATTTCGCGAAGGATGAAGGTATGGGAGATGGCGGGGTAGCGGCTAATGAGGTAGGCGATGCGAAGCATACCAAGGAGTAATGCAACGGACAGGCCATCGTAAGTGATTGAAAACAGGAAGGAGGGGTGTCTCGCTTTCCGCGGGGTGTTTCGTTTCGTGCCGTTCAGGCGAAGACAGTGGCGAAGCGGCGGGGGCGGGTGGCGGGGGCGAGCTGGGGAGTGGAGAGGAGGAGAGTGCGGTCGCCACCGGACTGGAGATAGCTTTCGGCGAAGCCGGTGAGGGTGAAGAAAATGGGGATGACGTTATCGCCCATATAGACGGTGAGGATGGCGAAGGCGAAGCCGGCGTAGATGCCGGCGAGGCGGAAGCTGAGGGAGCTACCTGTTGGTTTGAGCTGGCCGGTTTGGAAGCCGTTGCGGAGCAGTTTTGTGATGAGGGTGATGATCAGCAGCCCGAGCAGGGCGGTGGCGGTAACACCGTGCATCAGCGAGAGGAGCAGGTAGTAGTTATCAATGGACGGCATGCCCAGTACTTTGGGCCAGCCGTTGCGGCCCCAGCCGAGGAGGCTGCGTTCCTTGGCGATATCGACGTATTTATCGATCAGTTCTTTGCGGTAGGCGGCTGATTCCTGGGAGGCTGTGGTGGCGGCCTCACGGCCGACGGAGGCGTATTGGTAGCCGACGGTCGCAGCGGGGATGCCGACGGCGAGGATGGAGAGCAGGACCCAGCGGGCACGCTGGCGCGGGTTGGGACCGGAGCCGATGGCGCAGACCGCGGCGGCGAGGACCGCGCCGATTTGGGGGCCGCGGACCATCGTCATGGCGATGCCGAGGAAGAGGGTGATGGTTAGCGCGCGGGACTTGGTGAAGCCGGGCAGTTTGAGCTTGGCGAAGTTCTGTTCCCAGTAGCCGCTTTTCTCCAGCCAGCGTTGGAGGTGGAGGCCGACGAGGAAGACGATGCCAGCGAGGATGGCGTGGCCGAAGGGCCCGGCGGTGCGGGCGAGGCCGTAGCGGAACGTCGTGACCCAGCCATCGCCCTGGCCGGGGAAGAAGCGGTCGAACACCAGACGGTACGGGTTCAAGCCGAAGCGGAATTCGAAGGTGAAGAAGACGGTGAGAATGGCCAGAGACCAGACGATTCGTTTCGCGAAGCGGACGCGGTCGGCGGTGGTGGTGGTGAATCCTTTAGCGAGCATGTAGGGCAGGACGCCGGCGGCGATCATATCGAACAGGAGGTTTTGCGCTTCTTTATAGCCGGCGTTGGCGTATTCGGAGTAACCGATTTGCGCGGCGAAGGCGAGGACGAGCAGGTCGACGAAAGAAAGCTTCCAGCGACGGAGAAGGGGGACGATGGCGACGGCGGCGATGGGGAGGATGGCGGCTTCGTAGAAGGTCGGATCCGGGATACCCGGGGCGATGAAACGGCACCAGCCGGGCAGCAGGAAGAGGGTGAAGAGGTAGACGTCGAGGTAGGCCTGGCGGGTGGAACGTCTCGCAATCCAGACGATGGCGAAGAGGCCGGGCAGGATGGCGAGAACGCTCACGGGTTAGAGGGCCCTTGCGATCAGCGTGGCGGCGCCGGCGAGAGCGACGGCGGTGATGAGGGCGACCCATTTCAGAGAGACTCCGCCCTCGAGCAGAGCACCGGCGACGTGGCGCTCTTCGATTTCAATTTGCGCATCCAGACGGACGTTGTGGAGGATGTTGCGGGAGACAAGCGAGTCGGCTACTTCGAGATCCTTGCCGAGGTAGGTGCCTTCGCCGACAACGCTGCGGCAGACCACGGTGCCCGGTTCGACGACGCACTGACGGCCGATGACGGCGTGCGGGCCGAGGCGGCTATCTTCGCCAATCCAGCTTTCTTCGCCGATGTAGCAGGGGGCACTGATGTGGACGCTGGCGGGGAGCTTTACGGCGCGGGCCACCCAGACGCCGGGGGTGCGTTCTTCGCCTTCAAAATGGAGGCCGGCGAAGGCGCCTTCGAGCGCGATGCGGTTGGCGAGGATGACGTGTTTGGGGGTGAGGGCGGAGAGGGAGGGAGCATCGAGAAACACCTTCTGCGCTTGCAGGCAGACGGTGCGGCAGGCGGTGCGCCAGTCGTCTTCGGCGGCGAGAAACTCGGTGACAGCGGCGGCCGGCATGGTAGCCCAGCCGGTCCAGCGGCTGATGCGGTCTTCATCGTGGAAGAAGAGTGTGGGCCAGGTGCTGCCGCCGAGAGCGGGCAGTTGCGGCAGGCAGGAGGCCTCGCCGAGGAGGACGGTTTCGTTGGCGTCCGTGGCGAGGGGCGTGGCGTCGGCGTGGTGGACGATTTCGACGCCCCAGCGGGTGCCGTCGCCCAAGTGGGCAGCCACGGACCCACGCTGTGTGGGGAGACAGAATTCAATGCGGGTCACGCCGCCCTTGATGAGTTGTTCGACGAGGTGCTGGATATAGGGGCGGTCCATCACCTGCGCCATCAGATTCGCTTGCGGGCGCCGAGTCCAAAGAATGGCTTTCATTACGAGTTCACCTGTTCCTGAATTTGTCTGATTCCGAGTTGCCGTTTGGCCCGTTCCGTCATCACTTTGGACAGAAAGACCACATTGCCGACCAAGTAACGCCGCCACATGCGGCCGGGTTCCTGGTATAAGCGGAAGGCCCATTCCAGGCCGAGTTCGCGCAGCCACTGCGGGGCGCGCGGGATGCGGCCAGCATAGAAATCAAAGAGTCCGCCTACGCCGAGGGCCGCGTGGACGTGGAGGCGGCCAGCATTGCGTTCGATCCACTTTTCCTGGCGCGGGGCGCCGAAGGCGACGAGGAGAATGGCGGCGCCGGATTGGTTGATCCGTTCGATGAGCGCGCCTTCTTCGTTGGGAGCAAAGTAGCCATGGGCGGTGCCGGCGATGCGGGCGCCGGTGTAGTTGGCCTGGGCCCAAGCGGCGACGTCGTCCGCTACACCGGGGCGGCCACCGAGGAGGAAGAGGCTTTGGCCGGAGGCGGCGAGGCGCGCCAGCAGGAGGGGGAAGAGATCGGTGCCATTGACGTTCTGGCGAATTTCGCTCCGCAGGATGCGGCCGGCGATGCGGAGGCCGATGCCGTCGGCGAGGCGGAGATCGCTATGCATGAGGGCGCTGCGGTAGGCGGCGTCGCGATGGGAGAGATTGACGCAATCGACGTTGATGAAGGAGACCTGGCGGAGGCGGGCGGCGGGGGTGAGGATGGCGTCGATGGCCTGGTCCATTGAGAGATTGTCGAGCGGGAGGCCGAGGATGTCGGCGCGGTCCGCCAGTTCGCCGCGGGTTTCGCCGCCATAGAGAGAGGCAAGCAGGGAGCGGAGGAGGATGCCGCCGTTGGCGCGGAGAGAGCGGGTGCGGACGTATTCAGCGTCGATGTCGTTCTGGGTTCCATAGGCGACGTTGGTGCGTTGGCGGAGTTTCCAGGTGGAGAAGAGGCCGGGCGGGACGGAGACGACGACGCGGCCTTTTTCCGTGCGCAGTTCGCGGGAGCCTACTTCGCGGGCGGCGGGGCCAACCCAGCTCAAGTCCCCTTTGGCGAGATTGACCAGCCGGGGTAGGGCGTGGAAGAGGGCCACGGGGGCGCCGGCGCGATTGACGAGCGTTCGTTCCATCACCAGTGCGCCGTGACGACCGAGGCGGGGCGTGCGGCGGACCCGCGCGCCGCAGAGCCAAAGGTGGACGGCGACGGGCGCTGTCAACACGAGCAGCAGCGCGGCCAGACCGCGGCCGATGGCGACTGGCAGGGCGGCCTGTAGAGCGATCCGAAACTGGTGGATGGATAGGCGCACAATTAATAGGCCCCTTTGCCGCTGACGACGGCGGGAATGGTACGGGCGAGAAGTTCGATGTCGTAGCGAAGGCTCTGCTGTCGGATGTAGGCGATGTCCATTTCGCATTGAATGGGGAAGGCCAGATTGGATCGGCCGCTGACCTGCCACACGCAGGTGAGGCCGGGGATCGCATTCAGGCGGCGGCGGGCGGAGAGATCGTAGCGCGCCACTTCTTTCGGCAGCGCCGGGCGGGGGCCGACGAGCGACATGTCGCCGCGGAAAACGCACCAGAGTTGGGGCAGTTCGTCCATGCTGAAGCGGCGGAGGACCTTGCCGATGCGGGTGATGCGCGGGTCGTCCTGCATCTTGAAGGTGATGGCGGCACCGTGTTGATTTCGGGCGCGGATGGCTTCCAGGCGGGCTTCGGCGTCGACCACCATGGAGCGGAATTTAGGGAAAGCGAAGTGCCGGCCGTGCTTGCCGACGCGGGTTTGCCAGAAGAGAATCGGGCCGCCGTCTTCCAACTTGATCAGCGCGGCGATGGCGCCGAACAGGGGCAGGAGGCCGAGTAGGGCGAGGCCGGCGAGGAGGGCGTCCAGCGCGCGCTTCGTTTGTTTGGGGAGCGCGGCCTGGAGGCGCCAGCTGGTTTTGATGAGCGTTGTTCGCACGGTGTTCCTGGATTACGCGGCGAGCGGCAGGGCGACGGGGGAGGCAATGGCAGGGTTGATCGGCACGTGCCGGTGGACGCGGAGCAGTTCGAAGTAGGCGGCGACGGTGTTGCGAACGCCGACCAACTGGAGGCTGCCTCCGCCCGGCTGGAGGCGGGTGGAGGCGTCGACGATTACTTTCGCGGCGGCCGCGGTGACGCCTTCGACGGCGGAGAGATCGAGGGTGAGGTTACGGCCGAGCTGGGCGAGGAATCGGAGCTCATCTTTCAAAGTGATAAGAGCATTGCCTTCCAAACGGGACGCGCGCACGGCGAGGACGATGTCGGAGTTCATGCCTCTTTCTGAGGCACGCGGCGTGCCAAACGTCAATGTGTTGAAAAGACGCAGGTTTGCAGCAGGTGCGGCCGAGGGGTGCGCCGGGCGCGATCGCACGCAACAGAACAGTCCCGGGCAGACCGTCACGAAGCGAAACACTCTCCGGAAAACAGCCCGTTTGGCGCAACAGTCGCTAAGCGGCTCGATTTCAGCACGTTGCGTGCGTTTGGCCCGTTTGGCAGGCGGCGTGCCTTTGTAATTAGCGAAACACACAGCGGCGAAACGTACCGCTTAATCCATCCAAATCGGAGCATGAAACACACATGAAGGGCATTATCCTGGCGGGGGGCAACGGCACACGGCTGATGCCGTTGACCGCAGTGACGAATAAGAGCTTGTTGCCGGTCTACGACCGTCCTATGATTTACTACCCGCTGCAAATGATGGCGGAAGCGGGCATTGAGGAAGTGCTCATCGTGACCGGCGGCGCCAACTGCGGCGAAATACTGCGGGTGCTGAAGGACGGCAGCCAATTCGGCTTCACCCGTTTGTACTTCACAGTACAAGAGAAAGCCGGCGGCATCTCACAGGCGCTCGCGCTGGCCGAACAGTTCGCCCAGGGCGAAAAGACGTTCGTTGTGCTGGGCGACAACCTGGTTTTTGGCGGGCACGTGGCGGACGCGGTACGCGAGTTCGCGGCCCATTCAGAAGGCGCGAAGGTGTTCCTGAAGCGGGTCCCGGACCCGGAACGGTTCGGCATTGCAGGGATCTCGGACGGACGTATCGTCTCGATCGAGGAGAAGCCGAAAGCGCCGAAGTCTAACTTGGCCGTGACGGGTCTGTACCTATACGATGCCTCGGTGTTTGACAAGATCCGGCAGCTGAAGCCCTCGGCGCGCGGCGAACTGGAGGTGACGGATCTGAACCGCCTGTACCTAGAAGACGAGCAACTCGGCTACGCAATGCTCGACGGTAAGTGGATCGATGCCGGGACGTTTGATTCGCTGGCGGAAGCGTCGGAAATGGCGCAGCAGGCGGCGGAGACGGTCCAGTTGGCGGTCGCTGCATGAGCGCCGTAATGGAGTGCCCGGTACGGACGGTGATTCCGGATTGCGACCCGGGGTTGGGGCATATCATTCTGAGCCCGTCATCGGCCAAACTGATCGACGGAGTGCTGGTGGAGAATGCCGCTCTCTGGCCCGACGATCGCGGCTGGTTTCAGGAGATCTTCCGCTTCGGACGCGGGTTGGTCCAAAACTACTCCGCCGCCACCACGCAGGTGTCGGTCGCTGTCAGTTTCTCTTCCATCATCAAGGCCTTTCACATTCATCATTTCCAGACCGATGTTTGGGCGCCGATGACGGGACTGTTCCAGGTGGCGCTGGTCGATCTGCGGCCGGATTCGCCCACGTTCGGGGAGAAAAACACGCTCTATGTGGGAGAACAGCGGCCATGGCGCATCCTGATTCCTCCGGGCGTCGCGCACGGCTACAAAATCGTCAGCCCCGGCAACGGTGTGCTGGTCTACGCCACCGACCGCTTCTACGACCCGGCCGATGAAGGCCGAATCGCCCACGACCATCCCAGCCTGGCCTACGACTGGTCCACCCAACACAAGTAAAGGAACATCATGCACATCTTCGTCACCGGCGGCGCCGGATTCATCGGATCCCAGTTCATTCGCGATTGGGCGGAGCAGTTTCCCGAAGGGCGTATCACAAACTTCGACAAGCTCACTTATGCCGGCAATTTGGCCAACCTCGCGGCGGTGGAACCCAACCCCAACTACAGCTTCGTGCGCGGCGACATCTGTGACCGTAACGCGCTGCTGGAGGCGATTCCCGCCAACGTGGACGCCATTGTTCACTTTGCCGCCGAATCCCACGTCGACCGCAGCATCACCGGCGCGGCCGAGTTCGTTCGAACGAATGTGCTGGGAACGCAGGTACTGCTCGATGTGGCTCGGGAACGCGGCGCCAAGCGGTTCCTGCACATCTCCACTGATGAAGTCGGCGGCACCATGGGTCCGGAGGAGCGGTTCTTCGAAGACTCCAAACTGGACCCGCGGAGCCCGTACGCCGCCAGCAAAACGGCGGCCGAGCATCTGGTCCGCGCTGCCGGTGCCACCTTCGGCATGGACTATGTGATCACCCGCACCAGCAACAACTATGGCCCGTACCAGTTTCCGGAAAAGCTCCTGCCGCTGGCGATTTGCAATGCACTTTCGGGCCTGCCGATTCCGGTTTACGGCGACGGCCTACAGATTCGCGATTGGGTTCACGTGGCCGACAATAGCAAGGCGCTGCAGTTGGCGCTGCTGCAAGGCAAGGCCGGAGAAACCTATCACATCGGCGGCGGCAGCCCGCAGACGAACATCGACGTGTTGCGGACGCTGCTGTCGATGCTGTGTTGCCACGAATCACTGATGAAGCGTGTAACCGACCGGCTGGGACATGACCGGCGATACGCCGTTAGCTACGCGAAGATTGAGCGGGAGCTGGGCTGGCGTCCCGAGATCCCGTTTGCCACCGGGCTACTCTCGACGATTCACTGGTATCGCCAGAGTCAGGAGTGGGTGAAGGCGGTTCGCAATGGCGAATACTTGAATTACTATAAGGCGCAGTACGGGCTGAATCTGCCCGCCGGACACGTGTCTAGATGACGCTCGTGGAGGCGGCACTGGCGGCATTGGCGATTGGCGTAAATTATAGCGTCGCCAGGACTTCGAAATTGCTATGGGGTGCGCTTTCGGCGTGGACGACGATCAGCCTTTGCTCCCCCGTTGCCGAGGGGATCCGCTTCTTCGAATGGATGCCTGGCGCAACCTGGATCCGCGCGCTGGGGTTTCTGTGGTTTGTGCTCGCCGTGCCGGCACATGCCCTCGTCCTTTGGTGGAAGAGGTCGCGAATCGAAGTGGATCCTCGCCGCCGGCAACTCCTTCGCGCGGGCGCCACTCTGGCCGCCGCCCCGTTCGCCGCTGCTGGATTCGCAATTCACAAGGCACGTCAGGACGCCGAAGTGAGGGAAGTGGATCTAGCCATCCCCAAACTCCCGCCCGATTTGCAGGGCCTGCGGCTGGTCCAGTTGAGCGACATCCACCTTGGTTCGTTCTTCTCCAGGACGCAGTTGCGCCGCGTGGTTGATCAGGCCAACGGCCTCGGTGCCGACCTGGCCATGATCACCGGAGACCTCATCAGTTCCTATGGCGACCCGTTGGAGGAAGCCATCGACGAACTCTCGCGTCTTCGTTTGACCGCCGGCGTCTACGGGTGCTTGGGGAACCATGAAATCGTCGCACAGTGCGAGGCGCTGGCGACGCAAATGGCGGCCCGCCGCGGCATGCGATTTCTGCGTTCGCAATCAGCCACCCTCCGATTCGGCAAAAGTAAGTTGAACATCGCGGGCGTAGACTATCAACGTCTGGGCCACCCCTACTTGGCGGATTCGGCGAGAATGGTGCGGCCAGGTGAGTTAAACATACTGCTTTCCCATAGCCCGGACGTGTTTCCGGTGGCCGTGGAACAGGGCTGGGACGTGGTCCTATCGGGGCACACACACGGCGGGCAGATCACCCTTGAGCACTTGGATTCGCGGTTGAATCCGGCGCGTTTCTATACCCCCTACACCTACGGCAAGTATACGCAAAACGAGTCGTCGTTGTTTGTGACGAGCGGGCTAGGGACGGTAGGCGTGCCGGCGCGGCTGGGGACCAGCCCGGAACTGGTCTCCATCCGGCTTACCTGTGATTCTTAACAGAATCCGTCCGAGCACCACGAGGTCGTTTAGGCGGTTTTCTGAACCAAGCGATACTCGTGATGCAAGACATCGGGGGCCGGTGACTTTTCTGATCTGTATCTCGCGGCCCGGTTGTGCCTGTGGTCGCATTCCGGAACCGTCTCCTGTCTAGGATCCGCAATGCCAGGCACAAGTGAACTGTGCGGCCGGCCTCGTTTGTAGTGGAAGCCCCATTCTCTGACAATCGTCCGCAAATGGCGATCGTAGAGCGGGATCAGGTAATCCAGACACTCCCGGCGAAGACTGCTTCCGCGGCGTGTGCGGAAAGCAGTTGCCGTCGGCGCCCTCACCGGCGTGCGGGGAACCCAGACGCTGCCCCGGTCGTGGAGCAGTCCCCGGACTCGTTCGCGCAGTGTACGAGCGCTCCATGCGGCACATCTCGGAATGGAATTGCCTCGCCAGGGGATCCGGCAGTATAGGATCTCCTTGAAGTGGCTCCAGCCGAGATCCGGTGCCAGCCTTTTACCGGCGATTCATCCGGCCAAGCCTCAACGAAACGGACCATGTGAACGAGATTCTGGCGGCTGAACCCGCCGCCATATTCGGCCGTTAATTGTCTCGACAGTGTAGAGACAATTTGGTTCTCCATGCGCGGCTCTCGCCTCGGCAACAACATCGCGATGGATCCGGACGCCGATTCTCCAATTCATCCTCACGAGTTCGGCGCTTACACTTCGCGCAACGCGAATACGCGACGACTCAATGATTTGGCGGACGTCTCCAGCAAGCTTCCCAACCCCTTTCAGCGGGGCGGCGATCCGGGGTGGACATGGGTTCTTCGACCGGCTCATTGCAAGGTCGACACGCAGGATGGATGCGCTGCCGCCGGCGCCAGAAAGCCACGGGAGTGCAGTCCAGAGCTTCTGCGTTCTTCTCCGGAAGGGCCTGCTCTTCGCATGATTCCATCCGATTTTGTCGCTCCAGCACATCGACTTGCGCAGGACCGGCTTTTCGATTCTTGGAATCGACCCGCACGAAGGCCCCCAACTCGGCACGCCAAACGAAATCGGCATTGACCAAGACGACTAACAAGATAACAATGGCGAAATGAGTCAAGTTAGCCCGTGCCATCTACTCCTAAAATCTCCGGCTTCGACTGTAAGCAAAAAATGTAACCAAACTGAGGGCACTCCAGGGCAACATAGGGCAATCGGTTCTACAACTTCGGGGCCTGGAGGGTCAGATAGGGTACCCTCGGAGGCCCCCTGAATCAGAAAGGACACCTCGAAGACACCGGCATTGTTGCTGGCCACTTTCACCGGCACTCCGGTCTCCATATTCAGCACGGTCACTTTTGCATTCGGGATCGTGGAACCGGTGGCGTCGGTTAGTTGTCCCGCGATAGTAGCCCGTGTTTCCTGGGCGAAAACCGCGAACGAGAGCAGGCAGGTGGTAAAAAATCGGACGAATCAGTAGCCTGTTTCCTCGTTATCGCGGCTACATAGTACGGACCGAAGATTACAGTTGAAGGCTTCCTGATATAGCAGTAGATGAATTTGTCAAAAATTTCACAGCCGCCATCGACGTTGCGGCTCCAACTGCTCCACTATCGCCAACCACCCCGGTACCCCGTAGGCGAGCTGCGCTCGTGCCGCGCGATCCGCCGCTTCCGGGTCCCCCGCCACGATGCTGCGCGCGTACTTCTCATGAAATCCGGCGGGGCGCACCTTTTCCGTGAGAACCCACTCGAAAAGGATCTTGAGAGTAAACACGTTGGTCGAGTCCACCGCGCGCAGTAACGCTGGGCAGTGGGCGCACTCAGCCACCAGTCGATGAAATCGCGTATGGTAGCTGTTCGTCTCCGTCCACATCTTTCTAGAGGTCATCGGACTTGCGTACCGGCGGTCGACCTCTATCGCCATCTCGACGATCTGCTTACGTTCGCCATCGGTCGCACGCTCTGCTGTCAGCCGGGCCACTTGGCTCTCCAGCGCTTCGCGCACGTTACAGAGTCCCTCCACATCCTCTACCGTGGGAACCTTCACCCGGGTGCCAACCCGGTCTTTGCTCTCCACCAAGCCCTGCCGTTCCAATTGCTTTAAGGCATCGGCAACCGGCAGGAAGCTCATCTTCATCTCCTCCCCCAGCTTCCGCGGCGACAAGATGGCCCCTGGGCCTAGTTCGCCCGCGGCAATGCGTTCGAGGATCGTTTCATAGGCTACCTCACGCAGTGGCTGCCGGGAATCGCGATTGTGGGCGGAGCGAGGAGCAGACATCTCGCGATCACATCGGAAGTGCAGAAGCACAGGCATCCGATTCGGACACCCCGCAATCAAGGGTTGACCCCAACGGCCGCCTTTCTCATGCCCTCGGCGTCTCGATCCGTAACCTCCCTTCCGCCTTGATAGTCTGTTAGGCGTGAAAATTAGTTCTTTTTGGCTGATTCTGTTCGGCGCCGCCGCGCTCTGGGCCCAAACCCCCGACGGCCGCGCCGTCTATCAAACCCGCTGCTCCGGCTGCCACGGCACCGACGGCAACGGCGGCGAACACGCCCCCACCGTCCTCCCCACTCTCGCCATCAAGAACGACGACGAAGTCACCACCATCATTCGCGAAGGCGTCCCCCGCAAGGGTATGCCCGGCTTCAAGCAACTTCCCGACGGCGACGTCAAATCCCTCGTCGCCTTCCTGCGCACCCTCCAACAAGCCCGCCGCGGCCGCCGCGCCCCCGCCGTCCGCCTCGACGTCAAACTCACCGACGGCACCTCCCTCTCCGGCCTCGCCATCGCCCGCACCAGCCGCGAACTCCAACTCCGCACCGACGACCAGCGCATCCATCTCCTCCGCAAGTCCGGCGACCAATACCGCCGCGTCACCTCCCAAGCCGACTGGCCCAGCATGCACGGCGACATCAGCGGCAACCGCTACGCCCCCCTCACCCAGATCACCCCCGCTAACGCCCACAAACTCGCTGTCAAATGGGTCTTCGCCGTCCCCAACGCGGGGCGCCTGCAAGGCACTCCCCAAGTCGACGACGGCGTCATGTACGTCACCAATACCAACACCGTCATCGCCCTCGATGCCGGCTCCGGCGCCCGCCTCTGGGAGTACTCTCGCCCCGCCACCCCCGGCCTCATCGGCAACGCCCGCTCCCCGGGGAACAACCGCAGCGTCACCGTCGCCGGCGACAAGGTCTTCATGCAGACCGACCATGCCCACCTGGTCGCCCTCAACCGCCACACCGGCCAACTGCTCTGGGAAACCGAGATGGCCGATTTCAAGAAGAATTACAACACCACCGGCTCCCTGCTCGCCGTCGAAAACCTCGTCGTCGCCGGCACCGCGGGAGGCGAAGAGGGCGTCCGCGGCTTCCTCGCTGCCTACGACCAACAAACCGGCAAAGAGGTCTGGCGCTTCTGGACCATCCCCGCCCCCGGCGAAAAGGGTTCGGAGACCTGGCAAGGCATCGACATCGAACACGGCGGCGGCCCCACCTGGCTCACCGGCAGCTACGACCCCGCTACCAAAACCATCTACTGGCCAACCGGCAACGCCGGCCCCGATTTCAATGGCGACAACCGCCTCGGCGACAACCTCTACACCTGCTCCATCCTCGCCCTCGACGTCGACACCGGCAAACTGAAGTGGCACTTCCAAACCACCCCGCACGACGAATGGGATTGGGACGCCGTCCAGCCCGTCGTCCTCGTTGACACCCAATGGAAAGGCCAACCCCGCAAGCTCCTCCTGCAGGCTAACCGCAACGGCTTCCTCTACGTCCTCGACCGCATCGATGGCAAAATGCTCCTCGCCAGCCCCATGGTCAAGAAGCTCACCTGGGCTAAAGAGATCGCCCCCGACGGCCGCCCCGTCATGAACCCCAATCAGGTCCCCACGCCCGAAGGCACCCTCATCTGCCCCGCCGTCGAAGGCGCCGCCAACTTCTTCTCCACCTCCTTTAACCTTGCCACGCGCCTCTTCTACGTCAACACCCTCGAACGCTGCGCCGTCTACACCAAACGCACCACCCCCGCCTGGCAAGCGGGCCGCAACTACCTCGGCGGCGGCGGCCGGCGCGACCCCAACGACAAGCCCCAGAAGTTCCTCCGCGCCTTCGATATCGAAACCGGCAAAGTCGTCTGGGAGATCCCGCAGGATGGCCCCGGCGACACCTGGACCGGCACGCTCTCGACCGCCGGCGGCCTCGTCATCTATGGCGACGACGGCGGCTCCCTCGCCGCGGCCGACGCCAAAACCGGCAGGCGCCTCTGGAGTTTCCCGTTCACCGAGTCGTTGCATACCTCGCCGATGACTTATCAGTTCGACAACCAGCAGTACGTGACGCTCGTCAACGGCAGCGTCGTCTACACCTTTGGAGTGGAATAAATGAAGTGGTTTACCCTGGCCGCGGCCAGCCTCACGGCAGCGTTTGCCGGACCCGTCGAAACCGGTCTCGAAAAGCGATTCACCGAAACCGTCCAGCCCTTTCTCGCCACCTATTGCATCAGTTGCCATAGCGGTTCCGCGCCCGCCGCCCAGCTCAACTTTAAAGGCTACTCGACGCTCGCCGACGTCGTGAAGGATCATCCCCGCTGGGCCCTGGTCGCCGAGCGCCTCAAGGCCGGCGACATGCCGCCCAAGCCGATGAAGCACCCGGAACCGGCCACCAACCAGCGCGTCATCGACTGGGTGGAAGCCGTCCGCCACCATGAAGCCCGCAAGAATGCCGGCGACCCCGGCATCGTCCTCGCCCGCCGTCTCAGCAACGCCGAGTACAACTACGCCGTCCGCGACCTCACCGGCGTCGACATCCGCCCCACCCGCGAGTTCCCCGTCGACCCCGCCAATCCCGAAGGCTTCGACAACACCGGCGAATCGCTCGCCATGTCCCCCGCCCTGCTGAACAAGTATCTGCAGGCCGCCCGCGAGGTCGGCAACCACCTCGTCCTCACGCCCGACGGCATCGACTTCGCGCCCCACCCGATGCTCGTCGAAACGGATCGCGAAAAGTACGCCATCCAACGCATCGTCAACTTCTACCGGAAGCAGCCCACCGACTTCGCCGCCTATTTCGAAGCCGCCTGGCGCTACAAGCATCGCGTCATCCTTGGCGAACCCGCCGCCACGCTCGCCTCCACGGCCGCCCGCCTGAACGTCAGCCCGAAGTACCTGCCGCAGATCTGGCTAATGCTCGAAGGCCCCCGCGAAACCGTGGGCCCCATCGCCAACATCCAAAAGCTTTGGCGCGAACTGCCCACGCCCAAGCCCGGCCAGCTCACCCTCGCCCGCGAAGCCACGGTTGAAATGCGGGACTACGTGCTCCGCGTCCGTGCCCTCACCGCCAAGCACTACTCCAGCCCCCTCGTCCAGGGCCTCAGCGCCACCTCGCAGCCGCTCATGAACTGGAAGCTCAACCAGTTCGCCCGCAACCGCCGCGACTTCGATCGAGCCGCCCTGCTCGAAGAGGGCCAACCCCTGCCCGAGATCCCTGCCGCCCCCAAACGCGGCCAGTTCTTCATCCCAGGCAACTTCGACGTCGTGGCCCGCCAAGCCGCCGCCAAGCTCATCGCCTCGCGTCTCGAAGACCAGGAGCCCCTCCGCGTTCCCGCCGGCCAGCGCCCCCAGTACGAAGC
>LNFE01000255.1 GCA_001464575.1 Acidobacteria bacterium Ga0077553 | reverse complement strand
GCCGGCTTCCGGCCGAAGCGGTCTGACACGCTCCCCCAAGCCAGCCGCCCCACACCATTACAAATACTCATTACCCCCAGCGCAGCCCCGGCCGACAGCACCGCCGTTGACTTCGCCATCTCCTGCAGCAACGGTGTCGCCTCGCCGATCGCCGTCAGACCCACCGCGGTTCCCAGAAAATAGACAAACCACAGCACGTAGAACTGCCACATCCTCAGCATTTCGCGCGGCGAAATCTCGACGGCTGCCGCCTGCCCCGCCGGCGGGCTCCAACCAGCGGGACGCCACCCGGCCGGCGGAACCTGGTAGAGCTGCGCCGCGCCCACCACTCCAATAAAAAAGATCACCGACAGAACCACAAACGTCCGGGGCACGGTCACCGCGAACTGCAGCAGCGGACCGACGCCGAAGCCCATCACCGCCAACCCGACAATTCGGCCCCGCTGATCGGGGAACCACTTGATGCACGTGGCAATCGGGGTAACGTAGGCGAAGCCGACACCAAAGGCGGCGACGATGCCGTAGGAGAAAATCAGGCCGTTCAGCGAGTCGCCTAACCACGCCGCGAGCAGGCAGCCGGCCCCGAGCAGCAGTCCGCCGGTAGTCGCGACGACCCGGGGGCCCTTGCGGTCCTGCCAGATGCCACCCAACACCATCGCCACAGCGAAGGCCAACATGGAGTAGCGATAGGGCGCGATCGTCTCGGCGCGGGACCAGCCGTGAAGCTGCGCCAAGGGTCCGCGAAAGACCGACCAGGAGTAGATTACGCCCAGCAGCACCTGCATGAAGATGGCGGCGGCGGCTAGGCGATTGCGAGAAACGAGCATCGGTTGATTCTACGTGATCAGGCGGGAGTAAAGCTCGCGCAAGGCGGAAACGCTCAGTTGCTCGGCGCGGAGCGACGCCTCCGGCAGCGCGTCGACGACCTCATGGCCGTAGAACGGCGCAAGGTTATTGCGTAGGGTTTTCCGTTTCTGCGCGAAACAGCGGGAGGCGAATTGTAGGAAGGCCTCGGAGTCCGCGGCCTCTGGCCGCAGGGTGAGCCGCACCACCGCGCTATCCACTTTCGGCGGGGGCCGGAACATGCCGGGCTTCACCTGAAACAGATACTCGGGGGTGCTGTAGGTCTGCGTGGCGACGCTGAGGTAGCCATAGTCGCGACAATTGGGCGAGGCGGTCAACCGTTCGGCGACCTCTTTTTGAATCAGCAGCACGGCCTCTTGCAGAGCCGCACGCGCCTTGAAAATCCGATCGAGAATGGGCGACGTGATGTAGTAGGGCAGGTTTCCGGCGAGCACCGCCGGGCCCCACTGGGCGAGGTCGACCGAAAGCACGTCCGCTTCGACGATCGTCAGGCAGGGATGCTCCGGGAAGCGCTCCCGCAGAATCGCGACCATGGCCGGATCCAACTCAATGGCGATCACCTCGGCGCCGGTCGCTAGCAGCCGCTGCGTCAGCACCCCTTTGCCGGGACCGACCTCTATAATCTGTTTCGGCTCCGACCGGCAAACGGCGGCGGCAATGCGCTCCACCATAGGAGCGCTGTGCAGGAAATGCTGACCGAGTTTCTGCCCCAATCAGCCCTTGACTTCCAACTGGCTGCGGCGGATGGTGATCCGCAGCTTGCCCGTGGTGCGCTGGCCGAAGAATTCGGCCGGCTTGAAGCGCATGAACAACAGGTTGTTCTCTACGGTCCGGCGAAGCTCCACGTCGCTCATCAGAACGGTCTCGCTGTCCGGCACCGAGTAGTCAATCATGCGGCCCTGTTCATCGAGAATCAGGTCGAGCGTCAGATGGTCGGCGGGCAGGCCGAAGGGCCCAAGGTCGCTCAACTCCGCGCTCTGATACCACGCGGCCGGAGCCTCATCGTTGGCCATCACGGGCGAGGACAGCGTCGGCAGAATGGTGGCAAACAGAAGGCATGCCGTCGCGAAGCCGCCCACCATGGGAACCGCCATCGGCCGCCAACTGTTGACGGTCCACAGCCGCAGCCGGTCCCGCCAGCGCAGATGGGAGGCCTTGCGCGCGTGATGCCGCGAGGCTGCGACCCGCAGCGATACGGCGAGATTCGTCGGAACGGGACGAGACGGCAGAGCTCGAACGCTGCGCCGCAGATGAATCATGCTATCCAGATGTTGGCTACAGGCTGCGCAGCCACTCAAATGGCGGCCAATCTCGCGCGCTCGGGCAGCGGTGCAGAGACGCTCTAAATAGTCAGCAGCTTCACGCTGAATTGCCTTGCACTCGATGGAATGTTGGTGGCTGTTCGCGTTACTCATTTCACGATCTCCTGCATCCACCCCAGGTTTCCCGCGGGATTTGGGGCGTACGCTTTCGCATCATTCGCCTTGGCGACCAGGACCCGCCGCAACGACTCGCGCCCTCGTAATATGCGGGATTTCACCGTCCCCAGTGACACCTGCATGACTTCGGCGATCTCTTCGTAACTGAGCTCTTCCAAGTCGCGCAGCACCACGGCGGCACGGAAATCCGGGTTGATCTCACGGAGGGCATCTTCAATCAACTGGTGCCGCTCTTCGTTCAGGGTTAACTCGTACGGGTCCCGCGCCGGGTCCGAGATCGACTCAATCCAACTGCGCGAACCCTCTTCGTCGGTTTCGAGGCCGACCTCCTGCTTCCGATGCCGGCTAAACCACCGCCGATGGTTATAGGCCTCATTCAGGGCGATGCGATACACCCAGGTCTTCAGGCTGCTCTGGCCGCGGAACGACTCCACATTGCGGAAGACCTTCAGGAACACCTCCTGCACGGCATCGCAGGCATCGGCCGGATCGTTCAGGAGCCGGTAGATCAGATTGTAAACCGGTTGTTGGAATCGGGAGATCAGCACCTCGTAGGCGCTTTCCTGATTTGCTTTCAGCGCCGCTAACAGTTCGGCGTCTTCTTCGTGGGCGTCAGCCGGCCGGGATGCCACCGCGGCATCTTCGTAGCCGAAACCGATAATGGATTCTGCCATAACCGACTTCCTTTCCCTGAGTCCAAAGTCTACTGCTCTATTCGACGCCAAGCCGGGAGAAAAGTTCCCGTGCCGCTATTCTACCCGATAGTTTGGCGCTTCTTTCGTAATGATGACGTCGTGGACGTGGCTCTCCCGCAGGCCGGCGGGGGAGATCCGCAGGAACCGGGCGCGCTCTTGCAGCTCGGGGATCGTGCCGCAGCCGGTGTAACCCATGCCGCTGCGGAGTCCGCCGACGAGCTGAAACACCAGTTCCGCGATCGGCCCCTTGTACGGCACCCGGCCCTCGATCCCTTCCGGGACCATCTTGTCGCTGCGCGCCTGGCCGTAGCGGTCGGCCGTTGACCCTTCACTCATCGCCCCAAGCGAGCCCATGCCGCGGTAGCTCTTGAACGTACGGCCCTGGTAAAGGATGGTTTCGCCGGGGCTCTCGTCGGTTCCCGCCAGCAGGCTGCCGATCATGACGCAGTCGGCGCCAGCGGCGATGGCCTTGGTCACGTCGCCCGAATACTTGATGCCGCCATCGGAGATCAGCGGCACGCCGGCTTCCCGGGTGGCCTTCGAACATTCGGCAATGGCGGTGATCTGCGGGACGCCGGCGCCGGAGACGACGCGGGTGGTGCAGATAGAGCCGGGGCCGATGCCGACCTTCACGCCATCGGCGCCAAGCCGGATCAAATCCCTGGCGCCTTCATAGGTGCCGACGTTGCCAGCCAGGAGTTGCACGTCAGGCAGAAGGTGCTTCACCGCTTTCACGGCGTCCATCACGCCCTGATGGTGGCCGTGAGCGGAGTCGATGGCGATGACGTCGACCTTCCGGCGGACCAGTTCCTGAGCGCGTTCGAGGAAGTCGCCCGTGGAGCCGATGGCCGCGCCGACGCGCAGGCGGCCCTGCTCATCCTTGGCGGCGTTCGGGTACTTCAACTTCTTCTGGATGTCCTTGACGGTGATGAGGCCCTTGAGCGTGTAGCCGTCGTCGACCACCAGCAGTTTTTCGACACGATGCTTGTGCAGAATGCTCTCGGCGTCTTCGAGCGTGGTGCCGACGGGGACGGTGATCAGGCGGTCCCGGCCCTGCGTCATGCGGGACGAAACGGGCAAATGGAAATTCGTCTCAAAGCGCAGGTCGCGGTTGGTGAGGATGCCGACCAGGTGGCCGCCTTCGGTGGTGACGGGCACGCCGGAGATGCGGAACTGCTTCATCAGCTCGAGCGCGTCGGTGATGGGCTGGTCGGGGCGGATGGTCACCGGGTCGACGATCATGCCGCTTTCCGAGCGTTTCACGCGGTCGACTTCCTCGACCTGGCGTTCGAGGGTCATATTGCGGTGGATGATGCCGATGCCGCCCTGCTGGGCGAGAGCGATGGCGAGGTGCGCTTCGGTCACCGTGTCCATGGCGGCGCTGACGATCGGAATCTGCAGCGGAATCCGACGGGTGAGCATGGTTCGGGTGTCGGCCTGCCCCGGCAAAACGGTGCTGTGGGCAGGCTGCAAGAGAACGTCGTCGAAGGTGAGCCCTTCCTGAATCTGATCGGGAATCATGTAACCATCCAGGATAGCTGGTAAACTGGGCCTTTATGTTAGCAGCAACTCAATTGCGCCCCGGAATGGTGGTGAAGTTCAACAACGAACTGCATACGGTCTTCAGCATGGTGCACCGGACTCCGGGCAATCTGCGCGGCTTCGTGCAGGTGAAGATGCGCAACCTGCGGAACGGCTCCCAGATTGAACATCGTTTCGCGTCGGAAGACAAGATCGAGAAGATCGCCCTCGACGACCAGGAGATGGAGTACCTCTACGACGACGGGGAGATGTACTACTTCATGAACACCGAGACCTTCGAGCAGATCGGGTTCACAGAGGAGATCCTGGGCGACGCGGTGAAGTACCTCATCCCGAACCTGAAGATCAACATCGAGTTCTACGAAGGCCGCGCCGTGGGCGTGGAGTTGCCGCCGTCGGTCCCGATGAAGGTGATGGAGACCGAACCGGGCCTGAAGGGCGCGACGGTTTCGAACGTGGGCAAGCCGGCGAAGATGGAGACGGGTTTGATCGTTCAGGTGCCGGCGTTCATCAACGAAGGCGAGACGATCATGGTTTCAACCAGCGAAGGCGCTTACATGCAGCGCGCCTAGCAGGGCGGCCTCTTCGTGCGGAAACACCGTGCGGAGATCAATGAGCAGTTGGCCCTTTTCGACACGAGCAATCACCGGCGGCTTCCCTAAACGGAGCCGCCGTTCCATTTCCGGCTGCGGAATGGCGAGCAGATAGGTGGGGAGCGATTGGTCCGGGGTACTGCCGCCGCCGACGAGCGATTCGCCCGGGATCACGGTGGCCGGGAAGTTGAGTTGCTCGCGGAGGCGTTCGGCGCGGTCGCGGATGGTTTCCGGCGTCTGGCGGATCATGGCGATCGCGGGCAGGTCGTCCCAGCGTTCGAGGACGATGGCCCGGAGCGCGTTTTCGAGGGCCTGGGTAACGAGCTTGTCGATGCGCAGCGCACGGAACATGGGGTTCCGGCGGATGCGTTCGATCGTCGCGGCTTCGCCCGCGATCAATCCGGCCTGGGGGCCGCCAAGCAGCTTGTCGCCCGAGAAGGTGACGACGCTAACGCCGGCTTGGAGCGAATCGCGGACGAGCGGTTCGTCGATGCCGAAGGCTTTGAGATCGACGAGGCAGCCGGAGCCGAGGTCCTCATAAACGGGTACGTTGAGCGAGCAGAGTTCGCGGAGGGTCGGCTTGCCGGTGAAGCCGGAGATGTGGAAGTTGGACGGATGCACGCGGAGGATGAGCGCGGTGCGGTCTGTGATGGCGGCGCGGTAGTCGTCGAGGCGGGTGCGGTTGGTGGTGCCGACTTCGACCAGGGTGCAGCCGGCGCGGCGCATGATGTCCGGGATGCGGAAGCCGTCGCCGATTTCGATGAGTTCGCCGCGGGAGACGATGACTTCGGCGCCGGCGGCCAGTTCGTGCAGGACCAGATAAGTGGCGGCGGCGTTGTTGTTCACGGCGAGGCCGCGGGCGTTGAGCAGATGGCCGAAAAATCGGTCGAGATGGTGATCGCGGCGGCCGCGGCGGCCGGTTTTGAGATCGTATTCGAGGTGGGAGTAGCCGGCGATGGGCGTCCAGGCGCCGAGTGGGGCGCGGCCGAGATTGGTGTGCAGGATGACGCCGGTCGCGTTGATGACCGGCTGCAGCGATGGCTGCGTGAGGGAGTCAATCGCGACGGTGGGATCGGCGGTGCGACCTTGCCGCACCTCGCTGAGGGCGGCCTGGGCCGCGGACTTCAAAACCCCGTGCGGGAGCTCCGGATAGAGTTCCCGCAGCTTGACAAGGACCGCCTCGACGCTGGTTAGCTCCGTGATCATTTCTTCGGGAGCATGGGGAACAGCTTGCGGATCTCGTCTTCGGTGGGCCGGCGGCCGTACTCGCAGATCTCAAACGCTTCGAGGTACTTCGGGGTTTTGCTGGCGCCGTACCACTTGGCGTAGGAGGCTTTGGCTTCGTCGTTCAGGCGCTGGTTGGCGCGTTCGTTGCGAAGCCAGGCTTTGCGGGCCGCGGGATCTTTCGGCACCTTTTCAGAGACGCCGCTCACCCAAGGCAGCCACTCGTAGAACTGCGAGACATGGGCGTCGAGGCCATTGATCTTCTGCTCGAAAGCGGCTTCGATGTCGACGACGATGTCCGGGCGGAAGGGATTCGGCCGCTGGAAGTAGTCCGAGAAGTAGAGAAAGACGGGGTTTTTGCGCAGCGCCGGGGCGTCGCTGACGATGTTCGGCACTTGCACCATGTAGGCCGCGTCCTGAATCAGGATGCCGGTGTTGCGGTGGTCGGGGTGGTAGTCGTTGGTGCGGTGGGTGATGACGACATCGGCCTTCCAGTTGCGGATGGCGCGGATGATCTGCCGGCGGACGTCGAGCGAGGGGGTGAGTTCACCGTCGTGATTCTCCATTACCTCGTACTCGGCGATGCCCAGGCGGCGGGCCGATTCGGCGGCTTCCGCGCGGCGGCGGTTGGCGAGAATCTGGCCGCCCATTTCGTGGTGGCCGGCGTCGCCGTTGGTGACACTAACGAATTTCACCTGGTGGCCCATCTTAGCCAGCAGCACGGCAGTGCCGCCGAACTTGATGTCGCAGTCGTCGGGATGCGCGCCGATGGCGATGATGCGGAGGGGTTGCGCGGCCATGCTAACGGCCAGCAGAGCTAGGAGAAGAAGTGCTCGCATGAGTGGTTTCGGGTTCGTTTTCAGCGTCCATTCGCAGTTGGCTCAGCTTCATTTTGGTGGCGAGCAGGGCCACGAAGCCGACCATCCAAAGCGGGACGGTAATCACCAAGAATAGTAGAGTTGCGTAGCCGATGGCGGTCTCCCGGTCTACGCCGAACAGCATGACGCCGATCACCACCAGCCACTGGAAGGTGCCCACATTGCCCGGCGCCTGTGGGGGCACCGCGCCGAGCCGGATGATGACCAGCAGAATGGCGCACTCGCCGAGAGAGAGGCCGAGATTAAAGCCGGAGGCGAGGAAATAGATTGGCGCCGCCTGCAGGGCCAAGTATAGGCCGCTGAGCAGAAAGCTGCGGTAGAAGGAAGGGCTCTGGCTCATCGACGTAAGAGCGGCGAGGAGATGATGGAAGCCCTGCGCCCAAATGGTCCGCTGTATCCAGCGCTCCGCCTTATCCTTGGCGAAAATGGCGAACGCCAGGAGACAGCCGATCCCCACCAGAAGCACCGCGAGGATGCGGCTGCCGACGACGAGCAACTCCGGAAGCTGGACGAAAAAAGACGCGACGAAGAAGCTGGCAATGAGCCAGATGCCATCAAAGAGCCGTTCGATAACGACGCTCGAGACGACGACCGAGAAGGGAACACCGGACCAGCGCGCCTGCAGGAAGCTGCGGATCACTTCGCCGGGCCGCAGCGGCAGCAACTCATTCGCGAAGAGGCCGACGTAGATCGCCTGCATCGTTCGCAACTTGGGCAGCGAGCCCACCGGGCTCAACAGCAGATTCCAACGCCAACCCTGGACGCAATAGACCGCAATGTCGGTGAGCACCGCCGCCAGGATCCACGACGTGGGTACCGCCATGATGCGAGGCCATTGCTCGGCCCAATCGAAGTGTTGATAAACGTGGATGAGACAGGCTATCGATACGGCGTAGCCAAGAGCAGGAATCACCCAGCGAGGGAAACGTTGAGCAGTTGCAGCAGACATCCGTTAGTTCCATGATAGGCTGACCTTCATGCGAAATATCCGCCAAGTGGCGGTGTTGGGTGCAGGGACCATGGGGGCGAGGATTGCGGCGCATTTTGCAAACGCCGGGGTTTCGGTCCTCCTGCTTGACCTCACAGTGGACGCCGCCCGAAAAGGCCTTGACACCGCACTCAAAGGAAAGCCCGGCGGCTTCTTCCTGCCCGAGTATGCCACGCGCGTCACGCCGGGGAGTTTTGACGCCGACCTGCCGAAGGTCGCCGGGTGCGACTGGATTGTGGAGGCCGTGACCGAGAAGCTCGACGCTGCGTTCGCCCGACGCGATCGTTTCGACGAACACTTCGGGGATTCCGCTGGCACAGATCAGCGCGGGCTTCGATGCAGGATTCCGGCAGCACTTCCTGGGAACGCACTTTTTTAACCCGCCTCGTTACCTGCACTTGTGCGAGGTGATACCAGGTGACGAAACGAACCCATTGTTGCTGGCCGACGTGGAACGGTTCCTTGACCGGCGGCTGGGCAAGGGCGTGGTGGTCTGCAAGGATACGCCGAACTTCATCGCCAATCGCATCGGCAGCATGTGGGGCGCGAGCGCCTACCAGTACACGATGGAGGACGACCTCAGCATTGAAGAGGTGGACGCGCTGACGGGCTCCGTGATCGGGTTGCCGAATTCGGCCAGCTACCGGCTGCTGGATATTGTCGGGCTCGATATCTGGGTGCACGTGGCGGAGAACCTGTACGGGATGGTGCCGCACGACCCGTGGCGGGAGCGGCTGAAGCCGCCGCCGTTCGTGGATCAGATGATGGCGAATCGGTGGCTGGGCGAGAAAACGGGGCAAGGATTTTACAAGCGCGTCGGGCCGGAGAAGGAGATTCACGCCCTCGATTGGAAGACGCTTGAGTATCGGAAGGCGAACAAGCCGCGGCTGGCGCCGATGCCGGAGGACCTGCCGACGCGGCTGCGAACGCTCGTGAAGGGCGACGACAAATACGGCCGGTTCGTTTGGAAGGTGCTGCGGGACGCCATGTGGTATTCGGCGTGGTGCGTGCCGGAGATTGCGGACCGGACGGTGGAGATCGACCGGGCGATGCGCTGGGGGTACGCGCATACCTACGGACCTTTTGAGCTGTGGGATGTGTTGGGCTTTGAAGCGACCGCCAAGGATGCTCGAACGCGGGGCGAAGGCCTTCTACCGGTCGGCCGACGAGAAGGGCCAGCCGCGGACGGACTACTTCGACCTCGGCGCCGGGCACTACCAACGGATCGCGGAGCGGCCGGGGGTGATCGCGCTGGCGGACCGGAAACGGGCCGGGGGCGTGGTGCGCAAGAACGCGGGTTGCTCGCTGGTGGACCTCGGCGACGGGTGCCTGTGCCTCGAGTTCCATTCGAAGATGAACGTGCTGGGCGAGGACCAGGTCGGCGAGATCACGCAGGCTATTGAAGAGACGCAGCGGAATCATCAGGCGCTGGTGATTGGCAATCAGGGCGATCTGTTCAGCGCCGGGGCCAATCTGGTGCTGGTGCTGATGCTGGCGCAGGAAGGCGAGTGGGACGACTTGAACCTGGCGGCGCACCGGTTTCAACAGGCGAACATGGCGATCAAGTATGCGCCGGTGCCGGTGGTGGTGGCCGGGCACGGACGGGCGCTCGGCGGCGGGGCGGAGATTCTGCTGCATGCGCCGCGGGCGGTAGCTTCGGCGGAGCTGTACATGGGTTTGGTCGAGGTCGGCGTCGGGGTGATTCCCGGCGCCGGCGGCTGCAAAGAGCTGATTGTGCGGCTGAAAGATCCGCGGAAAGTGTTCGAGACGATTGGCTATGCCAAGGTTTCGGGCAGCGCGGACGAAGCCAAGCAGTTGGGTTTGCTCGATAAGGGCGCAACCGTGGTGATGAACCCCGAGCGGCTGCTGGGCGTGGCGAAGGCCGAGGCGCTGGCGATGGTGGATAGCTACCGGCCCGGCGTGCCGCGGACCGATGTAAAGGTGGCCGGGGAGCCGGGGATTGCCCTGCTCAAGACCGGCGCGTGGATGGCGCAGCAGGGCGGCTACATTACGGACTACGACGTGGTGATCGCCGGGAAGCTGGCGCATGTGCTGTGCGGCGGCGTGGTGCCGGCGGATACGCTGGTGAGCGAACAGCGCCTGCTGGATCTTGAGCGGGAGGCGTTTTTGAGCCTGTGCGGGAACGCGCAGACGCAAGCGCGGATGGCGCATATGTTAAAGACCGGGAAGCCCCTGCGGAACTAAAGCGATGAATGAAGCCGTAATTGTGGATTGCGTACGGACCCCCGTCGGCAAGGCGCCGCGCGGGGCGCTGCGGCTGACGCGGCCGGATGATCTGGCGGCGATCGCCATGGAGGGGCTGCTGGGGCGGTACCCGGCGGTGGCGGCGGCCGAGATTGAAGATGTGATTCTGGGCTGCGCGACGCCGGAAGGCGAGAGCGGCATGAACGTGGCGCGGGTGGCGGCGCTGCGGGCGGGGTTGCCGGAAACGGTTTGCGGGGTGACGATCAACCGGTTTTGCTCGTCGGGCTTGCAGGCGATCGCGATGGCGGCGGAGCGGATCCGCGCGGGGATGGCCGAGACGCTGCTGGCGGGCGGGACGGAGAGCATGAGCATGCTGCCGCTGGCGCTGATGCGGATTGCGCCGAACCCGTGGATGGTGGAGCACCGGCCGGAGATCTACATCAATATGGGCCTGACGGCGGAGAACCTGCAGCGGCGCTACGGCATCAGCCGCGAGGAACAGGACGCGTTTGCGTTGGCGAGTCATCAAAAGGCGATTGCGGCGCAGGAGAGCGGAAAGTTCGACGAGGAGCTGGTTCCGGTGGGTTCGTTTCGTAAAGACGAGGGGCCGCGGGCGGATACGTCAATGGAGGCGCTGGCGAAACTGAAGCCGGCGTTTCATGCGCAAGGCACCGTGACGGCGGGCAATTCGTCGCAGACCTCGGACGGGGCAGCGGCGGCGCTGGTGATGTCGGCAGGCCGGGCGGCGGCGTTGGGACTGAAGCCGCGGGCGCGGTTCGTGAGTTTTGCGGTGGGTGGCGTGGCGCCGGAGGTGATGGGCATCGGGCCCGTGGCCGCGATTCCGAAGGCGCTGAAGTTGGCGGGGTTGACGCTCGACGACATCGGCGTGATTGAGCTAAACGAAGCGTTTGCCGTGCAGGCGCTGGCCGTGATCCGCGAGGCGGGCTTGCCGCCGGAGCGGGTGAACGTAAACGGCGGGGCACTGGCGCTGGGGCATCCGTTGGGGTGCACGGGCGCGAAGTTGACGGCGACGATTCTGCGCGAGATGGAGCGGGGCGGGCACCGGTACGGCATGGTGACGATGTGCATCGGCGGCGGACAAGGCGCGGCCGGAATTTTCGAGAGGATTTAAAGCGATGCAAGGCGGCGGATTTTTAGTAGAAGACCAGACAGCGGCGCAGGTGTTCACCCCGGAGGACTTTACCGAAGAACATCGCGCGATTGCGAAAGCGACCGAGGAGTTCTCGGCCAAAGAGATTGAGCCGAACCTGGAGGCGATTCAGCATCAGGAGCCGGGCGTGGCCGTGCGGGTGCTGAAGAAGTCGGCCGAGATTGGGCTGACGGCGGTGCTGGTGCCGGAAGTGTACGGCGGCATGGAGATGGACCTGACCTCGGCGATGATTGTGGCCGAGGGGATTGCGAAAGACGGGTCCTACGCCGGCTGGCACGGGGCGCATAGCGGCATCGGCACGTTGCCGGTGTTGCTCTACGGCACGGCGGCGCAGAAGGAGAAGTACTTGACCCGGCTGGCTTCGGCCGAGCTGATTGGGGCTTACTGCTTGAGCGAGCCGGAGGCGGGGTCGGACGCGCTGGCGGCGAAGACGCGGGCGGATCTGTCGGAAGACGGGACCTACTACACGCTAAACGGCCAGAAGATGTGGATCACCAACGGCGGCGCGGCGGACCTATATACGGTGTTTGCGAAAGTCGGCGGCGAGAAGTTCACGGCGTTTCTCGTCGAGCGTTCGACCCCCGGCGTATCGGCCGGTGCCGAGGAAAAGAAGATGGGCATCAAGGGCAGTTCGACGACGCCCGTGTTCCTCGATAACGTGAAGGTGCCGGCGGAGAACGTGCTGGGCGAGATTGGCCGCGGCCATATCATCGCGTTCAACATTCTGAATTTGGGGCGGCTGAAGCTGGGTCCGTTTGCCGTGGGCGGCATGAAGAACGTGCTGCAGCTTTCGCTCAAGTACGCCAAGCAACGGGTGGCGTTCGGCAAGACGATTTCGCAGTTCGGGATGATTCAGGCCAAGCTGGCCGAGATGGCGATCAAGACCTTTGCCGCGGAGACGATGAGCTATCGCGTGACCGGGATGATTGAAGAGAAGCTGACCGGTTGGAGCTGGGCGCAGGCGGATGCGGCGGCCGTGAAGCTGAAGGCCGTCGAAGAGTTTGCGGCCGAATGTTCCTACATTAAGGTGTTTGCGAGCGAGGCGCTGGACTACGTGGTGGATGAGGGCGTGCAGATCCACGGCGGGTACGGGTATCACCAGGATTATTTGGTGGAACGGGCGTATCGGGATTCGCGGATCAACCGGATTTTTGAAGGGACGAACGAGATCAACCGGATGCTGGCGACCGGCATGATTCTGAAGCGGGCGCAGCGGGGGCTGCTGCCGCTGGTGGCGGCCGTGAAGAAGCTGCAGGGCGAGCTGCTGGCCGGGCCGAGCCTGGCGGGCGGGCCGCCGGACCTCGTGAAGAACGCGAAGAAGATCGCTCTACTATGCCTGGGTGTGGCATATCAGAAGTACATGACGGAGCTCGATAGCCAGCAGGAGATTCTGGCGGCGCTGTGCGATATCACGATGCAGGCGTTTGCGATGGAGTCCGTGCAGTTGCGGGCGCAGAAGCATAGCGTGGCGCCGAAGATGACAGCGGTGTTTTTGCAGGAGGCGATGGAGGAAGTCGAGCGGCATGCGCGGATGGTGCTGGCGGCTTGTGCAGAGGGCGACGACCTGCGGATTCAGTTGGCGGCGCTGAAGCGGTTGACGAAGTTTGAACCGGTGAACACGATCGCGCTGCGGCAGGAGATTGCGCAGCGGCTGCTGACAGCCCAGCGCTATGTCCTCGCCTAGGCAGCGGGTATATGTTCTGGTGGGCTTGCCGGCTTCGGGCAAGTCCACTTGGCTGGCCGGGCGCGGGGTGACGCCGTTGTCGTCCGACGCGCTGCGGCTGCTGCTGCGGGACAACGAAGCGGACCAGACGATTCACGGGGTGGTGTTTGCGCTGCTGCGGCGGCTACTGCGGCTGCGCCTGGAATTGGGCGCTGCGGCGAGCTACATTGACGCGACAAACCTGACGCGGCGGGAGCGGCGGCAGTGGATCAAGATTGCTGACTGGTACGGGGCGGAATCCGTAGCGGTATATTTCGACGTTCCGTTGGCGGTTTGTTTAGAGCGCAACGCGGCGCGGCAGCGGGTGGTGCCAGCGGAGGCTATGGAGAGTCTGGCGAAGCGGTTGGCTCCGCCGGAGTTGGCGGAGGGGTTTGCGGCGATCGAAGTTGTTCCCACTTCGACAAGACCGTAGCCCAGAACAGAACGGGGATCAGGAGCAAGCTGGCGGTGAGGCCGGCGACCTGCTGCGGGGTCCAGCCGTGGTCGATGAAGACGCCGGCTGAAGAGCTGGCGAGGGACATGACGATGACGGCGATGCCGAACTCGGCGGAGAAGACGCGGCCGCGGAATTTGTCTTCGGTGTTGAGTTGGAGCAGGATGGTGGAACCGACCCAGGTGATGGTGCTGCCGAGGTGAGCAATGATGACGGCGAGGCAGGCCATGAGCAGATTAGGCGCCTGGCTGAGCAGGAAATAACCAAACGAAGCCAAGACGAAACCAATGAGGATGGCGTAGCGCTGGCGGGTTTGGTTGCGGCCGGCGACGTAGCCCTGCAGGATGGGACCGGTGAGCGCGCCGATGCCGCGGCAGCCCATCAGCAGGCTGACGCCGAGGGCGGCGGCGCGCTCCGGCTCGACGCCGAGCCAGTTGACGGCGAAGCGGTCCCGGCCGAGCATGGTGAGCAGCACCCAGTTGGAGGCGATGATGGAGTTGCCGGACTTGACGAAGAGGGTGGCGAACATGCGGCCATCCTGCTTCACATAGCGTATCCCTTCGGCGATGGGCTTGAAGTCGAGCAGGTCGCGCCAGTGCAGCGGGGCGTGACCTTCGGTGTGCGGTTCGTGGAACGACATGCGGCGGACGAGCATCGCCGAGACGACGAAGGAGCAGGCGTCGAGGGCGAAGACGGCTTCGCGGCCGAGCAGGGCGAGAGCTACGCCGCCGACGGTGAAGCCCATGGCGAAGTTAAAGCTCCAGGTGGTGGAGCTGAGGGCGTTGCCGACGAAGATCTCGTCGCCTTTGGTGATGTTGGGGACGACGGCGGCGCGGGCCGGTTCAAAGAGGCCCCACATGACGGTTTCGAGGAACAGCAGGACGTAGAGCAGAGGCAGCATCTCCGGCGAGCGGACGAAGAGCATGCAGCCGATGATGATGGCACGGGCGAGATCGGCGATGATCATCACTTTGCGGCGGCTGATGCGATCGTTAAGGACGCCGGCGGCCGGGGCGGTGAGGCATTGGGGAAGCACCTGAAGGACGAAGGCGAAGCCGATGGATTCGGCCTTGCCGGTGAAGTCGAGCAGGAGATTGTAGAGCGCCAGCGTGAAGAACCAATCCCCGATTTCGCTAATGATCTGGGAGCCCCACAGCAAGCGG
>LNFE01000254.1 GCA_001464575.1 Acidobacteria bacterium Ga0077553 | reverse complement strand
CCGTCGGGCCGAACCGCGACATGCTGTTCAAAGTCGAAGATATCAACCGCGTCGAAACGATGACCGATTTCGTCGACACCACATCCAGCGTCTTCCTCGGGCTAACCGTCGGCTGCGCGCGCTGTCACGACCACAAGTACGACCCCATCTCGCAGAAGGACTACTTCCGTCTCCAGGCCATCTTCGCTCCCATCGTGAAGTCGCGAGTCTTCCTCACCTACAACCTCGCCCGCCAGTACGATCTCCAGGAAAACACCCGCCAATGGAAGCTCTACGATCTCGCCGACGAGTTCCAGCGGATGCGGGCCCCCTACGTCAAGCGTCTCCGCGCCGAAAAGCTGGCCCAACTCCCGAAGCCGGTTCAGCTCGCCTTCGACACCGAAGAGGACCAGCGCACCCCGCAGCAAAAGGCTGACTTTGAGATGTACGCCAAGAAGGTGGCGCCCCGCGACGACGAGGTCTTCGCGCTCCTCACGCCAGACGAAAAAGCAAAACTCGATCGCGTAAAAACCCGGCTGCTATCGCTATATAGCAATTACGCCCCCGGCCCGTTTTCCCCCAGCGTTACCGACGCCGGCCCGCTTGGCCCGCCCGTCTACATCCCCGGCAAAGAAAGCGATGAGATTCCGCCCGGCTTCCTTTCCGCCCTCGGCGGAGGCGACATCCCGCCACCGCCTCCCGGCTCCGCCACCACGCTCCGCCGCAAGGCTCTCGCCGAATGGATCGCTTCACCGAAGCATCCCCTCACCGCCCGAGTCGCCGTCAACCGGGTCTGGCAGGCGCATTTCGGCCGCGGCATCGTCGCCACCACATCAGACTTCGGCGCCCGCAGCACCCCGCCCACTCACCCTGAACTCCTCGAATGGCTCGCCAGCGAGTTTGTCTCGAGCGGCTGGAGCTTCAAGCAACTCCATCGCACCCTGATGCTCTCGAGCGTCTATCGCCAACAGACCAAGCCCTCTCCCGCCGCGCTCACCAAGGACCCCGAGAACCAATGGCTCTCGCACTTCACGCGCCGGCGCCTGGAGGCCGAAGAGGTGCGCGACGCCGTCCTCCTCAGCGCCGGAACCCTGAACCCGAAGATGCACGGCAAGCCGGTCGTCCCCGCCCTCGCCGCCGAAGAGCTCTACGGCATGAGCCAACCGCTCACCAACGCTTGGGTCGTCACCTCTGACCCCACTGAACACACCCGCCGCAGCATCTACATGATCTCCCGCCGCAACTTTCGTATGCCGATGCTCGAAGTGTTCGACCGCCCTGAAGGCGTTCTCAGTTGCGCCCGCCGCGAATCCTCGACGACGCCGACCCAGTCGCTCTCACTCCTCAATAGCGACTTCACCCGTCAGCAGGCGCTCGCCCTCGCCGCCGCCTCCCTGCGCGGCGACGAAGCGGCGATCAGCGAAGCGATCTTCCTCTCCACCCTGGCCCGCCGCCCGGACGCGAACGAGCTCGCGATGGCCCGCGACTTCCTGACGAAACAAACCCAACTGCTCGGCAGCGTGGAGAAGGCCGCCGCCGAACTCGCCCGCGGCCTCTTCAACACCAACGAATTCCTCTACGTCGACTAGGAGCCCCATGCACCCCTCCCGCCGCCAATTTCTCACCCGCGCCGGCCAAGGCTTCGGCCTCGTGGCCCTCTCCGGCCTCATGCAGGAGAACCTCCTGGCCGCCACGAAAGCCAAGCGGATCATCTACCTGTTCATGCACGGCGGCGTCAGCCACGTCGATACCTTCGACCCCAAGCCCGCCCTCGCCAAGTACAACGGCCAACCGCTCCCCGGCTCCTTCGCCGAAGGCCTCGTCACCAGCCGCATCGACTTCCGCAAAGCACGCATGCTCGCCTCGCCATGGACTTTCTCCCGCAGCGGCCAGTCCGGCCTCGAGATCTCCGAACTCTACCCCCACATCCAGAAGCACGCCGACAAGCTCGCCGTCATTCGCTCCTGCCATGGCGATGCGTTCGACCACGCCCCCGCCATCAACCTCCGCACCAGCGGTAACCAGTTCCCCGGCCGCCCCTCGCTCGGTGCGTGGGCGGTTTACGGCCTCGGCTCTGAGAACAAGAACCTGCCCTCGTTCGTCGTCATGAGCGACGGCGCCATGAAGTCCGGTGCGGGCGCCTACGGCTCCGGTTTCCTCCCCGCGGCCTACCAGGGCACCACCTTCCGCAGCGGGCAGAACCCCGTGCTCCATCTGGCTTCCCCCGCCGGTATCACCCCGGAAGCGCAGAAAGAAACACTCTCGCTGATCGACCGCATGAACCGCCGCCACTTCGCTACCCGCGAAGAGGATTCCACCCTCGAAGCCCGGATCGCCTCCTATGAACTCGCCTTCCGCATGCAGTCGGAAGCGCCCGAGGCCGTCGACTTGACCAAGGAGTCCGCCGCCACCAAAGCCCTCTACGGCATCGACGAACCCATGACCGACGACTTCGGCCGCAAGTGTCTCCTCGCCCGCCGCCTTGTCGAACGCGGCGTCCGCTTCGTGCAGCTCTATCAAGGCACCAACCTCGGCGACGATTGGGACGACGCCCATCTCGACCTGCTTGGCTCCCACAACAAGATGGCCAAGAAGTCGGACCAACCCATCGCCGGCCTGCTCACGGACCTCCAGTCCCGCGGCCTGCTCGATTCCACGCTCGTCGTCTGGTCCACCGAATTCGGCCGCACGCCGCTTGCCGAAGGCAAGAACGGCCGCGACCATCACCCCTATGGCTTCACCATGTGGATGGCCGGCGCCGGCATCGCCGGAGGCCGCGTCCTCGGCTCCACCGATGAGTTCGGCCTCCGCGCCGTCGAACAGCGCAAGGACATTCACGACGTCCACGCCACGCTGCTCCGCATGCTGGGCATGGACCACCTGAAGCTCACCTATCGCTACCAGAGTCGCGACATGCGCCTCACCGATGTCCACGGCGAGAACGAGTTCACCTCCTGGCTCCTCAACGCCTAGTCCTTAAACAGCGCCACCAACTGCTCCACCGCGGAGGCCACCATCGCCTCCCCGCTTCCGGCCGCGACGCGCGACGAGATCACCTCATACGCCCCTTCGGCGTACGCCTTCCGGTCCGGCACATAGCCTAGGTTCCCGTTCGCTAACTCTGCCACAATCGTCACCGGAAACGGCGACGCCAGCTTAATCGCCCGGCCATGCTCATTGAAGATCTCGCCCGGCAAGCCCACCCAGGCCACCGACTTTCCCAGCGCAATCACCTGCACTTCGGCCGGAAACGCCTTCCCCGCTCGCTCGACAATATCCATCACCTTGAACGCGTTCACCTGGTCATAAAACGGATTCGCGTTCTGCTTCCCGTAGTTTGCGATGATCGCCTTGGCCTTCTCCACCAGATCCACCATCCGCGTCGACACCTTCACTGGCTGCACCGGCACCGGCGTCATCCGCTCCATCGTCTTCAACACCGCCGCCGCCAGCACGGTGCCAATGCGCGCCGCCTCCCCGTGGCCCTTCTGCGGCCGGTTGTGCGACACGTCAATGTGGTTGATATTCCCCGCGCAGCCAATCGTAAAGAGAGTCGAGTAGCCCGTCCCCTTCACACGCTTCAAGTTCTCGCTGAGCGCGTAGGCATAGTCGGCCGAAAACTCCGCCCCGCCCACCGTGTCCAAATGCAGCGCGAAGTTCACATACGCCCCCGTGCCCGCCGCCACCACGGCCACATCAGGATCAACCGTCCCCAGCACCTTGTCAATCTTCGGATTCCGCTTGCCCGGGTTCCAACCCGTCGTCCCGTCGATCATCCGGAAGCGGCGAATGAAGCTGATCGAGTCCTCCTTGCCCACGCCCACCTGAATCTCCGCCGGCGCCAGCGCGGCGTTGGCCTTCTCCACACTCTCGGCAATCAACCCCGGAATCTTCGCCCAAAAGCCCTTGGCTAGCGCGTCGATCGCCGGTTCCACATTGCGCAGGCGAGTCCCCAACTCCGGCCCCGTGTGCGAGTGCGTCGCCGAGATCATCACGTGCGTCGCCGGAATGCCCGTCCGCGCCGCGATCAACTGCCGGGCCTGTTCGACGAACGGCCGCGGAATCTGCACGTAGTCGACAGCCACCAGCGCCACCCGGACGCCTGCCTGCTCCACCACCATGGCCTTGGCGTGCAGCGGATCGTGCAGCCCCTCATTCAGCCGGACGTAATAATATCCCGCCATCGGCATCTTCGCCGGCGGCGTAATGTCCACCTCCGCCCGTCCCACCTTCCACTGCGCGGCCGCAACCGTCGCCGACAGCACCAACCAAGCCAATCGCATCATGCCTGTTATCCTAAGGGATTCCAGTCATGGTCGTTTCCACGCAGACGAAGCGATTCGATTCCTTGGAGCTTGATTGTGGGGTCACCCTCGCTCCGGTCGATGTAGCTTACCAAACCTACGGAACGTTGAACGCCGAGCGTTCGAACGCCATCCTGATCACGCACGCCTTCTCGGGCGACGCCCACGCCGCCGGCATCGACCCGCAAAACCAGCAAAAAGGCTGGTGGGACAGCATGATCGGCCCGGGCAAAGGCTTCGATACCGATCAGCATTTCGTCATCTGCTCAAATGTACTGGGCGGCTGCCGCGGCACCACGGGCCCCGGCTCCATCGATCCCGCCACGGGCCAAGTGTTCGCCATGACCTTCCCGGTCAAAGCTGATCGAAGCCCTCGGCATCGAACGCCTGCTCTGCGTCGCCGGCGGCTCCATGGGTGGCATGCAGGTGCTCGAATGGGCCGCCCGCTATCCCGACCGCGTCGCCTCGTCCATCCCCATCGCCACCACCCCGCGCCACAGCGCCCAACAAATCGCCTTTAACGAAGTCGGCCGCCAAGCCATCATGGCCGACCCCGATTGGAACAGTGGCAATTACTACGGCGGCAAGCTTCCCGGCCGCGGCCTCTCCGTCGCCCGCATGGTCGGCCACATCACCTACATGAGCGATGAGTCGATGCGCCAAAAGTTCGGCCGTCGCCAACGCGAAGACCAAGGCATCTTCGAAGTGGAAAGCTACCTCCGCTATCGTGGCAGCCAGTTCGTCGACCGCTTCGACGCCAACTCCTACCTCTACATCACCAAGGCTATGGACCTGTTCGATCTCGCCGCCGGCCAGCAGTCGCTCACCGCCGTTCTCGAACGATCGAAAACCAAGTTCCTCGTCATCAGCTTCACCTCCGATTGGCTCTACCCGTCCTATCAGTCCCAGGAGGTCGTCAACGCCCTGCGCCGCCGCAACCAGGACGTCGCTTATATCGAACTCACCTCGAAGTATGGCCACGACGCCTTCCTCGTCGAAGTGGAAGAGCAGACCGAAATCGTGAAGGGCTTCCTCCATCGCGTCACGAAAGGAGTGAATCGCCGATGACCGCCGCCCCCAAAACTGATCCCTTTGTCCGCGACCTGCTCGGCCGCGGCGACTACGCCATCTTCAGCGAAATCGTCGCGCCGCAAACCTGCGTCCTCGACCTCGGCTGCGGCGATGGCGAACTGCTCAGTTGGCTCGCCGAGAACAAGGACGTCGACGCCCGCGGCGTTGAGATGGACGCCGCCAAGGTGCAAAAGGCGATCGCCAAGGGCGTCAGTTGCTACCAGGGCAATCTCGAAGAGTGCCTGGCCGACTATCCCGATGGCGCCTTCGACTACGTGATTCTCAGCCAGACACTGCAGGAAGTCCGCCGCCCGCTGCAGGTGATGAATGAGATGCTCCGCGTCGGCCGCCGGGCCATCGTCGCCTTTCCGAACTTCGGCCATTGGCGCGTCCGCCTCGCCCATCTGTTCACGGGCCGCGCCCCCAAAACCACGCGTTTCCCGCACGAATGGTACGATTCACCTAACATCCACTTCTTCACCGTCGACGACTTTGAAATCCTCGCCGCCCGCGAGAACTGGAACATCGAGAAGCGCGTCTTTCTGGACGACAACCGCGAAGTCAAGATGCTGCCGAACCTGCTCGCCGAAACCGCCGTCTATCTCGTCCGCCTGAAGAGCTAACCCGATATAATGCGCGGGAACATGCTTACCCGCCGCGCCTTTCTCGCCTCCGCCGCTGCCGCCACGGCCGCCGCCGCCCCGTCCCGTCCGAACGTCCTCTTCGTCTCCGTTGACGACATGAACGATTGGGTCGGTTGCCTCCGCGGCTATCCCGGCGTGCAGACCCCGAACATCGATCGCCTCGCCCAACGCGGCGTCCTTTTCGCGAACGCCCACTGCGCCTCTCCGCTCTGCAATCCCTCCCGCGCCGCCCTGCTCCTCGGCCAACGCCCCTCGACAACGGGCATGTACAACAACGACCAGTTCTGGCCCCCGGTCATTCCGGATGCGGTCAGCATGCCGATGTACTTCAAGCAGAACGGCTATCACGTCGCCGGCGCCGGCAAGGTCTTCCATCACACCGCCGGAAACAATCCGCCCTCCCAATGGGACGAGCTCCAACTCCAAGTCTTCGACGACCCGTGGTATCGCCGCGCCGACTGGTACCCCTGGAACAAGCGCGTCCCCGCGCCCCCCGGAATCCCGCTGAATGGCCTCGACAACTTCCAAGGCGAGTTCGACTGGGGCGTCCTTCCTTATCAGGAACAAGCGTACGGCGACCAGCGAGCCATCGAGTTCGGCTCAAAATTTCTTGCCAAGTCGCATGCCAAGCCCTTCTTCCTCGCCATCGGCCTGTGGCATCCGCACATCCCGATGTACGCCCCGCAGAAGTACTTCGATCTCTATCCGCCCGAGAAGGTCACGCTCCCGGAGGCCCCCGCCGACGACCTCGACGACGTGCCTAAAATGGGCCAGGAGTTCGCCGCCTTCCGCCGCTCCGAGCACGAACGCATCGTCTCGACCGGCAAGCATAAAGACGCTGTGCGCTCCTACCTTGCCTGCATCACCTTCGCCGACGCCATGGTCGGCCAACTCCTCGACGCCCTCGACAAGTCCGCCCACGCCAAGAACACGGTGATCGTCTTCTGGAGCGACAACGGCTGGCACCTCGGCGAAAAGCAGCACTGGCATAAGTCGACGCTCTGGCAACGCTCCACCCACATCCCGCTCATCATCGCCGGCCCCGGCACCGCCAAACCCGGAGTCAATCGCACCCAAGCCGTCAGCCTGCTCGATCTCTACCCCACGCTCCTAGACCTGTGCGGCCTCCCGAAAAACCCCCGCAACGAAGGCCTCAGCCTCGTCCCCCAACTCCGCAACCCCAAAGCCAAGCGCCCGCCCGCTGTCATCACCTATCTCGAAGGCAACCACGCCGTCCGCACCGAACGCTGGCGCTACATCCGCTACCGCGACAACACCGAAGAGCTCTACGATTGCGTCGCCGATCCCCACGAATGGCGCAACCTCGCCGGCGACCCGGCCCACACCAAACTCAAGGCCGAACTCGCCCGCCACCTGCCCACCACCAACGCCAAGGCGCAGCCCCAACGAACCGAGTTCGACTTCGACTTCGCCACCAATACGTACCGCAGAAAAGGAAAATAGCCCATGCCGTCTCTCCTCCTCCTCGCTGCCTCTACGTGGCTCGTCCTCCACAAAGGCGATAGCTCCCTCGGCTTCTACTCCGCCGACGGAACGCTCGAAAAGAAGGTGGCCGTCAACGCCCATCCCCACGAAATGGTCCGCTCCGCCGATGGCAAGCTGCTCTTCACCACCGACAACGGCACCATGCGCATCGAGCAGGCCGGCCAGGGCGGCAACACCGTCTCCATCGTCGATCTCGAACGCCGCGAGAAGATCGGCGAAATCTCCACCGGCCAGTATCGCCGCCCCCACGGCATCGCCCGCCTGCCCAACGGCAACCTGCTCGTCTCCACGGAACTACCCGACGCCCTGCTGCTCATCGACCCGGCCAAACGCACGATCCTCCGCGCGTATCAAACGCAAGGCAAAACCGCCCATATGGTCACCGCCAGCCGCGACGGCCAATGGGCCTGGGTCTCGAACTCCACCTCCGCCAACGTCTCCGCCATCCATCTCGCCACCGGCGAAGTGAAGCTCATCCCCACTGGTCCGCGCCCGGAAGGCAGCATCCTCTCGCCCGATGGCAAGCGGCTCTACGTCTGCCAGCGCGACGGCAAGGGCATCGCCGAAATCGATACCGCCACCCACAAATTGCTCCGAACGCTCGACTCCGGCCCCGGACCCGTTCGCATCGACGTCACCCCCGACAGCCGCTACGTCGTTTACGGCCTGCTCGATGAAAAGGCCGTCGGCTGGACCGATACGAAAACCGGCAAGGTAGCCGGCCGCGTCGAACTCCCCGCCCCGCTCGGGCAGATCGTCAGCCTCCACCTCAGCCCCGACGGCAAGCTCGCCTACGCCTCAAACGAGAACCTCGACAAGGTCTACACCATTGATCTCGCCGCTCGCCGCATCGTCAAGGAGTGGACGCTGAACAAAGGCTTCGCGCCCGATCCCGCCATGGAGCTTCACTAAAACAAGCGTGCGTCGAACTCGGCTTCGAGATAGCTTTCCTTGCCCGGAAACCGATCCCGGAACTCAAGCCGCGCCGCTTCAATCGGCACCCGCAGCGCCGCGTACACCTTCCCGCGCGCGCGGCCCTCGGCGAGCAATTGACTATTCTGCAAGATCAGCTTCGCCACGGCCACGCTGGCCCCGCGTTTGGCCCGCCAGTCCACTACCTCGGTCGCGGCCGGAGCAGCCGGCTCCACCGGATGCCGATGCTCCGGCTCCGCCGCGGCCGGTTGAATCAATGGCGCCGCCCCGTTCACCTTGCGCAACTCCAGCGACCCTGCCGCCAGCGACGTCAACGTCTCCAGCGCCGCCAGGTTCGCATCACCCTCGGCGTACAAAATCCCCAGCACCCGCGACTTCCCCAAAACTGGCAACAGATGCGCCCGCTTCGCCAGCGCCGGGCTGAACTGCGCTCCGCCCAGTTGCGAAGCCGCCGTCAGACACACCACCAGCTCTTTCGTATCGATCACCTGCTGCAACGCCGGCGCCTCGCTCAGCGCCACGGGCTCCGCCGGCAGTTCGCCCGGCCCCCGCAGCGCCTTCGCCACCACGCGGTCGCCGTCAATCGAAAACAGCGCCACGCGCGGAGCAAAAGCCGCCGCCGCATCGGCCACAATCTGAACCCATTGGTCAATCGATTCCGATTGCCGCAGCGCCCGCGCCGCCCGCTGCAGCGCGGCGGCCTCCGTCGGCACGGCCGCCAGCCGGCTGCTCAACAGGGCCGCCACCTCATCGCGAATCTGTGCAATCTGCGTGTTAGTCATCCGAACCAAACATCCCCGTAATCGCCCCCAGGGCGCTCCGTTCATCGCCGCCGCCCGTGGCCGAAGGCGCCAGTTCCCGCCGCAGTTTGCTCAGCGTCATGGACTGGACAATCGCGCGGCCAGGTCCTGTCAGCGTAGCGAGAAACAGGCCCTCGCCGCCGAAGATTGCCGTCTTGATCCCGCCCACGAATTGAATGTCGTACTGCACCGTATCTTCAAACGCCACAATGCAGCCGGTATCCACCTGCAGCATCTCGCCCGGCGCCAGGTTAAATTCAATGAAGTCGCCGCCGCCGTGAATGAACACGACGCCCGGCCCGGTCAGCTTCTGCAGAATAAAGCCTTCGCCGCCGAACAGCCCGCTGCCAATCTTTTTCACGAGCGCAATGCTCAACTGCACGGTCGGCTGCGCCGCCAGAAATCCGTCCCGCTGCACCAGAACACTCTTGCCCGGCGGCAGATCAAACGCCTGAATCCGCCCCGGATACGATCCCGCGAATCCGACTTCTCCCAATCCATTGGCCCGGAAATAGGTCATGAACAGCGACTCGCCGGAGAGTTTCCGCTTCAACGCCCCCCAGATCTTCTCGCCAATCGAGTTCCCGGACATCTTCGTTTCCCACTGCACCGACGGGGTCTTGTACACCATCTTGCCCGCCTCCGCGTATATCTCTTGTCCGGGCTGCAACTTCACGCGAGCCACCTGGAGGTTATCCCCTTGAATCGTATACTCGAGCGGCTGGGGCGCATAGGCCGCCGGCGCACCGGCCACGCCCATCGGAGTCCCGCATTGGAAGCAGAACCGAGCATCATCCGCCTGATTAGCCCCGCACTTGTTACAAAATGCCATAGAAACAAATCCTCCGCGACTTGTATTTTACAATGGGGGATGAACCCCTCGATATTTCGTTACGCAAGTCTCGTACTCCTGGTTCCGCTTTTCGCCGGGCTGGCCGTTGCGAAATCGAACGGTTCCTGGTGTGGCACCTATCCCGGCCAGACCTACGAAGAGCTCGACCTCCACCGCAAATCCGTGCGAGCAGGAAAGTTCAAGGCAGCCACCGGCCGGCCTGCCTCCCGCGTGGACGGCAACATTCTCGTGCTCGAAGACGCCGACGGCGTGGTCGCCCGGCGCAATCCGTTCAACCTCGTCAACCGCGGCGTCACGTTTACGCCAGCCAATGGGGGATACCGCTTCGCCACCGCCGCGGCCACCATCAGCACCACCAACCTCGGAGACCGCCTCAACGGGCTCGGCGATGACGACACCCGCGAACTCGATCTCCCCTTTCCCTTCCGCTTCTACGGCGTCGAATACACCAAAGTCTCTCTCAACTCCGATGGCAACTTGACCTTCGGCGGCGGCGACGTCGATATCAGCGCCCGCAGCCTGGGCCGTCTCAACGCCGGCCTGCCCCGCATCGCCGGCCTTTTCGCCGACCTCGATCCGTCCGCTACCGGCGACGGCGTCAATGTGCTCCGCTCCGCCACGCGCTTCACCATCACGTGGCTGCGTGTCCGCGAGTACAGCGACTTCGGCTTCGGCCAACCCCAGACGTTCCAAATCACGTTGACGCCGGACGGCGCCATCGCCATCGCCTGGACGCAGGTCAACCTTGGCCAGTCCGTCGTCGGCATCTCGCCCGGCGGCCTGACGGGCTCCTCGGCGCTCGTGAGCTTCAACACCGGCAGCGAGCGTACCTTCGCCGGTACCATCGCCGAAAGCTTTGGCGACACCACGTCCGTCGATCTCGTCACGGCCTCTCAGAAAATCTACGAGAGCCAGGATGATGCCTTTGACTATCTGGCTTTCTTCAACACGAGCGGTGTCTCCCCGGGCAGTGGCGTCATCGCCTTTCAAGTCAGTGTCCGCGCCCGCCGCAAAGGCATCGGCGACACCCTGATCGACGTAGGCCGCGAGTATGGCTCACCCAACCGGCTGCAAGCCGTTCTGAACCTGGGTCCTCTCTCGCAGTACCCGGATGATCCCAACGCGCTCATGCCCTCCCGCGCCGGCACCGGCGACACCGGCCTCACGGTCGTCGCCCATGAAGCCGGCCACCTGTTCCTCGCGTTTGCCTCGAACCGCGAAGGAAACAGCCGCCCCCTGCTCGGCCGCCAGGGCTTCCACTGGGCCTTCACCTTCAACTCCGAGGCCTCCCTCCTCGAAGGCAATCGCATCGAAGATGCGGGCGAAGGAGTCAGCCCCCGCTTCCGCACTATAGCCACCGTTGAAGGCTTCTCCCCGCTCGATCAATATCTAATGGGCCTGCGCGCCCCGGGCGAAGTGCCGCCGACGTTCTACGTACAAAACTCCGGCCTCTCGCCCGCCCTCACGGCGCCTCGGGTTGGCAGCACGTTTAATGGGGTCCGCCGCAACATCGGCGTCGAAGAGATCATCGCGACCGAAGGCCGCCGTACCCCGGATCATACCGTCGAGCAGCGCCGCTACCGCGTCGGCTTCGTCCTCATCGTCCCCACCGGCGCTACGCCCACCGCCGCCGAACTCGCCAAGGTGGATCTCTATCGCCGCGAACTGGAGGCCGCCTGGACCCGCTACGCCGGAGGACGAGCCAGCCTCGATACCTCCTTCCGCCGCAACCTGCGGCTCAGCGTCGAACCCGCCGCCGGCCTCCTCGCTGGCCGCTCCACCACCGCCGCACTCTCCCTCGATCGCCCGGCCGCCACCCCGATCACGGTTACCCTCCGCGCGGAGTCGGGCCACGTCACGGCGCCCGCCAGCGTCGTCATCCCTGCCGGGCAAACCAGCGTCCCCGTCGAGCTCGCCGGAGCCCGCCCCGGCGTCGACCTCCTGCGCGCCGAAGGCCCCTCCGAGTACGCGCCCATCGAAGCCCGTATTCAGGTGTTACCTGCCGACGGCGCCGGACTTTCCGTCGTGCCGGCGGGCGAAGCCGGCGCCGGTCCTATTTTCCGCGCGCAGGACTTTAACGAACTGCCCTATCCCGGGCTCGCGCTCGCGGCTGGCGAAACCGTCATTACCACGGACGCAAACGGTCAGGCCGCTTTCCCGCCCGGGGTCGAGCGGGTCACCGTACAGGGCACCGGCATCACAAGTGGCAGCGCCCGTCGGCCGGCCCTTGCAGAGAACGGCGTCGTCAATGCGGCCTCCTTCCGCCCCGGCGTCGTCCCCGGCGGCATCGCCACCGCTTTCGGCGAAAACCTGCGCGGCGCCGAGATCACGGTCAACGGATTCCCCGCCATTGTCTTTTTTAGCAACGACACGCAAGCGAACTTCGCCGTACCCACGGGTCTATCCGGGTCCACCGCGGAGATCACGGCCACCAACGGCATCGGCACAACGGAACTCACGGTCGCGGTGCTCCCCGCTCAGCCCGGCATCTTCTTCGATGCGGCTTCCGGCCGCGCCGCGGCCATCCCGCGCGGCGATACGATCTATGAGGTGTACGGCACCGGCTTCGGCTCCGCTGCCGTCACGGCCCGATTCGGCAGCCGGCCGGGTGAAGTGCTCTTCTCAGGCCTCGCTCCCGGCTTCATCGGCCTGCAGCAGGTGAACGTCCGAGGCGGTAACTCCGGCGACCTTCTCACGCTTACCACCGGCGGCGTGGATTCCAATACAGTAGGGTTACCATGAGGAATGGATCCAGAACGCCTTCGCCTCATCGAAACCGATAAACGCGAACGCCATTGGCGGCGTTGGGGGCCGTACCTGAGTGATCGAGCTTGGGGCACGGTCCGGGAAGACTACTCGGAAAACGGCACCGCCTGGGACTATTTCCCTTTTGAACACGCCCATTTGCGGGCCTTTCGCTGGTCGGGCTCTGCTTCAGCCTCGCCCTGTGGAACGGGAAGGACCCCATTCTGAAGGAGCGGCTGTATGGCCTCAGCGGTCCCCAGGGCAACCATTCCGAGGACGTGAAAGAGCTCTATTACTATCTCGACTCCACCCCCACCCACTCTTACATGAAGGCGCTGTATAAGTACCCGCAGGCCGCCTTCCCCTACCGGCAGCTACGCGAAGAAAACCAACGGCGTAACCGCCACGAACGCGAGTACGAGCTCCTCGACACCGGCATCTTCGACGAAGACCGCTACTTCGACGTCCAGATCGAGTACGCCAAGGCCGATATCGACGACGTCCTTATTGAAATTACGGCCATCAATCGTGGGCCCCAAGCCGCCCCCCTCACCATCCTCCCCCAACTCTGGTTCCGCAATACCTGGACGTGGGGCCGGTCCCACTCGCCGAAGCCGGTCCTCTATCGCATCAACGATCGCACCATCGCCTGCAAACATCAGGACTTGGGCCACTACGTCTTCACCTTCTCAGAGCCCACCACCCAGTTGTATACCGAAAACAATGGCGACAATGAACGCCTCTGGGGCGGGACGAACTCCGGCTACGTGAAGAGCGCATTTCAGCGGTACGTGGTGGAAGGACAATCCAACGCCGTCAATCCTGCCCACTCCGGCACCAAAGCGGCCGGCCTCTTTTCTTTCACGCTGGCCCCGGGCGAATCCCGCACCATCTCCGCCCGCCTCACCGGACTCAAAGACGATTCCGACCTCCCCGCCACCGTCTATCCGGACGAAATCATGGAGGCCCGCCGCGCCGAAGCGGATCGCTTCTACAACGGCGTCCACAGTGTCCCCCTGTCGGAGGACGGCACCCGCATCTTCCGCCAAGCCATGGCCGGCCTCCTCTGGACCAAGCAGTTCTACCACTTCGTCATCGAGGATTGGCTCAAGGGCGACCCCAACACTCCGCCCCCACCAGAGCGGCGCAAGCGCGGCCGCAACTCCGAATGGCAGCACCTGTTCAACGACGACATCATCTCGATGCCCGACAAGTGGGAGTATCCCTGGTACGCCGCCTGGGACTCGGCCTTCCACATGATCCCCATGGCGATGATCGATCCCGGCTTCGCCAAGAGTCAGTTGAAGCTCTTCCTCCGTGAGTGGTACATGCATCCCAACGGGCAGATCCCCGCCTATGAGTGGGCCTTCGGCGATGTGAACCCGCCGGTGCACGCTTGGGCTGTCCACCGCGTTTTTCAAATCGATACCCGCCTCACCGGTAAACGCGACTTCGCCTTCCTCGAACGCTGCTTTCACAAGCTGCTCATGAACTTCACCTGGTGGGTCAATCGCAAAGACGCCACCGGCAATAACGTTTTTGAAGGCGGCTTCCTCGGCCTCGATAACATCGGCGTTTTTGACCGCTCCGCGCCCCTGCCCACCGGCGGCACCATCGAGCAATCCGACGGCACCAGTTGGATGGCCATGTACTGCCTCAACATGTTGACCATCGCGCTCGACCTCGCCGAGTACAATCGCGCCTACGAAGACATTGCCAGCAAATTCTTCGAGCACTTTCTCTACATCGCCAGCGCGATGAATAAGCGGGGCCAGGAGAGTCTGTGGGACGAGCAGGACGGCTTCTACTACGACCTGCTCCGCGTCCCCAACCGCGAGCCCTTCCGCATGCGGATCCGCAGCATGGTCGGCATCATTCCGCTGTTCGCCGTCACCACCATCGACGCCAACCAAATCGCCAATCTCCACGGCTTCCGCCATCGCATGCAGTGGTTCATGCGCCATCGTCCGGACCTGTGCCATAACGTGGCCTCCCTGTTTGAACGCGGCCAGCATGAGCGTGTGTTGCTCTCCGTGGTCACCCCGGACAAACTCCGCCGTATCTTGCGCCGCCTCGTCGATCCGAACGAGTTCCTGTCTGACTACGGCGTCCGCGCCCTCTCGAAGTTCCACAAGGACAGTCCGTTCGAACTGCACGTCAACCATGACGTCTACCGTGTCGGCTACGAGCCCGCCGAATCCACCACACACCTGTTCGGCGGCAACTCCAATTGGCGCGGGCCCATCTGGTTCCCGGTCAACTACCTGCTCATCGAGTCGCTCCAGAAGTTCCATTTCTACTTCGGCGACAACTTCACGGTAGACTTCCCACTCGGTTCCGGTGACCGGGTGAATCTGTGGGAGCTCGCCCAGGCGCTCTCTCACCGCCTCACCAACCTGTTCACACGCGATGCTAAGGGTCGCCGCCCCGTTTTCGGCCCCTACGAGAAGCATCAGACCGATCCCGAGTTCAAGGATCATCTGCTCTTCTTTGAATACTTCAACGGCGACACCGGCGAAGGGCTCGGCGCCAGCCATCAAACTGGCTGGACGGCCCTCATCGCCAAGTTGATCGCCCAAAACGGAGAATAATCAGTGCGCTTTTGGCTATTCCTATTAGCCGTTTCCGTGGCGGCGCAGCCGCAGCACGGGGTGCGGCCCGCCCGCATGATCATCAAAGGGGCCACCGTCGTCGAAGGCACCGGCACCCCCGCCCAAGGCCCGCTCGATATTACGATCGAGAACGGCGTCATCACCCAGATCGCTCGCGGCTCCCAGTCGCGCCCCGGCGACGTCGAAGTTGACGCCCGCGGCAAGTACGTCATTCCCGGCCTCATCAACATGCACGGCCATCTCCATCAGGAACGCGGCGGCGTGCCCATGGATCCGAACTATGTCCTGAAGCTCTGGCTTGCCTGCGGCATCACCACGGTGCGCGACGTCGGCAGCTCCCTGCAGTTCACCCTCGACGTCAAAGCCAAGTCCGAGCGCGGCGAAATCGCCGCCCCGCGGATGTTCGTCTATCCCGTTCTCGGCCGCCCCGCTACCCCCGAGGCCGCCGTCAACCGCGTCAAGGAGATCAAGGCCCGCGGCGCGGACGGCATGAAGATCGTCGGCGCCTGGCGCAACACCTTCGACGCCGCGGCGCAAGCCGCCAGCGCCGAGGGCCTCCCCATCGCCATCCACATCGGCGTCGAAGAGACCAACGCCGCCGACGCCATCCGCAACAAGGTCGCCACCATCGAACACTGGTACGGCATCCCCGACGCCGCCATCCCCGCCGGCGTTCAGAACTTCCCCTCCACCTTCAACTACCTGAACGAGGCCGACCGCTTCCGCTACGCCGGCCGCCTCTGGCGCGAAGCCGAACCGAAGAAGCTCGCCACCGTTCTCGACGGCATGGTCGCGAATGGCGTTGCGTGGGACCCCACGCTCGAAATCTACGAAGCCTCCCGCGACCTCCAACGCGCCCAGAATCAGCCCTGGTTCCGCGATTATCTCCATCCCGTCCTGGGTTCGTTTTTCGAACCGAACCTGAACAACCACGGCAGCTACTTCATCAACTGGTCCAGTACGGATGAGGTCTACTGGAAAGAGAACTTCCGCCTCTGGCTCGCCGCCGTCCGCGACTTTGAAGCCCGCGGCGGCACGATTACGATGGGCGAGGACGCCGGCTACATCTATCAGATGTACGGCTTCGGTATGCTCCGCAATCTCGAACTCCATCAGGAGGCCGGCTTCCATCCGCTTCGCGTCCTCCGCCACGCCAGCGTGAACGGCGCCAAGGTGCTCAAGGCCGAAAACATCATCGGCCGCGTCCGCGCCGGCTGGTCCGCCGACCTGCTCATCGTCAACGGCAACCCGCTCGAAGACTTCAAAGTCCTCTACCCTGTCTCACCCAACTCCGGTACCAAGACCGGCATCGAATGGACCATCAAGGCCGGCTTCCCCTACCATGTCCCCCGGCTTCTTTCTGAAGTGAAGTCCCTCGTCGAACAAGCACGCAAGCAATGAACCCGCCCCCTCCCCTTCTCTATGGCCCCGGCGCGCTGACCCAGGTCGGCCGGCTCGCTCGCGACCTCGGCTTCCGCCGCACGCTCATCGTCGCCGACCATGGCATGGAAGACGCCGGCCATATCGGCGCCCTCATCGCGACGCTCTCGGAAGCCGGCGTTGAGTGCTCCCCCTGGTCGAACTTCAGCGCCAATCCCGACTCGGCGATGATTGAACACGGCCGCCAGTTCGCGGCGCACTTAGACATCGACTCCATCATCGGCCTCGGCGGCGGCAGCTCACTCGACGCGGCCAAAGGGATCAACTTCGTGCTCACCAACGGCGGCACCATGAAGGACTACTGGGGCTACGGCAAGACCACCCAGCCGCTTCTCCCCATGATCGGCATCCCCGCCACCACCGGCACCGGCAGCGAGGCGCAGTCCTACGCCCTCATCAGCGACCCCGAGACCCACGTCAAAATGGCCTGCGGCGACCCCATGGCTTCGTTTCGTTATGCCGTGCTCGACCCGCTGTTCACGCTCTCGCAACCGCCCGCCGTCCGCGCCGCCGCCGGCTACGATGCCCTCAGCCACGCGGTGGAAACCTACGTCACTACGAAACGAACCCAATCCTCCCAGCTCTTCTCCCGCCAGGCCTGGCGCCTGCTCCATTCGAGTTTCGCCGCCCCGGCCTCGCTCGATTCGAATGCCGATCTCCAACTTGGCGCCTGGTTCGCCGGCTGCGCTATTGAAGGGTCCATGCTCGGCGCCGCCCACGCCTGCGCCAATCCGCTCACCGCCCGCTACGGCATCACTCATGGAATCGCCATCGCCATCATGCTGCCCCACGTGGTCCGCTGGAACGCCTGCCCCGAATACGCCGACCTCCATCCGAATTTGTCCAGCTATCTGGCCGAACTGGCGGTTGGCTTGGCCTTGCCTCTTCGTGAGTATGGAGTGACGATGGAAGTGTTGCCCCGACTCGCCGCCGACGCGGCGCTGCAATGGACCGGCCGCCACAACCCGCGGCCGTTCGACGCCGCCGCCGCCCAGGAGCTTTACCAATGCGCCTTCTGATCCTCGCCACCACGGTCCTCTCCTCCGCCCTCTTGGCCCAGTGGCCGCAGTTCCGCGGCAACCCCTCGCTTACCGGTATCGCCTCCACCGGGGCACCGCCGGCGCAACTGAAACTGCTCTGGACGTGGGAAGGCGGCGAGCAGTTCGAGTCCTCGCCGATTATCGCGGACGGCGTGGTCTACATCGGCTCAGGAGCCGGCGACCTACTTGCTATCAATCTGGCCACCGGCAAGACCAAATGGAAATATGCCGCCGGCAGCGAGATCGGCGAATCGACCCCGGCCATTGCCAATGGCATTGTCTACATCGGTGACCTGAAGGGAGTCCTCCACGCCGTCAACGCCGCCGATGGCAAGGGCCTCTGGAAGTATCAGACCGCTACCGAGATTAAATCGTCGCCCGTCGTTTCGGGCGACCGTGTCTTGGTCGGCAGCTATGACCAGAACCTCTACGCCTTGGAAGCCAAGACCGGCAAGCTCGCTTGGAAGTACGAGACCACCGGCCCGGTCCACGGCACGCCCGCCATCAAGGACGGCATCACCTATGTCACCGGCTGCGATGAACACTTCCGCGCCATCCGCATCTCCGATGGCAAAGAGGTCTTCCAAGTATCGAGCGGCGCCTATACGGGAGCCAGCCCGCTGCTCTCCGGCAACATGGCCTATTTCGGCACCTTCGGCAATGAGGTGTATGGAGTCGATATGGCTGCGAAGAAGATCGTCTGGCGCTATGAGCACCCGGTGCGGAAGTTCCCGTTCTATTCGAGCGCCACGCTGGTGGATGGCAAGGTGATCCTCGGGGGTCGCGACAAGATGGTCCACGCGATTGACGCGAAGACCGGTAAGGGCGTCTGGACATTCCTGACGCGGAGCCGGGTCGAGTCCAGTCCCGCCGCGGCGGAAGGCCGGATCTATATCGGTTCGAATGACGGCCGCTTCTATGTGCTCGATGCCGCGACCGGCAAGAAGCTCTGGGAGTACGAAGCCGGAGCCGCCCTCTCGAGCAGCCCCGCCATCGGCAATGGCAAAGTGGTGATCGCCGCGCAGGACGGCCGCGTGTTCTGCTTCGGCGCCTAGCTTACTTCTTCAAACCGTAGGTGATCGTAACGCGGGTGAACTCGGGCTCCGTGTTTAACATGACGTGCAGAGTCTGCTTGTCATCGTTCTTTGCGGCCACCATCATCGCCCCCGGCCCCTCGGACCCAGCTACCGAGGTCGTCGACTTGGTCTCGAAGCCGCCGCTGTTGATCTGCTCCTCGTACCAGGTCTTCACCTTGCTAAACTCCTCCTTCACTTCCAGCATCAGGGTGCCGCCCTCGGAGTCCTGCATCTTCGAGCTCATCACGTTGGTCTGCTTGGCGCCCGGATAGATCGGAACAAAGTCCGGCGCCTTGCCGTCCACGTTGGCGCCCATTTGAACGGTACCTTCGTCGCTCGTAATCTCCAGCTTGCCCTGTTTCAGATCGTCAATCGACACCGTGACGGTCTTGCCGGACTCCTTGTCCTTAATCGTCACTTTTCCGTTCGCTTCGTCCACCCCGAGAACTTCGACATTCGGGTTGGACATCGCCGCCAGCTTTGCGAGAGCCACGGTCGGGTTATCGGCTACATCCTTTGCTTGTTTATAGAGGAAGACGCCTGTGGCCACTACCGCGATACCGGCCAACAAAAACAATCCGAGCACTCCGGCTAAGATCCAAACCCAGACAGGGGTACCTTTCTTGGCGGGCGGAGGCATCGGCGGCTGGGGATATTGGGGGTTCATTTCCAGCATTCTGGCACAACCCAGGGATATAGAATAGGGGTATGCGCAGGCTGCTCTTGTCCCTGTCCGTCGCCGCCGGGGCGATGGCCCAATCTCCGATTGATTTCGCCAAGGATATTGAGCCCATCTTTAAACGCTCCTGCATCGGCTGCCACGGACCCGCCGTTCAGACGAATGGCCTCCGCTTTGACGACGGCGAAAGCGCGTTGAAGATAATCCGCCGAGTGATGAGCGACAAGTCCACCATCGTCATGCCGCCCTCCGGCCCCCGGCTGTCCAATGACGAGATCAGCCGCCTGCAAGCCTGGATCAACGAAGGCGCCAAGTGGCCGCAACGCGCTAAGCCCATGGCCAAGCGCCGCGGCAGTTCGCATTGGGCGTTTCAGCCCGTGAAGCGCGAGACCGGCTCCATCGACAGCTACGTGGCCGCCCGCCTCCAGAAAGAGGGCCTTGCCCCCTCGCCGCGCGCCTCCAAACCGCAACTCATCCGCCGCCTGAAGCTGGACTTGCTCGGCCTGCCGCCCACCCCGGATGAGGTGGCGGCTTTCGTCGCCGATTCCCGCCCGGACGCCTACGAGCGGCTGGTTGATACCTACCTCGCTTCGCCCCACTTCGGAGAAAAGTGGGCCCGCCAGTGGCTCGACCTCGCCCGCTACGCCGATTCCGACGGCTACGAAAAGGATCAGGTCCGGCCCCACGCCTGGCGCTACCGGCAGTGGGTGATCAACGCCATCAACGCCGACATGCCGTTCGACCAGTTCACCGTCGAACAGATCGCCGGCGACCTATTGCCGAACGCCACCACCGAGCAGCGCGTCGCCACCGGTTTCCATCGCAACGTCCTCGTCAACCGCGAGGCCGGGGTCGACCGCGCCGAAGCCCGCTACGAGCAGCTCATCAACCGGACCAACACCGTCACCACCACTTGGCTCGGCCTTACCGCCGGCTGTGCGCAGTGCCACGATCACAAGTACGATCCGATCTCGCAGAAAGAGTACTACCAGTTCTTCGCTTTCATGAACAGCGCGGACGACATCGACATCGACGCGCCGCTGAGTGGCGAGATGGGCCCCTATCTCCGCGCCCTGCCCGAGTACCGCAAACAGCGGCAGGCGCTAATCGAGGAATACAAGATCCCCGCCATGCTCGCCGGCTGGGAAGACAAGATGCGGGAGACCTGGGCCAACCCCGGCAAAGACCCCGAATTCGACTTCTGGGTCACCTCGATGTCCGCCATGTTCGACCACGCCAAGCGCGTCGTCCACACGCCCATTACGAAACGAAGCCAACGCGACCAGGACCGGCTGGTGAACTACTTCGTCAATAATCCCGGCCCGCAGTACCGGGACAACAAAGAGCTCACCGAGAAGTTCAAGGAACTCCGGACGAAGCTCCAAGCGCTCGATGCCAACTTCCCCGCCCTCACCCAGGCCTACACGATCGCCGCCCACCCCGATAACCCGGCGACGCAGATCGCGGTTCGCGGCGACTACAAAAATCTCGGCATCAAGGTGGAGCCGGGCACCCTCGAAATCATGCCTCCGATGCAGGAACCGGGCCGCCTCGGCTTCGCCCGTTGGCTCGTCTCGAACGAGAACCCGCTTACGGCGCGTGTCATCGTCAACCGCTACTGGCAGGAGTACTTCGGCCGCGGTCTCGTGAAGACCTCGGAAGACTTTGGCACGCAAGGCGACAAGCCGTCGCATCCCGAGTTGCTGGATGCCTTGGCCACCAGCTTTATGGATAACGGCTGGAGCGTGAAGAAGCTCCACCGCCTGATCGTCACCTCGGCCACCTATCAGCAGAGTTCGAAGTACCGCCCGGAGGCTGCCGAGAAGGACCCCGAAAACATGCTGCTCTCGCGGCAGAGCCGGCTGCGCCTGCCGGCCGAGCAGATTCGCGACGCCGCCCTGTTTGCCGGGGATATTCTCAGCCTCGAAGTCGGCGGCAAGTCCATCAAGCCGCCGCTGCCCAAGGGCGTGGCGGAGCTGGGCTACGGCAATAGCGTGAAGTGGGCCGAGAGCACCGGCAAGGATCGCTACCGCCGCGGGCTCTACGTCCACTATCAACGGACGACGCCGTATCCGCTGCTCGTCAATTTCGACGCCCCGGATTCGAACGTCTCCTGTTCCCGCCGCCGCACCTCTAACACCCCTCTCCAGGCCCTGAACCTACTGAACGACCCGGTCTTCCTCGAAGCCGCTCATGGCCTCGCCGTTCGCACGGCCGCCGAGCCCAACCGCATCGATCGCATGTTCGAGATCGTGCTCGGCCGCAAGCCGGTCGAGTCGGAGCGCTCCTCGCTCGCCCGGTATCTCGACAAGCAGATTGGCATTCTCAAAGCCGAAGGCCGCCCCGCTGAAGAGGCGTGGACCGGCGTTGCTCGCGTCCTCCTCAACACCGACGAATTCATCAACCGGAACTAGCCATGGAATCCCTTAACACTCTCCGCCGCCGTCAGTTTCTGAAGAATTGGGCCTACGGGTTTGGCTCCATGGCCCTCGGGGACCCGCTGGCCCGCGACGGCTATGCCGCCTCGTCCAATCCGCTCGCCCCCAAGAAGCCACACTTCCCCGGCAAGGCCAAGAGCGTCATCTTCCTCTTCATGGAAGGCGGCCCGAGCCAGATGGACCTGTTTGACCCCAAGCCGGCGCTGACCAAGTATCACGGCAAGCCGCTGCCGGCCGAGTACACCAAGGACCTGAAGCTCGCCTTCACCAAGCCCACCGCCGCGGCGCTCGCCAGCCCCCGTGTGTTCCGGCCTTGCGGAAAGAGCGGCATGATGATGTCGGACTACATTCCGCACATGCACGACCTCGCCGACGACATCTGCCTCGTCCGGTCGATGCACACCGAAGCGGTCAATCATCATCCGGGGCAGCTCTTTCTCTTCACCGGGTCCATCCAGTTCGGCCGGCCGACGATGGGCGCCTGGAGCGTCTATGGCCTCGGCAGCGAGTCGCAGAATCTGCCAGGCTTCGTCGTGCTTTCAAGCGGCGTCGGCACCTCCGGCGGCGCGTCGAACTTCATGAGTGGCTTCCTGCCCTCGACCTACCAGGGCACGCAGTTCCGCAGCGGCGGCGAGCCGATCCTCTATCTCTCGAACCCCGAAGGCATCAGCCCCGCGACGCAACGCGCCGGGCTCGACGCGATCAAAGAACTGAACGAAGCGCACCTGGCCGACGTCGGCGACCCCGAGATCGCCGCCCGCATTCAGAGCTACGAACTGGCCTATCGTATGCAAACCTCCGCTCCCGAGCTACTCGACTTCTCGAAGGAGTCGAAGGAGACGCTGGAGATGTACGGCATCGGAAAGGAACCCACGAACCAGTACGCGACGAACGCCCTGTTGGCCCGGCGGATGGTGGAGCGGGGCGTCCGGTTCGTTTTGATGATGGACGCGTCCTGGGACACCCACACGAATCTCAACAGCGCCCTCAAAAAGAAGACCCAGGCTACCGATCAACCGGTCGCAGCCCTGCTCAAGGACCTGAAGAGGCGCGGGCTGCTCGACGAAACGCTCGTCGTCTGGGGTGGTGAGTTCGGCCGGACCCCCATTTCAGAAATTCGCAACACGTCCGACCCGGAGAACGCCGGGCGTGATCATCACCCGAGCGGCTATTCGATGTGGCTGGCCGGCGGCGGCATCAAGGGCGGCCAAGTGATTGGCGAAACCGACGAACTCGGCTTCACCATCACGCGGGACAAAGTGGAGGTGCATGACCTGCAAGCCACGATGCTCCACTGCCTTGGGTTTGACCACACGAAGCTCACCTACCGGCACATGGGCCGCGATTTCCGGCTCACCGACGTGCATGGCAACGTCGTGAAGGCGATGCTGGCCTAGCCAACCCGGTCCAGAATCTGCACCCAGTTCGGCCCCGCCAGCTTCCCGGCCACGCGGGGCCGGCCGGCCGCCAAGTGCGCCGACTGCGAATGCTTCTGCAGCGCCTCAATCGAAGCCCACTCCTCGATGAACGTGAACTTGCACGGATTGCTCTGATCGACAAAAAGATCGTAGCGAATGCAGCCGTCCTCGAGACGGGTGGGGGCGATATAGCTTTCGAGAACCTCGCGCACTAAAGCCTCTTCTCCCGGAAGAGCCTCAATGTGGGCGACGACATCAATTTTCTGACTCATTTGGGTAAGGGTACACTAGTTTCAACTCCCGCCTTATGTCGACCGATCCGCAACTCCCGCCCCGGCCCGCGCGGCCCAGCCTCGCCCAATTGATGGCGTCGAAAGCCGGCGCGGCAAAGGCGGCCGTCGAGAAGCCGACGGTCAATCGCGAGCGCCCCGCCCCGCCCATCGCTGGCAGCGCCCGCTCCGCCGACCGGATGTTCGAAATCAAGAGCGAGATCCATCGAAAGCTGATCGGGGTGCTCAACCTCGATCAGGTCTCGTCGATTCCGAAAGACCGCATCCGCAGCGAGATCGGCCGCGTGGTGGAGCGCCTGCTCGACGAAGAACGCGTGCCGATGACGACAGCCGAGCAGAACCGGATCGTCGAAGAGGTGCTCGACGAGGTGCTCGGCTTGGGTCCGCTCGAGCCGTTGCTCAAGGAACCCTCAATCTCCGACATCCTTGTCAACGGCTACGACAAGGTATTCATCGAGCGCCAAGGCAAACTGCAACGCACGCCAGTCCGGTTCAAGGACAACGCCCACCTGCTCCACATCATCGAAAAGATCGTGGCGCAAGTGGGACGCCGTGTGGACGAGGCGCAGCCCATCGTCGACGCCCGATTGAAAGACGGCTCCCGCGTCAACGCGATCATCTCCCCGCTATCGCTCGATGGCCCATCGCTCTCCATCCGCCGCTTCGGCCGCCATGTCATCACGAGCGATGAGATGGTGGCCTACCAGACCATCATGCCGGCCATGCTGCAGTTTCTCGCGGCCTGCGTGCAGGCCAAGACAACGATTCTGATCTCGGGCGGCACGGGCTCCGGCAAGACGACGACGCTCAATGCGCTTTCGCGGTTCATCCCGGAAGACGAGCGGATCGTCACGATTGAGGACACTGCTGAACTGCAACTGCAGCAGCGCCACCTCGTGAAGTTCGAAACGCGCCCGGCGAATCTGAACAAAGAGGGCGGCATCAATCAGCGGGTCCTGGTGCGCACCGCGCTCCGCATGCGCCCCGACCGCATTGTGGTCGGCGAGTGCCGCGGCCCGGAAGCGCTCGACATGCTGCAGGCGATGAACACGGGTGTCGAAGGCTCGATGACGACCATCCACGCCAACACGCCGAAGGACGCCTTCTCGCGTCTGGAAGCGATGATCCTGATGGCTGAGCTGCAGATTCCAACGCGGGTGATTCAGCAACAGCTAGCCAGCGCGATCAAGATGGTGGTGCAGGTGACGCGTTTGCAAGATGGATCGCGCAAGATCATCAACATCTCCGAAGTCGTGGGTCTCGAAGGCGACCAGATTGAAGTGCAGGATGTGTTCGCGTTTGAGCGAGTGGGGCTGAACGAAGCCGGCAAGGTGCAAGGCCGGTTCCGCTGCTTCAACCGGCAGCCCCGGATTCTCGAACGGCTGCGCGTCAACGGCATCAAACTGCCGGAGGGTATCTTTGACGAGGTGATGGACGTTAACCTATAGGGATGTACATCATCATGGGCTTGACTCTCTTGGGAGTCTTGCTGATCACCCTGTTAGTGACGCCGCCCACCGCTTGGGTCGACTGGCTGAAAGGCAAGTCGGAAGGCAAGGACGAATAGCGTTATCATCTCCGCATGGCGAAATTCACGCGGAGACAGTTAGGCGCCGCGGCGCTCTTCACAGCGTCGGCGGCTGAGGCAGCGGAGACCTCGTACACTGGGGCGCTCGACGGTTTCGAATCCAAGCTGCCGATGGCGAAGTTTGATCCGGTGGACTGGACCCTCCAACGGTACAACGAGATGCCGCGGAAGCTACAGTTCCGGGCGGCTAACCGCAAAGCCGCCGAAGCATGGCAGAAGAAGCTGCGGCCCAAGATCGTGGAGTTGCTCGGCGGTTTCCCGTCGACGCGGACACCGCTGGCTCCGCAGACGCTCGATACCAAAACCTTCCCCACGTATCGCCGCGAGAAGTTCGTCATTGAGACGCGTCCCGGCATGATGTCCCTGGGCTATCTGCTCACCCCGCTGAACGCCAAAGGGCCTGTCCCGGTGGTGATCTGCGTGCCGGGCCATGGCCGCGGCGTGGACGACATCGTGGGCATCGACGCCAAGGGCCAGCCGCGATTCGACAAGGCCGGCTATCAGCATGACTTCGCGATTCAGGCCGTCGAGGCCGGCATGGCCGCCATCGCCGTCGAACCAATGGCCTTCGGCTGCCGGCGCGACGCGCGGACGAAGAAGCGCGGCTTAGGCAATTCCGCCTGCCAGCCCACGGCCGGGGCGGCGCTGCTGTTCGGCGAGACGATGATCGCGTGGCGGGTCTACGACATTATGCGCACGATCGATTGGATTGAGACGCGGCCAGAGCTTGACGCCAAACGCGTCGGCTGCATGGGCATCAGCGGGGGCGGCACCTGCACGACGTTTGCTGCCGCCGTCGAGCCGCGCATTCGCGCGGCGATGGTCAGCGGCTACCTGAACAGCTTTCGCGATTCGATTCTGTCGCTCGCGCACTGCATCGACAACTACGTGCCCGGCATTCTGCAGTGGGCAGAAATGTCCGACGTAGCCGGATTGATCGCGCCACGTCCGCTCTTTATGGAGTCCGGCGATAAGGACGACATCTTTCCTGTGGAAGCCAGCCGGAAGTGCTTCCAGGACCTGCAGGCGATCTATAGCACTTTCGAGGCCGGGGACCGCGTCGGCCATGAAGTGTTCCCCGGGGAACACAGTTTCCATGGCGGCCGCGGCATCCCGTTCCTCAAGAAGGCGCTGACTACTTAACGCGGGCGGAAGTGACCTTATCGACGAGCGACTTGTACTGGGCCGCTTCGATGGGCGTGCCCACAAACTCGAAGCGGTAGTCGTCTCCGGTGAACGGCTCCACGCGGAGCTCATACGGGTTCTTGTTTTCGAGCGACTTGATCTCTTTCAACTCCCAACGGCGGGAGCTGCTCGGATCATCGATCGATTCAAAGATCAACTGAGAGCCGGCCAGCATCAGGCGTCCCTTCTGATTTTTGCCGAAGCGCTTTTTCTGCTGCACCTCGAGCTTGAACTCGATGGCGGATTCGCCATCTTTCGGCGCCGCCGCGCTGGAGACAGCCGGGGTCGCCGGCGGGGCGGAGAACCAACGCTGTAGCGTCTCGGTATCTTCCGGACGCAGGGCCCGGAGGCTGAGGCGATTCTTCTCGCCGGCGCGGTCACGGAAGTTCTTCTTAAAGAGCGCATTCATCATGCCGGCTTCGGTCGCGA
>LNFE01000253.1 GCA_001464575.1 Acidobacteria bacterium Ga0077553 | reverse complement strand
TCGTCGAGGAACACCGCATAGCCATCGTGGAGGACCAACTTCCCAGCGGCCGTGCCAAAGGGCACCGCGATTTCAACCGGGACGATTTGCACAGCGCCAGGCTGCGCGAAAAGCGAGACAACTGAAAACAACAACGCAACTACAAACTTTTGCATGTTCCCATCATACCGGGCGGGCCAAAGTTGTGAAAGAATAGCGAACCTATGCCCTATCGCTATCGGATGCTCGGCCTGCTCTTCATGCTGTCGATCATCACTTACCTGGATCGCGTTTGCATCTCCGTGGCCGGCAAGCGCATGCAGGACGAACTCCTGATTTCGCCCGAGATGTGGGGCTGGGTGGTCGGCGCTTTCACCATCTCCTACGCCGCGTTTGAGATCCCCGCCGGCGTCTGGGGCGATAAATATGGTCCGCGCAATATTCTTACCCGCATTGTCTTGTGGTGGTCCGCCTTTACAGCCATGACCGGAGCCGTATCGAGCTACGGAATTCTGCTGGCCGTGCGTTTTCTGTTCGGCGCGGGTGAGGCCGGCGCGTATCCGAATATCGCCGCCACCGTCTCCCGCTGGTTCCCGGCGCAGGAGCGGGCCCGCGCGGTGGGCGTTACGTGGATGGCCTCCCGGATCGGCGGCGCTCTGTCCCCGTTAATCGTGGTTCCGATTCAGATCGCCTACGGCTGGCGCGCTACCTTCTACATCTTCGGCGCCATCGGCGTCGTGTGGTGCATCGTGTGGTGGTTCTACTTCCGCGATAACCCGCGCGATAAGGCTGGCATCACGGAGGCGGAACTCCTCCACATCGGCACGCCCAAGGTAGCCGAGGCGCATCATTCCCTGCCCTGGCGTGAAGTGCTGAAGTCGCCGAACTTTCGCTATTTGCTGCTGATGTACCACACCTACTGCTGGGGTTCGTACTTTTACCTCAGCTGGCTGCACACCTATTTGCAGCGCGGCCGTGGCTTCTCGGAAGACGAGATGAAGATTTGGTCAACACTGCCGTTCATTGTCGGGGCGTGTGGCAACCTGTTCGGCGGTTGGCTCAGCGACCGTTTGGTGAAAACCAAGGGCTTGAAGTTTGGGCGCCGCGTGATTGGAGCGACCGGCCTCGCCTTGGCCGGGATGTTCATGATCATCTGTACCCAAGTGGAGGACAAGCAGGTGGCGGTCGTGTGCCTGGCGCTCGGCTACGGCTGCATGGATTGTATGCTCCCAGTCTCCTGGGCCGTGTGTATGGATATCGGCCGGAAGTATTCGGGCGCGGTGAGCGGCAGCATGAATATGGCGGGCCAGCTCGGCAGCTTCTCGAGTTCGGTGCTGTTTGGTTATCTGGTGGGCTGGATGGGAGGGGACTACAACAAGGCGTTGCTGCCCCTGGCCTGCATGCTCTTAATCAGCGCCTTCTTCTTCACGCGGATCGATCCCACGCAATTGCTCGTGCCCGAGCGCGTTCCCGCGCCCGAGCCCGAACCGGTGTTGGCTTAAGCCGGTCTGCTTAAGAGTGATGTTGGTGGAGCAGGCGCTCCTCGATGACATCGAGGGTCGCCTGCGACGCCGCCGGGCTCAAACGCCCGAGCAGGGTTCGCAGACTGGAGTCTAGTTCGTCCATCTTTTGATCGATGGTCGACAGACGAATCTTGAGCTGGCCCTCCACTTCGCCCGCGCCGCCGGCGGTGTTGAGCACCGCCGAACGTGCGAAATCAGAGATGCTGCGGGCTCCGCCTGACAGGCAAGCTTCACGCAGGTTTTGGAATTCTTCTTCGCTGACCCGGAAGTTAACCAACCGGTTGCGAGGCTTAGTGACAGCCATAAGTTATACCGGGTAGTGCAGCTGTCGTCACAAAGCTCTCACAAAAGTAACCCTCAGAGAATACGGAGGCGGCTGACGGCGTCCTCATCGAGATCGATGCCGAGGCCTGGTTCCTGCGGCACGGCAAGGTATCCATCGACGGCACGCAGCTTCTGCCGGGTGATCTGCTCCCGAAGGTTGGTTGCCTCCTGCGCGACGAACTCGCAGATGAGCGCGTTCGGAACCGCATTCAACCAATGCAGCGCGGCGGCGACGTTCAGATAGGTAGAGAAGCCGTGGTTGGCCACGGGTAGGCCCCGGTCATAGGCCAGCGAGGCGATTTTCATCGCTTCGGTGAAGCCGCCACAGCGGGTCAGGTCCACCTGCACGACATCCACCTTGCCCTGGTTCATCAGGTTCTGATAGCTCTGGCGATCACTCTCGTGTTCGCCGGCGGCGATGCGGACCGGCGTCGCCGCGGCCAGCTTGCCGTAGCCCACATAGTCGTTCTCGCGGAGCGGCTCTTCGAGCCAGAAGATGTCCTCGGCCGCGAAGGCGTTGGCGCGCTGGAGCGCAGTCTTGGCGTCCCAGACAAGACCGGCATCGATCATCAGGTCGGCCTTGGCGCCCACGCCGCGCCGGGCGCTGCGTACCAGCGCTTCGTCCATCTCCCGCGATTCGCCCATCGGGTGCCAGCCGAACTTAACGGCGCCGAAGCCTTCGTCCACCAGACGGCGGCCGATCGACTCGGTCTGCTCGGGGGTGCGGCCGAAGAGCGTCGAAGCATAGCAGCGGATCTTTTGATGAAAACCGCCACCGAGCAGCTTCCAAACCGGCAGCCCCAGCGCTTTGCCTTTGATGTCCCAAAGCGCGAGGTCGATGCCGCTGATCGCGTGCATCAGAATGCCGCGCCGGGCACAGTAGGAGTTCGCCTTGACCATCTTGTACCAGAGGTATTCAGTGGCAAAGGGATCCTCGCCGATCAGCAGATGCGCCAAGCCGCTCGTGATGGAGTGGGAGTACGGCCCGTCGATTACGCCCTTGATTGCGAGTGGCGCCGAATCCACCTCGCCGAGCCCGGTAATCCCGGCGTCGGTTTCCACGCGGACGATCACGGCGTCCTGGCCGCTATCGCACTGATCCTTCACCTCCGGCTGGCGCAAATACAGCGCTTCGACTTTCGTAATTTTCATCCCGCTATCATAATGAGTTTGGAGCATTCCCATTCTTAAGTTCTGTGTTCTGGCCTCATCCAGCTCCGGCAACTCGATCTTCGTCGGAACCGACCGCACCCGGGTGCTGATCGATACCGGGTTGAGCCGCCGGGAAATCGAAGCGCGTCTCTATGCGATCGGCGAAGATCCGGCCAATCTCGATGCGATTCTGGTGACGCACGAGCATAGCGATCACGTCAGCGGTTTGGGCGTGATGTCGCGGAAGTACAAGAAGCCGGTCTATCTGACGCATTTGACCGAGACGGCCATCGACTGGGATGGAATCACCGTGCCCCGGCACACCTTTCAAGCCGGCACGGGCTTTACGATTGGCGACCTGGACATTGGCACGTTCACGATTCCGCACGACGCCATCGACCCGGTGGGTTATGTCCTGCGCTCGCAGGGGCTGAGTTGCGCCGTCGTCACGGATCTGGGTTACATGCCGGACTCGATCAAGATGCACCTGCGCGGCGTGGACGCCCTTTTGCTCGAATCGAACCACAATCTCGAGATGCTGAAAGTGGGGCCGTATCCCTGGTCGATCAAGCAGCGGATTATGGGCCGGAAGGGGCATCTGTCGAATGATGCCGCCTTCGACTTCATCACCAATGATATGGATTCGAGCGTCTCGACGCTGATCCTGGGCCACCTCAGCGAACACAACAATTATCCGACGCTGGTGCAGCAGATGGCGGAGCAGGCGTTGGGGCAGCGCGGCCTGAAGCCGCGCTTACATGTCGCCGAGCCGGGCGTCGCCAGTTGCGCGTTTGAGTATTGATCTACCGTTCGAAGGGCAGGACGGCCTTACCGGCCGGGCCTTCGTAGATCAGTTCGACTTTCTCGATGTTGACGTCCTTCCCGCGATAGGGGAAGAAGATGAGGCCGGCTTGTGGCAGCGCCCGTTCGCCCTCGGCCATCGCCGACTTGCGTGCGCGTTGCTCCATGGCGCGGCGCAAGGGTAGCGGCATCTTGGGCGGTTCCGGCTTCGGTTCGCCGGCGGCGCCACCGCCTCCACCGCTGATGCCGCCTTTCGACTTGCTGCCTTCCGGCGGCTCTGGTGGAATCCATTCCGGGTCTTTGAGGCCCTTCATCGCCATGCCCACCGGCACCGCCGGCGTCGCTGTCTTCTTGCCGTTGATGCGGAGGGAAAAGTGCTCCCAGGACAGCTGCGTTTTGGCTTCGGGGGGGCCGAACAGGCCGACTTCGACGGCCACGTGATCTTCTGACGTCAGGGGCCCTTCCATGGTCGGCACCGAGTGGGCGACAAAATCAGCGGCGATGGTGAGGTCACCGACTTTGGCCTGCACCTGATACTCGGTGGGCGCGGCGCGGGCGGGTAAGCTGCCCTGGGTCTGCGCAAAAGCGACCGTGCCCACGATGAGCCCGGCCATCCATAACTTCATCTTCATGCCCAAATCTCTCCTGCTGGCATCTCCAGGGCGGGATCCTGGAGGGTCAAGGTTTCGGTCGGTCCTACGGTCAAGTGGTCCTGGTAGCTGCCATCGACCGGGCGGGAATAGACCTCGACGGTCTTTTCCTGCAGGTTGATGAGCCAGTAGACGGGTAAGCCGGCGCGGGCGTAAATCTCGCGCTTCCAGATGCGGTCACGGTCGAGGGTCGCATCCGCGATCTCCACAACCAGAGCGATACACGCGGCTACCGGATGTCCAAACTGAAAGTCTTCGCCACGGCCACGGAAAACGGTCAAGTCGGGCTCAGGCTCACTTTCCAGCAGGGTGATCGGTTCTTGCGCTTGCACATCCCAGCCGTCTGGTATCTGACGCAAAATCGCCTTATAGATTCGGCTATTCACAATTCTGTGCTGGGGTTTCTTGCTCATCTTTTCGACCAGGTACCCATCCAGCAGCTCAATCCGGTCGTCCGGCGTCAAAATGTCCTGCTCGATCATCCGGTGGTACCGCTCGACGCTGATCCGCGCCGGCCGCACCTGCTCAGCCGCTCCGCCCGCGCGTTGCAACACCATCTCCATCCCTTCAACATACCGCATCGTCCCGTTCGGTTCCGCCACTTGGTATCCTGACCCTTTCGCTAGGAGCTTTTCATTGATTCAACGCTATACCCGCCCGGCCATGGGCGCGATCTGGAGTGACGATAACAAGTACCAGTGCTGGCTTGCGGTGGAGTTGGCCGCCAGCGAGGCGCTCGCCGAACTCGGCGATGTGCCGGTAGAGGCCGCCCAGGCCCTGCGCGCCCACGCCGCGGTCGACGTCGCCCGCCTGTTCGAGATCGAGCGCGAAGTGAAGCACGACGTCATCGCCTTCACGACGACAGTGGCCGAAAAGATGGCCGCCGCAGGCGTCGCCGAAGCTTCGCGCTGGTTCCACTACGGGATGACGTCGAACGATGTCGTCGATACGGCACAGGCCCTCCAGGTGAAGCAGTCGGCCGACCTGCTTCTCGCCGCCACCGATCAGCTTCTCGATATCCTCCGCCGCCGGGCGTTCGAGTTCAAAGACACCGTCCAGATGGGCCGTACGCATGGCATCCACGCCGAACCCTACACCTTCGGCCTGAAACTCGCCCTCTGGTACGACGAACTCGTTCGCAATCGCGCCCGCCTCGCTGCCGCCGCCGAAGACATGCGCGCCGGCAAGATTTCGGGCGCCGTTGGCACCTTCGGCCACATTGGCCCCGAAGCCGAGGAGAAGATCTGCACCCGGCTCGGCCTGAAGCCGGCCGCCATCGCTTCGCAGGTCATCTCCCGCGATTCGCACGCCGCCTTCATTAGCGCGTTAGCCCTCATTGCGGCGACCTGCGAAAAGGTCGCGCTCGAAGTTCGTCACCTGCAGCGCACCGAGGTTCGCGAAGCCGAAGAGCCGTTCGCCCCCGGCCAGAAGGGATCGTCGGCCATGCCCCATAAGCGCAATCCGGTGACTTGCGAGCAGATCTCCGGACTCGCGCGGGTAGTGCGTTCGAACGTCCAGGCGGCCTATGAGAACATCGCCCTGTGGCATGAACGCGACATCTCGCATTCGAGCGTCGAACGCGTCATCCTGCCAGATTCCTGCTGCCTGGTCGACTACCTGCTGGCCAAGACGATCTGGCTGGTCGACGGCATGCGCGTGAATGCAGACCGGATGCTCCACAACCTGCATCTGACGAAGGGCCTCATCTTTTCGGGGCAATTGCTGCTCGATCTGACCGCCACCGGCATGCTGCGGGAAAAGGCGTATAAACTAGTGCAAGCCCACGCCATGAAGAGCTGGGAAGAGGACGGCGATTTCCGCGCCGCCATCGCCGCCGACCCGGAAGTGCAAGCCTGCCTGAGCCCCGAACAGCTCGAAAAGTCCTTTGCGTTGGATCGCCAACTCGCCAACGTCGACAAGATTTTCGCACGCGTTTTTGGAGGGTAAGTCCATGTCTCTATCCCGGCGTTCCTTGCTGACGGCCGCCGCCGTTCGCCCCCTTGTGGCCCTGCAGAAGGACCTCGTCTATATGAATGCCGCCAACATCGCCCCGTGCGGAAAGGAGGCGCTGGCGGAGTACTTGAAGCAGCTGAACGACTTCCAGCAGAACCCCGCCTTCCAGAACCGCGAGGTGTACAAGACGCTCTCAGAGAGCGTTCGCGCCCGCCTGGCGAAACTGCTTGGCGCGGCGCCGGAAGAGATCGCCCTGACGCGGAACTCGAGCGAGAGCAACAACCTCATCGCGCAAGGCCTGCGCCTCCAAGCCGGCGACGAGATTCTGATCACCGCGCACAACCACCCTTCCAACACCCAAAGCTGGCAGTTGCGCGCCCGGCAGTCCGGCGCCACGGTAGTAACGGCGGAGGTGCCCGTGTTCGCCAAGTCCCCCGACGAACTGTGGGCGACGCTCGCAAAGAAGGTAACGCCGAAGACGCGGGTGATCGCCGTTTCGCATTTTACGAATACAACCGGTCTGCTCTACCCCATCGCCGCCATTGCCGACCTCGCCCACAAGCAGAACGCCTGGTGCCACGTCGACGGCGCGCAGTCGTTCGGCTGGATGAATCTAGACCTGCCCAAACTGAAGATTGACTCGTTTTCGGGCAGCTTTCACAAGTGGCCCATGGGGCCGCTTGAAAGCGGCATGCTCTTCGTCCGGGCAGCGCGTTTAGACGAGTTGACGCCGGCCATTCTCAGCGTCGACTACTGGTCCGACAAACCGACCGGAGCGCGGAAGTTCGAAACCCTCGGCCAACGGGATGACCCGAAACTGCGCGGGCTCGAGAAGACCATTGAGTTTCTCGAAACGACGGGCATGGCGCAGATCGAAGCGCGGGCCCTGGCGCTGTCGACCCGGCTGCGGAACGGCGTCGCTGGGGTGCCGGGCGCCAAACTGAAGGGAAGTGGCGAAGTGGCGGTCTCCGGGCCAGTCGTCAAAGTCGACTTCCCGGGCCAGAATCTCGCCACGATCTATGACCGGCTCTGGACGAAACACCGGATCGCGATCGCCAAGACCGACGCGGGCGACGCGGCGGGCCTCCGCTTTTCGCCGCACATTTACAATACCGAATCCGAGATCGACCAGGTTTTGCGGGCGCTGAAGGGCTGACCGTAGTCCGCTAGCACTACCCTATTTGGGCTAGGACTCGGCCCGCATTCGTACTGAGCGGATTCGCGGACTAGAAACTTCCGCCCGCCCGATCGGTCTAATCCTAGGGAAATAAAGCACTTCTCTACCGAGCGCGGACCGCGGCCGGGACTCTCCCCAATTTGGTACTTGGATATTTTTCCATTTCCCATACACTAGGGTTAAGAGTTTCTTCGATGGCATCCGCAAAGTGCGTCCCAGTTCCGACCTTCCATGCCCGCGAAGTCGCCCGTGTGCTTCTCGTCGACGATGACCCCACCGCCCGGATCATTCTGCGGACGGTTTTGCAAGCCGGCGGCTACGGCGTCGATACCGCAGCCACCGCGATTGAGGCGATCGGCATGCTGGACAGCGAAGAGTACGCCTTAGTACTGAGCGACCTCCATATGGAGTCGCCCGAAGCCGGCTTGCAGGTGATTTCCCACGCCCGGATGATGGACTACCGTCCGGCCACCGCCCTGATCACGTCATGGCGGGAGCAAAACGAAGCCAATCGTGCGCCGGGGACGATGTTGATCGAACCGGAGAACGTACCGGAGCTGCTGGAGCAGGTCGCCGGCATGATCGGCGAACGAGCCTCTCGCCAGCTCGTTCGCGAAATGCGTAACCGGAACTAGCGTTCGCTATCGAGCATGGCCATTTGGTGGGCGTCGTAGCGCGTCCCTTCCGCTTCGGGGAGCGCCGACTCTAAGCGGGCCGCTTCCTCGGCAGTCAGGTTGACGCGCAGAGCACCGATCATCTCGGAGAGTTGGGTTCGCGTCCGCGCGCCCACCACCGGAACAATCCGCGGACCCTTCGCCATCACCCAGGCGATCGCCAACTGGGTGGCCGTTACGCCCCGCTCTGCCGCCAACGCTTGCAGCGCGGCGACCACGGCATCATTGCCTTGGGTGAACCGCGGCAGATACGCCCGGAAATCGCCGGGGCCGGTGGGTTTCGAACCACTCAACAGGCCGCGCGAAAGGACGCCGTAGGCCGTCATCCTGATGCCGAGTTCATCGAGCACGGGAACAATCTTCTCCTCCACACTCCGGCTGATGAGCGAATACTCGATCTGAAGATCGGCAATTGGATGCACCGCGTGGGCCCGGCGAATGGTGTCAGCGCCCATCTCCGAGAGCCCAATCTGCCGCACATAGCCGGCCGTAACCATCTCGGCGATGGCGCCAACTGTGTCTTCAATCGGCACCGACGGGTCGAGACGAGCCGGCCGGTAGATGTCAATGTAGTCGACGCCCAAACGCCGTAGCGTGTACGACAGGAAGTTTTTGACCGCCACCGGCCGGGCATCCACCCCGGTCCAGCCGCCGTCCGGCGTCCGCAAAGCCCCAAACTTTACGCTGATCACCGCTTGTTCGCGGCGTCCGGCGATCGCCTCGCGCAGAAGCATCTCATTATGGCCCATGCCATAGAAGTCGCCGGTATCGAGCAGCGAAATTCCGGCGTCCAGCGCCGCTTGAATCGTCGCGATGCTCTCGCGGTCGTCCGAGGCACCGTACATGCCAGACATTCCCATACAGCCGAGTCCAAGTTGGTTCATACAGCGAGTATCCGACCAATAGTCACTTTTGGGAAGTAGGCACCTTTCCGTTCTATACTTACCGAGTGGATACTGTTGCTCTGGTCCAGGAGACACTCGACCGCGTCGCCGACAAATGGACCCTAAACGTCATTGAGGAGCTGCATTCCGGCCAGCTCCGTTTTTCCCAGCTGCAAGCCCGGGTCCCAGGGATCAGCCAGAAGATGCTGACGAAAACCCTCCGTCAACTGGAACGCGACGGGCTGGTGACACGCTACGTCCATGCGACCGTTCCGCCGCGGGTCGACTATACGCTAACGCCACTCGGCGAAAGCCTCAGCGAAGCGGTGTGCGGTATTTGGCTCTGGGCGGAAAAGCACGGGCCCGACGTTCAGGCGGCACGGGCCCGCTACGATAGCCGCTAGATCGCGTGGCCGGTCCGGACCACGGCCTCCTCGAAGGCATCCAGCGCATCGACGAAGAAGTGGTCTTGCGAGACGACGAACTCCACGGTTGGCGGCCCGCTCAGCGTCTTGGTCAACGCTTCGAGCTCCACCATCGGGCCGTGAACGTCGATCGTCGAATGGAGGAACGTCCGCGGCACGGAGCAGGGCTCCAGGTAGTCCTTGTCCGGGTATTTGGTGGGGAAACCCACGGCGATGGCCCGGCGCATCTCCGGAATCTGTCCGGCCAGTTGTAACGCGATGCGCGAGCCAAAGCTGAATCCAGCGACGACGAACGGCAGGTCCGGGTAGCGCTCCCGCAGGAAGGCGAGGCAGGTGCGGGCGTCTTCGAGTTCGCCTACCCCATCCGCGTATGCCCCCTCGCTGAGGTTCACACCTCTGTAGTTGAAACGCAAGACCACGGCGCCCGTTTTCCGAAGTCCGCGGGCGATGCGGTACACCACTTTGGTATGCATCGTTCCGCCGTGCTGAGGATGTGGGTGGCACACCAAGGCCGCGTACCGCGGTTCACCATCCTCTGGCTCTTCGAGCAGGGCCTCTAAGTTACCCGCCGGCCCAGGGACAAATAGCTTTTCGATCCGCCGGGCCATCCTTAGCTCCGGTAGTTCGTAAACTGCATGTCGATCCCGAGATCGTTCCGCTTCAGCAGCGCAATCACTTCCTGGAGCACGTCGCGGTCCTTGCCCGATACGCGGACGAGGTCTCCATTGATGGAGGCCTGCACCTTCACCTTGGCGTCCTTGATGATCTTGACGATCTCTTTCGCCTTCTCAACGGGGATGCCGGCCTGCAGCGTAATCTCCTGGCGCACACTCATGCCGGAAGCCGGCTGGATGGGTCCGTAGGTAAGCGCCTTCAACGAGATACCCCGCTTGTTCAACTTCGATTGCAGGATGTCGACGACGGCCCCCAGCTTGTACTCATCCGCCGAACTCATCAGGATCTTGTTGTCCTTTTCTTTGAGTTCAATCGACGACTTGGAATCCTTCAGGTCATAGCGGGTGCCGATCTCTTTCAGCGCCTGTTGGATTGCATTGTTTACTTCCGGCATCTCCACCTTGGAGACGATGTCAAAACTGTTATCAGCCATATCAGACTCGATGATGTCAGGCCGGGCGCAAGGTTCGCAACACTTCTCTTGTAATCAATTCCACCATCTGCGGCATCGCCTCGTCGAGGGCAACGGTTACGGCGGCACGAATCCGCTCTTCGTCCGAAATTGGTACGACGGGCACCGGGGGGGCTTCGGACCCGAATTCACCGGCCAGGCGGCGCTCGGCCACCTTCTCGAGCAGCGGCGTCAAGGCTTCGAGCAGCGACACGACGCCAAAGGGCTTCTGGACGACGCCGTCCGCTCCCGAGGCCATCGCTTTCTCTTCATCAACCGGCTCGGTGATGCTGCCGGTTAACAAAACGCCTATGTGCCGGTGGGCCGCCGTCTCCCGGACAAACTCCGCCAGTTCAAACCCGGACCGCTTGGGCAGGAAGGCATCGACAATCAGAGCATCCGGGTCGACATCAGCCAGACGCAGCAGCGCCGTTTCGCCGTCAGTGACGGAGACGACTTCAAAACCCTCTTCCCGCAACATGCGCTCGCCGAGACGCTGCGCGATGGCGCTGTCATCGGCGAGCAGAATCCGCGCTGCCACTAGTTCTTAACCTTGGTCTTCTTTTCTTTCTTCTGCTTCTTGGGCGGTGCCACCTGCCGGTTGTTGGGAAGCGGCGCGGGGGTCTGTTCCGCGGAAGCGGGCCGGGCTGCTGCGAGCTCAAGCGCGCGTCATCCTTCTTCTCGAGAGCGGACTCGCCCGTCAGCACCTGGCCGCCAACGTCGTTCACGCCCGTGGCCACGCCGAGGGGCAGCGGAATCGAGGCCGGCAAGGTGGGCCGCAAAGCTTCCATCGCCGGCGAACCGCTTTTGGCGGCGGCGAGGGTGTCCGGGCTCTTCTTGAAAACACCCCAGAAGTTGTGCATCATGCCGGCGTTGATCCGGTTTTCTTCCTCGTACTTCATGCGAGCGATGGCGACGGGATCCGCCTCGGGAACCTGCATCTCCATCTCTTTCAACTTGTCGGCGGCTTGCTTAGCGAGGGGCGAAAGGGGGTAGTCCCGGACGAGACGCTGGTAGCTCTGGCCGGCCTTCACCTTGAACCGCGGGCCCATCTTCGAGTAGCTGTCGGCCAGGAGCCAAAGGTCCATGTCCGCTTTCGAATACAGCGGCCACTGATCCGCCACGTTCTGCAAGCGGTTGCTCGCGGCCGGGTTCGAGCCCTTGGTGTTGTAGAAGGTGCCGACGCGGAATTCTTTCTCGGCCAGGACCTCCTGGATGTTCCGGAGGAGCTGCTGCGTCTGCGGCGCGAACTTCGAATTGGGGAACTGGGTCAGGAGCGTCCGGCACTCTTCTTCCGACTTGAAGGCGTGACGGTCGTCGCGATCCGGCTTCTCCATCTGTTTGTAGTGGATCATGCAGACCTTTTGCTGCGCCTCGGCGGCCTCTTCCATGGTCGGGTAGAACAGGATGAAGTCCTTGTACTCCGCCTCGGCCTGGGCCATGCCGTTCGAGCCGCCTTCCCGCATCCAGCTATCGGCGATCGCGAGTTTCGCTTTGGCGAGGTACTCGGAGGTGTCATAGGTATTCATCAACGTATTCAACGTGATGCGCGCCACTTCATAGCGGTCGCGTTCAATATCCTTGACCGCTTTATCGAACAGTACTTTGTCCGGCTGCTGCGTATCTTTCGAAATCGGGTTCTCGTACTTCTTCTTCCGGAAGCAGCTCGAAAGCGAAGGAATCGCCAGAGCCGTCACCATCAGAACCACTATCGTCTTGCGCGAAAGAAGCATAATTCCAAGTCTCACTGATTAAGCTAGATGCCCCACGTTCGCGGCATCCCGCAGCGAACGCACGGCCGCGCCGGAATCCGGCGCTCCGAACACACTGGAACCCGCGACGAGCCATTCGGCGCCCGCCCGGGCAATCTCGGCAACGTTGTCTATACCCACGCCGCCATCAATCTCAATTTTAAATCCGTATCCGAAGCGGGCCCGGCGCTCCGCCAACTGTTGAATCTTCCGGAGCGAGCCGGGCAGAAACCGCTGTCCGCCGAAGCCCGGGTTCACGCTCATAATGAGCACAAAATCGACGAACTCCAGCACCTCGTCCAAGGTCGCCACGGGCGTCGCCGGGTTCAGAACCACCCCGGCCAAGGCCCCTTCGGCCTGGATCATGCGGAGCGTCCGGTCCAGATGGGGACAGGCCTCCTGATGCACCGAAACGCTGTCGGCGCCGGATTCGATGAACACAGGAGCGTAACGATCCGGGTCCGTAATCATCAAATGGACATCGAGGTGGGTCTTGGTAATCTTGCGCAGACTTTTGACCACCGGCGGTCCCATTGTAATGTTGGGTACAAAATGGCCGTCCATGACGTCGACGTGCAACATCGTGACGCCCGCCTGTTCGACGTGCGCGATCTCCTCACCCAGCCGGGTAAAGTCCGCAGCTAGTAAAGATGGCAGAATCTCGACCATTGGAACGCAGTTCTCATGCTATCACGGCGTGCCAAAAGCCGTCCCCCGGCTCTTGCCCTGGCAAGCGATATCCCTCTTCCACCACCCGGTCTCTGCAAACCGAATGAACCACTTCTTCATTTTCCTCTTTTTCGAGGGAGCATGTCGAGTAAACTAATCGGCCCCCGGGGGCGAGACAGCTGAGCGCCTGCCGCAGGATCGCCCGTTGCCGGTTGGCCAGATCCGTCAAATCGGCGGGAGAAATTCGCCATTTGATCTCCGGATTTCTCCCCAACGTCCCGGTGCCGCTGCAGGGGGCATCGACAAGAATCCGGTCAAATGTTTTTACAAAGGGCAACGGTAGGGTGGCGTCCAGCACCACCCGGTCCTCGGCCTCCACTTGCCGCAGCCGGTGTCCGTAGCGGTCGGCGGCCACGACGATTCCCCCGGCCGCCACCAACTGGCGGGTCTTGTTCCCTGGCGCGGCACAGAGATCCAGCACGGACATCCCGGGCTCGACGCCCAGCAGAGGGACGATCGCCGCCGCTC
>LNFE01000252.1 GCA_001464575.1 Acidobacteria bacterium Ga0077553 | reverse complement strand
TGCTCCTCCCCGTCTTCGAGCTTCTACCAGAGCAAGTACAGCCAGTGCGCGCCCTCGATGCCGCCAATGCGGTGTACAGCGTGGTAATGCTAAGAAAATAGAATTGAGGCCGATGGCATCAGTTCCAACCGAGCAGGAACGCGAACAGGCCGATCCACAGTACTCCCATAAAGTGCCAATACATGCCCGTTAGTCGCGCCTCCATCCGATGACGCCGCAGCGGCTGCTCCTCCCCGTCCTCGAGCTTCTGCGATCGACCGTACAACCAGTGCATGCCCCCGATGCCGCCAATCAGGTGCGCCGCGTGGATGAAGCTGAAGACATAGAACATGTTGCCCTGCGGGTTGCCCGAAATCGTTACCCCGTTCGCCAGCAGCAGCCACGCCCCCGCGACCTGCGCCGCCAGAAACAGATAACCCATCCCGATCGTGACCAGCAGCCGCTGGCGGTAGTTGGCCAGGTGCGCGCGCCGCAGCGCCCGCCTCGCCCACTGCAGCGTACCGCTGCTCACGAGCATCAACCCCGTACTGAGCCAAAACACCCAGGGAATCGCAATCGATGGCCGCGTCGGTTTATCGGGCAAAATGAAAGCGTAGGCTACCACCAGCGCGCCGAAAAAGCAGGCGATGGAGACCAACGTTAGCACCATGCCCATGGTCCCCAAGCTCATCCCGGTCGAAACTGGCGCTTCGTCGGACGACCGAATCTCTGAATCTGTCATTGTCTCCCGCTACGTCCTACCCCTTATGATGTTTTAAGGAATGGCCGACTCTCTTTATTTATCGTACTGGCTCCGCAACTTCTCCGCGCTCTCGATGCTCCGGCCGTTCGGCAAGATGCTCGAGCGGTTCCCGTATTCGCCACAAAACCCCTCCCACAGCGTCCTGCGCATCGAAGCAGTATCGGCGAGCGAGCCGCCGCTGCTCGAACGGCCCTTCACGGACCCGTTGGACCCGGCTGAGGTGATCGCATGCGCTAACGAGTTTCTCCACGCGGACTGCGCCTATGTCCTCGAAACGTGGTGGGGGCTGTGGCAGTTCCGGAAGGAATGGGAACTCCGGCCCGCGCGGGTGACCCTCTACTGCTACGGGCCGGAGTTTGCCGACACGCCCATTCTCGGCCGCGATAGCCCCGCCGAGCACCTCCGCATCGACTTCGGCCTGGACTCTCACTATCTGCCCAGACCCGACGATCCAGCCAGCGCTTACTACACGCGGTCCAATCTGCGGGGATTGCTTCGGCTGGTCCAGCAACTCGATGAAGCGCTGCCGGTCGAGCGGCGGGCGTTGTGGTCGGAATCGGGCGGGAATTTTGCCGAAAAACTGCAAGAGGCGATCGAAAACCTTTAAGGGATCAATGGCTTAAGGGGGGCTTGGGTCCTCCCCGGTATCTGTTATTATTAGGCTATCCGAAAAGCAAAAGTTCCTGGTTTTCTCGCGGCGTGATACCCACTTTCGCGGGGATACGGGCAGCCATAAGCCTTAGGGTAATAGGTAAGTTACGGAACTTCCGTAAGGTCATCTCACTCTCTCAGCTTCCTAATGACCTGAATTGACCCCCGTACTACTCTCCCGTTACTATCGAGGCGAGGCTACTAAGAGCTATGCTAAGCGGCACTGTAATCATGGAACCGAACGACACCCTTCTCGAAGGGGAACCGCCAAAAGTAAAGATGATTCGCGTCGCTATAGCCGACGATCATCCGATTGTCCGGGACGGCCTGAAGAAGCTCCTAGCTCTCGAATCGGACGTCGAAGTCATCGGTGAGGCCGGCGACGGCCGTGCCGTTATTGAGTTGGTCCAGCAGACGGACCCTGATGTCCTGCTCCTCGACCTCCGGATGCCCAACCTCGACGGCCTTCAGGCGTTGCAGACCATTCAGCAGACGAACCGTCGCACTCGCGTGATTATTCTCACGGCCTCGGACGACAAAAACGAGTTTGTGCAAGCCATGAAGCTGGGCTGCTCGGGCATCGTGCTCAAGCAGACCGCCCCAGACCTGATCGTCAAGAGCATCCGCAAGGTCTACTCGGGCGAGATCTGGCTCGACTCTCACACGACTGCCGCCGTCATGCGCCAGTTCGCCTCCCCGGGCGCCGAGCTTTCCGCGCAGGGCAGCTCCGGTGGCAAGCAGCGCGAACGGTCTCCGCTCAGCACCCGCGAACGCGAGATTGTGGCCTTGGTCGCGCAGGGTTATAAGAACAAAGAGATGGCCGAAAAGATGTTTATCAGCGAGCAGACGGTGAAGAACCATTTGCACAACATCTTCGACAAGCTGGGTGTGTCCGACCGTCTCGAACTCGCCCTCTACGCCATTCACAAGGGCCTGCACCTCCAAGGCTAGCCCCACCCGATCGTTTATCCTGAGGAGCATGCGCCATCTGTGCCTGCTCCTCTTTTTCATTTCCGGGGTCGCCGCCCAAACGTCCTCGCCCCTGCCCCCGGTTCGGGAACAGGCTGCCATCCAGCAGGAGTGGCTGAAGCTGCGTCTGGAACGTGTCCTACCGCCGCTGCTCCGGAAGCATGGGGTAGATATGTGGCTGGTCGTTTCGAGGGAGTACAACGAAGATCCGGTCTTTCATTCGCTGGTTTCGCCCACCATGTTCGCCGCGCGCCGCCGCACGATTTATGTCTTCTTCGACCGCGGACCGGAGAAAGGCATCGAACGCCTCGCCCTCGGCGGTGGCTCCAACGGCGGTCTGTATGAGGTCTATCGGGATACCAACCCGTCCCCTGGAAACCAGACCCGGGAGCTATGGGGCGAAGGCCAGTGGCTGCTTTTGAAAAAGGTGATCGAGGAACGCCGGCCGCGCACAATCGGCATCAACATCTCCCGAACCCACGCCTTCGCCGATGGCCTTACCGCGGGTGAGCACGAGCAGATGCTCGAATACCTTGGCCCGGAGATCACCAAACGGTTTAAGCGCAGCGAACTGCTCGCCTTGGAGTATGTCGAGGCGCGGTTGCCCGAGATGATGCCGCAGTACACCAAGCTGATGACCGTCGCCCATGAACTCATTCGGCGGGCGTTCTCCGCCGAGGGCATCCGTCCCGGCGTCACCACCAACCACGACGTCGTCTGGTGGCTCCGGCAGCAGGTCGCCGACCGGAACCTCGGCACCTGGTTCCAGCCCTCGATGCGGGTCCAGCGCCAGGCCAAGGCCGCCACCGCCGCCAGCTTTCTCTCCGAGGACGGACCTGTCGTCATCGAACGGGGCGATGTGCTGCACGTCGACTTCGGCGTCCAGGGCCTCCGTCTGAACACCGACACGCAGCATATGGGCTACGTCCTGCGCGACGGGGAAACCGAGCCGCCAGCCGGGATTCGCCGGGCTCTCGACAAAGCCAAGCGGATGCAGGACCTGCTGCTTGAACGGATGAAACCGGGCCGCTCCGGCAACGAGGTGCTCGCCGAGACGCTGGCGCAAGTGCTGGACGAGGGGATCCGCGGCACCGTTTACTCGCATCCGATTGGGGACCACGGCCACGGAGCCGGCCCCCTGATCGGCCTTTGGGACCGCCAGCAGGGGGTCCCCGGCCGCGGCGACGTGCCGCTCAAGACCGGCACTTGGTTCTCCATTGAGCTTTCAGCCAGGACCCCGGTCCCCGAGTGGGGCGGGCAGGAGTTGTTCGTCGGCATGGAGGAAGAGGCTTGGCTCACGCCCGATGGAAAGATGCAGTGGGTGCTGCCCCGGCAGGAGCGCTACCACCTCGTCAAATAAGGCCCAGCCGCTTCCGTCGATTGTTTTCCTGCTTGTCAAACACCGGGATGAGCCGCGTCTCGATAAACGCGAAGGCGGCTGCCAAACCCTGCCCCTGATAGACCGTTCCGATTTCGGCCTCCACCGAACTCGGTTCCCCGAGGGCGCTCAGAAACTGATTCGACGTCATCCTAGTGTACTTTTCCCCATCCAGGAGGCCGTCCTCCCGCAGAATCTTCTCGCGAACATAAAGGGCCAGGACGGCATCACCCAGCCAAGCCTGCTGGAGAAGAGTGGAACGGGAATCGAATCGTGGCATACCCAGAGATCATTGTCGCCCATGGGTTGCCCAGGGGTCGCCTATGGGGGAACGAGCCACGCCCCGAGGATCGTCCACGGGCTCGTCTGGATCGAGACATTCTGCACCGCACCCCAAATGCCGCGCGGCCCCGCAAAGGCCGGCTTCACCGTGTAGTTAAGAGTCAGCGTCAACTGATTACCGGACCTCACGGCGTTCGAACCTTGTGCGCTGATCCGGCAAAAGCTGTTCTCGATCGTATTCGCGCCGCTCAAGGCGATGGCCGTCGCCTGGCTGCCATCGCCATTGTCTGGGTATAAGAACAGCAGGTTCCCCGGCACAAAGTACGCCACATAGCAGGCTTGCGAGGCGTCAACGGCCGTATTCATCAACAGCCAGACCGTCTGCAGGTTGTTCGCATTGGCCACATCCTGAAACGTAGCCGTCAGGGTCTGCGACGCCGCGGTTGCCGTCGGCGGCGTCAGAGCATTGGCTCGCGGGTAACTCAAGGCGGACTCCGGAACCAGAGCCGCACCCATCGTCTGCCAGCCGGAACTGAGATTGCTCACAGACTGCGCGGCGGTGTAAATCACGCGATTCCCACGAAACGAGGCCGAGTAGCTTACCGCGAGGGTTAACGTCAACGAATTGCCGCTCACCACCGCCGATGTCCCTGGCCCGGAAATGGTGCACTGGCCGTTGCTCACCGACTCCGCACTTCCTGGAATGAGTGGACCAATCAGCCCTTCCGCGGTACCGCCATCCCGCACCAGAAACAACAGGCCAAACGGACGCGAGTAGGCGATGTAACAGGCGTTACCCCCGTCGAGTGCCCGGTTGATTAGCACATTGACCACTCCCAGATACTCCGCCCCCGCCGGGTGGGAGTACCGCGCTACGATCGTTTGCGCGTTTCCGCTCGGCGCGATCGGTCCTCCGTCGCGGGCACTGGGAACCAGCAGATTCGGAGAGGCCCCCTGGTTGACGGTGAAGGTCTGGCCCCCGATCACGATGGCGCCGCTCCGTGGGCCACCAGCGTTCTCCTGATAAGCGAACTGCACCGCGTTCCCCACCTGGGTTCCACTCAGCCAACTGACCGCCGGAACAATCGGAATCGAGCATCCCGCGCCTGTCGCTACCGGAACTGTTCCCGAACCCGCCACCCCAATAACATTCGCGCTCGGCGCACCTAATTGGAAGGTGCAAACGAAGTTCGCACTCACGGCCCGGGCTGCAGTCATGGCCAGAGTCTGGGGATTCACCTGCCCACTCAACGAGCCAGAAAACCCGGCGAACGCAAACCCAGCCGCCGGGGTGGCCGTCAACGTCACATTCGTGCCAAACGCATAGTAGCCATCGCCCGATCCCGGCGCCGCCTGCAAACTTCCGCCGTTCGAAGGGCTCACCATACGCGTCAAGAGCACCCGCGACGCGTAGTTCGCCACATAGGACGCGCCGGCGCTGCCGATACTAATCGTCCGAGCGGCAGGACCACCATCGCTCCAGTTCGAAAACGTCGCCTGGACCCCTGGCGGATTCTGGGACTGCGGAGCGCTCACCGAGATGACCGTCCCAGCAGGCAGAACTAGACTAAATGGGGCGGTGCGAGTCTCCCCGTTCACCTCCAATTGCAGCCCGGCCGGAACCGTGGCAAATGACGTTGTCGAGGTCACGGTAAACCGGCGCACCCTTTGATTCCGGCTGTCGGCAACATAGACTCGACCGGCGGTGTCTACCGCCACCCCGCGCGGATCATACAAGGAAGCGCCGGCCGGCTCGCCGCCGTCGCCTGAAAAGTTGGCCGTCCCCGTACCCGCTACCGTCCGAATGACCCCGGCCGAATCGACCTCCCGCACCCGATGATTGCCACTATCGGCAATGAACAGGCCCCCCGAAGCGCTCACCGCCACACCCGCGGGATAATTCAGACCAGCGGCGACCGCCGCGCCCCCATCGCCTCCCGCGCCGGGAGTTACGCTCCCAGCCACTGTCGTGATCGTCCCCCCGGGCCGGAACCGCCGAATCCGTGAGCCATCCGCCACATAAAGGTTGCCCGCACTATCCAACGCCAAACCGTTTGGACCGGCCAGATGAGCCGCCAACGCACTCCCTTCGTCGCCCGCCGTCCCGTAGACACCCGATCCCGCCAACGTCGTAATCACCCCGCCGCTTACCCGGCGGATGCGATTCGAGTAGTCGGCCAGATATAAGGTCCCAGTCGCATCCACGGCCACGGCCGACGGCAGAACCAGCCGCGCAGCGGTCGCCGCCACCCCGTCGCTGGGAGAGGTTCCCCCGCCCGCTACCGTACTAATCACCCCACCGGGAGTCACCATCCGGATCCGATCGTTGAATGTATCGGCGATGTATAAGTTCCCCGCCCCGTCCACGGCCACGCTCGATGGACGGTACAGGGTCGCCGCGGTCGCCGGCCCACCATCCCCGCTGAACAAGATGCCCCCGGAACCCGCCACGGTCGTCACGATCCCACCGGGCGAGACCCGCCGAATCCGATGGTTCTCCGCATCGGCGATGTATAAGTTTCCGGCCCCGTCCACGGCGGCGCCCACCGGGCCATTCAGTTGGGCGCTTGTCGCCACCGCGCCGTCCCCGCTGAATCCAGCCATCCCCGTCCCGGCTACCGTTGTAATCACCCCGCCCGCCGAAATCATCCTCACCCGGAAGTTGCTGGTATCGGCCACGTAGACTACACCGCCCGGGCCGGTACAAACCCCCAGCGGTTGATACAGCGCCGCGCCCGCCGCAGCCCCCCCGTCGCCCCCGTATGCCGGATTCCCATTGCCGGCCAGGGTCGAGATGACCCCGCCGGACACCCGCCGGATCCGTTGGTTCGAGTGGTCCGCGATATAGATTGTCCCGGCCGCGTCAACGGCCACCCCGGCCGGGTCTCCGAACTGCGCCGCCACGGCGCTTCCTCCGTCCCCGGTGAACCCCATAGTCCCCACCCCTGCCACCGTCGTGATGATCCCGTTCGTCGCCACCCGCCGGATACGGCGGTTCCAGCGGTCAGCGATGTAGACATTTCCCGCGGCGTCCACCGCCACGCCGCGTGGCTGCCACAGCGCGGCAGCGGTAGCGGCGCCGCCATCGCCCGAAAATCCTGCCGTGCCAGTACCGGCTAGCGTAGTCAGCGCGCCACCTGTCAGACGGCGCACCCGGTTGTTTCCTGTATCGGCCACATAGACGGTACCCGCCCCGTCGACGGCAACTCCGGCCGGCGCGTTCAACTGATCCGTCGTCCCTCCCGCCACCGTCGAGATCACGCCCCCCGGCGTCACCCGGCGAATCCGGTTGTTCCCAGTATCGGCAATGTAGAGGTTGCCTGCCGAATCCACCGCCACCCCGTTCGGGTCCTGCAACTGAGCCGCCGTGGCCGCCCCTCCGTCGCCGCTGAATCCTGGAACGCCCGATCCGGCAACTACGGTAATCGCGCCATCGGGCGCTACCCGCCGGACCCGCTGACTGTCCGTGTCGGCGATGTAGACGTTCCCAGCCCCATCCACGGCGACTGCCCGGGGAGATCGCAACGCGACCGCTGTCGCCGCCGGGCCCTCCCCCGGTCCGCCCGCCACTGTAACGATCGTGTTTTGGCCGGACAAGGCGATCGGTAGACACACGACCGCCAGGATTCGGAATAGGACACGGATTGCAAAATGTACCATGAGACAAACAGCAGAAAACCGCGGCGGGATCCGTCCCCGATGGGACAGACACGCGGTCTATGCTGTTTATCGGACTATTCGCCCTGTATCATCAGGAAACATGACCCTAGGATTTTGCCTACCGCCAAGGGGCTTTCTGATAGAAAGTCACGTAGGCATCCCCATCCAGGACGATCATCGGATCGCCCGTTTTGGGATGGTTCCGCCGCTCGAGCCGGAACGTTACCGCCCCGCCGCGCAAACGAGAGTTCGCGGTAATGCTCCCTTCGGCGGCCGTCCACGTACCAGAGTCGGAAGTCTGGCTCGTCACCCCGCCGTTCGGATTGTAACTATCCGTTTCCGCGCCATAAACGAACGATCCATTCGCATTCAACACAATACACGCGCTGGAGTTGTAAGCCCCCGTATTGTTCGCGTTGAAGTTCGTTACTTTGCACCACTTTCCCACTAAGTCCGCCGCCACGGTTCCCCGCCCGGTGGTGGCCACCGCTGGCGCTTGCCCGGCCGCCCGCCGCGTCAGCCTCACGGAGGTTCCTTCGACGAGCAGAATCAGCGTATCGCCACTTAACTGAAATGGCAAAACCTGGCTGCCCTCCGGCCCGCCGGTGGCAATGATCTGATTGCCTTTCACCACATACCGGTAGCGGTTCGGCCCCCAGGTGGCCGTTCCGTCCGCCCGCAGACTCAACACCCCATCGCTGGCCTGCCACTCACCCACTAATCCACCACTTGGAGCACCGGCCGCAGCCGCAGCCGGTTTGGCGACCACCTCCCGCAGCTCGTACCGGCTTCCGTCGCTGATCAACACCAACCCGTCCGCGGACCTTGTCGCCTCAAACCGATAAGACTGCGCGCCACTCCCGAACGAACCGGCCAGCAGCTCGCCCTCAGCGGTCGCGCTCACCGGCATCGACTCGCCCTGAGCCCGGATCGTCCCCACATAGCCGGTCCCGCCCCGCCGCAACTCCAGGGTGAAGACATCGTTTGAAAATGTGCCGGCGAACCGGTCCGCTTGAGCAAGTAACAACGAACCACAGAGGAGCAAGCGAAGGAATGTCATGGCATCTCACGACATCGTACCGTAAAAGACAAACCGGGGAGGCAGCGTTAGCAAACGCCGCTACCCCGGTCGTGACTACACCCTGCTCGTGAATTACTTCAGGTCGAAGCGGTCCAGGTTCATCACCTTCGCCCACGCCTTAGCAAAGTCCTGCACGAACTTGTCCTTCCCGTCCGCCATGGCATAAACCTCAGCAATGGCGCGCAGTTCCGAGTTAGAGCCAAACGCCAGATCCACCGGCGTCGCGGTCCACTTCATCTTGCCGGTCGCCCGGTCGACGCCCTCGTAGAGACCCTCCGCCTTGGCGGACTTGTTCCACTTGGTCGACATATCAAGCAGGTTGACGAAGAAGTCATTAGTCAACGTCCCGGCCCGATCCGTGAACACCCCGTGCGCCGCTTGGCCGGTGTTCGCATTCAGCGCCCGCAGGCCACCCACGAGCACCGTCATTTCAGGAACGGTCAGTGTCAGCAGGTTCGCCCGGTCCACCAACATCTCCGCCGGCGACAAGGCCTGACCCGCACGGAAGAAGTTCCGGAAGCCATCCGCCGCCGGCTCGAGGAAGGCAAACGACTGCACGTCGGTCTGATCCTGCGAGGCATCCACGCGACCGGCTGTAAAAGGAACCGTGATCGAAGAGCCCGCGTCCTTGGCAGCCTTTTCGATGGCAGCGGTTCCACTCTGAATCCCTTCGAGCTTGCCCAGCACCTTCGACAGCTCTGCCGGGTTGTTGGCTTCCCAGTCCTTCTGCGGAGCCAGACGGATGCGAGCACCGTTAGCGCCGCCCCGGTTGTCCGTTCCCCGGAACGAAGCCGCCGACGACCAAGCCGTCCTCACCAACTCCGGGACGGTCAGACCAGAGGCGAGGATCTTGGACTTCAACGTCGCAATCTCCTTCGCGTTGATCGGAGCCGAATCAGCCTTCGGCAGCGGATCCTGCCACACCAGATCTTCCTTCGGAACTTCCGAACCGATATAGCGGGACTTGGGGCCCATATCGCGATGGGTCAACTTAAACCATGCCTTGGCAAACGCAAGCTGGAACTCTTCCGGCTTCTCCCGGAACCGCATCGCAATGGCTCGGTAGCTCGGGTCAACCTTCAGCGCCAGGTCGGTCGTGAACATGATGGGAGCATGACGCTTTGCAGGGTCATGCGCGTCGGGAACAAGGTTCGCCGCCTTGCCATCCGCCGGAATCCACTGCGTGGCGCCTGCCGGGCTCTTCGTCTTCACCCATTCGTAAGCGAACAAATTTTCGAGGTACTGCGAACTCCACTTGTTCGGCGTCGAGGTCCACGCGCCTTCCAAGCCGCTCGTCACCGTGTCGACGCCTTTACCGCTGCCGCACTTGTTCTGCCAGCCTAGCCCCTGTTGTTCCAAGCCAGCGGCTGCCGGCTCCGCGCCAACGCACTTGTCCGGCGCATGAGCGCCATGCGCTTTCCCGAAAGTATGGCCACCAGCGATCAGCGCCAGGGTCTCTTCGTCGTTCATCGCCATCCGGCCAAACGTCTCGCGGATGTCCTTCGCCGCGGCCATCGGGTCCGGATTCCCGTTCGGGCCCTCGGGATTGACATAAATCAAGCCCATCTGCACAGCCGCCAACGGGTTGGCTAACTTGCGATCGCCGCTGTAGCGCTCGTCGCCCATGAACTTCTTCTCCGGGCCCCAGTACACAAGGTCCGGTTCCCAATCGTCCCGGCGTCCACCAGCAAAGCCGAAGGTCTTGAAGCCCATCGACTCCATCGAGACGTTGCCGGCCAGCACCATCAAATCGCCCCACGAGAGCTTCTGCCCGTACTTCTGCTTCACCGGCCAGAGCAGCCGGCGTGCTTTATCGAGGTTAGCGTTGTCGGGCCAGCTATTGAGGGGATCAAACCGCTGCTGCCCACCACCCGCACCGCCACGGCCATCCTGCACGCGATAAGTGCCGGCACTATGCCAAGCCATCCGAATGAAAAACGGGCCGTAGGTGCCGTAGTCGGCGGGCCACCAATCCTGCTTTGTTGTGAGGACTTTCTGAATGTCTTGCTTCACCACCTTCAGGTCCAAGGTCGCAAAAGCCTTCGCGTAGTCGAAATCCTTGCCGATGGGGTTCGATTCCGCCGCATGTTGCCGCAAGGGGGAAAGGTCGAGCTGCTGAGGCCACCAGAATTGATTCGGTTTCGGCGCCTGCGCATTCGCCGCATCCGCTAACACTAAAGGGATCGCCGCGACCGCACAGGCGGCCAGCAGCGTCTTCAGGTTCTTCTTCATGAAATTCTCCTTAACCAAACAGATGTTCGGTTCCGCCCCAAGTGTATTACTTAATCCCTAAATTCAGGCCTATAGCTCCTATAGGCGATTCCTATGCCTTCGCGCGACGCTACTTCGCGCGGATGTCGTAAGCCCAAATGATGTTGAGGTCGCGGATGTACAGCTTTCCATTGGCCACGACGGGATACGCCCACGCCATTTCCCGGCTCCGCGTATGTTTGGGCGGGTTGGGCGGGATAAAGCGGCCCTTCTCGCGATAGGCCTCGGGCGTCGCCTCCACCAAACGGACCTCCCCATCTTCGCCGTGCAGGTACAGTCGGCCGTCGGCGTAGAGCACCGATCCGGGGCCGGTCTCCGTCTTCCACTTGATCTTGCCCGTTAGAAACTCGCCCGCGGCCAATCCGGCCGAGTTCGTTCCGTACAGGATGCCGTCGAGCAGTACCTGCCCACCCAGCGTATTGGGCATATCTCGTTCAAAATACACCTCTTCGGCGGCTATGCCGCCCGGTTTGGCGTTCAGCTGCACCAAGCCGCCCCCGAACCGGCGCGAGTTGGAACTGTAGACATAGTTTTTGAACCCGACCGGAGTGGGAATATTTGCGGGACCGGTGCTGGTCTTCTCGTAGCGCCACAAGAACTGACCCGTCCTGGCATCAATCCCGACCACCCCTTTATCGAGAAACTGAACGTACTGCCCTTTTCCGGCCGCATCGAGACGGATGGCCGAGGAGTAGGCCGCGACATCGCCGCCGGGCACGGCCGATTTCCAGATCACCTCGCCCGAACTCTTTTTCAATGCCACCAGAGTGGCCAATTTGCCTCCGGGGGTGACCACCAGCACATCGCCGTCAACGAGCGGCGACTCAGCGTAGGCCCATTTCCCCGGCTCACCCCCGAAATCGGCGCGGAGGCTCTTTTTCCAGTTCAGTTTGCCGTCGGTGGCGCGCAGGCTGACCAGGTCGCCATCCGAACTCAACGCATAGAGCGAGCCGTGGTCCACTGTCGGCGTGGAGCGCGAACTGGGATAGGGCGGCTGCTGGTCCGGATTGCCTACCTTGCCCAGTTTGTAGGTCCAAACCAACTTCCCTTCCGAAGCACAGTAAGCATTCAGAAACTCCTCCTCTACGCCATTGTTTCCAATGACATAGAGCAGCCCACCGGCCACTGCGGGCGTCCCGTAGCCATCGCCGGCAGAGTCGATCCGCCACCGCAGCGCTGGACCGGCGGCCGGCCATTCCTGTAGCAGTCCCCTCTCCCGCGATATCCCCGTTCGTCGCCACGTAAGCCACACCGCACCATCCTAGCCGCCAGAAGAGCTTCTTCATGGTGCCTAGAATACTCCAACTGATCGAAAACCACGGTCCGCCGCGCCCGTACGATCGAGGAGTTACGCCGATGATTGCTTCGATCTTGGTTTTGTTGGGGGCCATTGTGCTGGGTTTGTTTTTCATGGCCGGCGGAGGATCGGCGACCCGCAACCTCGACGCCGTCGCCACTGTTTCCGTACCCAAGGATTGGGCCGAGCGGGCAACGGAGCGCCATCCGACTTTTGTCTCGTTTCCGTTCGTGAAATCGGAGTGGCGGCTGTGGGGTTCAGGGAACCCGTACGAGGTGGAAGCCTGGATTGTTATCGGCGCGCCCGACTGCTCCACCGAAGAGATTGAAGCCGGTATGAATCGGGCATTCAAAGCGGTTCAGGGACATACCCAGCGCTTTTCCGAGTTCGGCAGCTACAAGTACGGCGACAGCGAGAAATGGATCTCCGAGGGCAGCTACCAGATCAACTCCTTGCACGACCCGCAGAAAGTGACGTTTCTCCGGTCGGTGGACCGTGCCCGAAAAGTGGCGTTCGTCGCCCGCGTCTACACCAAGAAGATCCCGCACGAAAAGCTGCAGAAGATCCAAAACGAACTCTACGCCTCGCTTAAGTTCACCGCCAACCGGGCGACCTACTTCGCTGAGGTCGGCCAGTGGCCGGCCGTGGCCGCACGCCGTCAGGAAGCGGAAATCGCCTATGCAAACAAGATTCTGCTGGCGAGAGGAGCCGAACCGGCCGGCACTGTTGACGACGAAGTGCGGCAGAAGAACGGATGGCTGGTCGATCGGTTCTCTGAGGAGTTGGTGATCGGTAGATTCTTGGGCGAGCGGGTTATGAAGGAGCCTGCTTACAAAGGCAGCGGGGAACTGACGTGGCTCTGGTGGCGCGGAACCGAGTGGGACTCTTGGAAAGCGACGAGCCGTCCGAGACCGGTCGCTGGCCGTCCCATTTTCCCTTCCGCGCTCGTGCCCATCAACTGGATTAAAGCCGTGGGCGCGGACCCCGACAAGTCGAAGTCCTACTTTTTCACGGTAATCCGTATCCCGTTAACCGGCGAGCAGTGGCAGCCCGAAGCGGACCCGGCGGCGTGGAAGCTGGCTGAATGGATGGACAACGCGCCGCGCATTGAAGAAGAGTTCCGCGCCGGGAAGTTAAAGGTCGAATAGGTTCAATAGCGCCACGAGCGGAGATCGGCGCCGGCGGGATGGTTCGACTCGATCCGCTTCAGGATTTTCTCGAGATAGAGCGTGTGATAGCGGAGCCGCGTCAAGTGGTTTGGATTCTTCGGATCGCCATTCCAACAGTGCTCCGCGCGGTCTCCATACTTCACTTCGCCACCATAGCCGGTCGTCTTCAGAAAATCTTCCATCAGGTAGACGGCGTTGTTCAAGTAGAAGTTGTCCATGTCGCCGCAGTAGATGTGCAGCTTTCCCTGCAACTGAGGAGCGAGCTTGGCCCAATCGCGCTGCAAGATGTGCCGTAAATCGAAGTTTTCTCGCCAGTAAGCGGCCACCTGCGGGTCAATGACCCCGGTCTCCTTGTCCCAAATCCTTTGCGGATAACCGTCGGGGCCGACGGGCGAATACACCGCCTCCCAGATATCGAACTGCTGTCCGCTGCGGGTTTTCGACCCAAGGGCCAGTTCCATTTGATTCATGGACTGGATGGTGGCCGAGACGTGGCCCAGATAGTCCCGCTTCCCCGGCCGCGGAATTCGCTGATGCGGGCCTTCAGTGAAATAAGCGTTCTTGTCGGCGTAGAGATTCACGGTCGAATAGGCGCGGAAGTCGATGGGATCGGGACATGCGCCGAAAGCGGCGTTGAACTCCGTGGGATAGAAAATCTGGGCGGCCAAGGCCTCCCAGCCTCCCGTGGAACCGCCGTAGGTGAAGCGAGCCCAACCCTGGCCAATGCCGCGGAAGCGACGTTCGATCTCGGGCAGAAGCTCATACATAATGGCATCCCCGTAGGGACCCAGGTTGGCGGAGTTTACGGCGTAGGAGTCGTCATAAAAAGGGTTGGCGTGTTGAATCTCGACGACGAGAAAACGGGGAAAGTCCGGGCTGATCCACTTTTTGTAGAAGTCGTGAGCTTCCTGTTGCACGATGCGGTTGTAGCCGGAGACCTTGAAACGCTCCGAGTAGTCGGGCTTCAAGTTGGGGTCCGGAGGCTCGGGCCGGAAGCCGGAGAAGTCGGCCGGAAAATGTCCGTGGTAGAGCATCAACGGGAACTTCGCCTGCGGGTGCTCGTCAAAGCCATGGGGCAGAAGAACGTTGGCGCCGAGGTACATGGGCCGGCCCCAGAATTTAGACAGCCGCTCGCTTTGGATGCGGAGGTGGCGAATGTACTTCGTGTCGGGCGGCGCGGCGATGGGGGGAATGATTTCGGTGAGCGCCAGCGAAAGTTTGGAACCGGCGTGGACGGCCAGTTTGATGGGTTTTGAATAGAGGTTGCCAGGGGCCCGATTCCATTGGCGGCCTTCGCCGCGGTCGGTGGGGAGCTTGACGATATGGCCGTCCGCCCGGCGGAAGGTTTCGTAGAGATCGAGCAGGGCCTGAACGTGATACTCGCCGGCCGGCAGATCCGCCAGGCGGCGAATGGGATAGCCGTAGGCCTCGGCTCCCACCGAATGGAAGGCGCCGGGGCGCAGTCCGTCGACATCAACGCCGAAGACGATCTGGGTAGCGGCGGCATCGGTGGAAAAGAGCAACAGAAGGCGGCCGTCCAGCGGCTGCGAGGCCCGGTTGGCAGGCAATTGAACGGTCACTTCGAGAGCAAACAGGGGCAGAGCGGCGAGCAGCAGACCGGCGGCGCGAATCATCTCGTGAGTGTAGCGGACAATAGAGAACGATGCGGATTTTGGTTTTGCTCGTGGGGCTGGCGGCGGCATTGGAGGCGGCGGAGTTACGGGGCGTCGTTAAGCAGGGGGGCACCCCGGCGGCTGGCGCTGTTGTGACCGCGGCCCAGGGCCCGGTGCGCCGCACTGCCCAGACGAACGAAAAGGGCGAGTACGGATTTCGCGGCGTGGCCGAAGGCACGTGGACGGTGCAGGTGGAGTTAGCCGGATTCAAGACCGAGCGACGGGAGCAGGTGGCGGGCGCGGCTGCCGAAGAGTGGAACCTGCAGCCGGGTCTCTCGTTTGAGCGGCCCGCCGCGGCGACGCCGCAACGCCGGGGCCCCGCTCCGGCACCGCCTAAGCCCCCCAAGGAAACGGCTCCTCCGCTGGTCACGGAGGCCCAACGGTTGAGCGATGACAAAGAAGAGGCCAAGGCCGGACCGACGCCCCTGGCCGACTGGCAGGCGCCGGAGATTCGGAAAGCAAAGTCCTCGGCTTACAACGGCTCGCTGGCTGGTTTATGGAACCAGCCGGCCTGGGATGCGCGGGCCTATTCGTTGACCGGCCAGCGCATGGCAAAGCCGGACTACCACCGGGCGCAGGGCTTAGCCGCGTTCGGCGGCCGGGATTTTTCGATGAACTACCAAAGCATGCGGAACCGGAGCCCGCAGACGATTACCGGCCTGGTGCCGACCGGCATCCAGCGGGCGCAGGTGGTGAACCCGCAGGCGGCCGAGTTAGTGAAGCTCTACCCGCAACCAAATTTTCCCGGTAGTTCGCAATACAACTTTCAAAAAGTGGTAACCAGCGGCTTTCATCAGGACGAAGTGCAGAGTAAGTGGCAGCGAACTGTGCGCCGCCACACGGTGCTCAGCAGCTTCGCCTGGCAGAGCACGCGGACGGATACCGAGGACTTATTCGGATTCGTGGATCAGACCAGGACCGGCGGCGGCAACCTGACCGCTGGCTACCGCCGCGCTTACGGGGCCCGGGCGTTTCTGCGCGTGGGTGCGCAGTTGAGTTGGCTGGAGAACGAAGTGACGCCGTTTTTTGCCGGTAGGAGGAATGTTTCCGCCGAAGCGGGCATATCCGGCAATAATCAAGATCCCGTGAACTGGGGTCCGCCCACTCTCGAGTTCAGCGGAGGCATTGCCGCCCTCCGAACGCCGCAATCGGTGTGGCGGCGTAACCAAGTGGCGGGCGTGACCGGCGATGGATCGATGGTGCGGGGCAAACATACCTGGAGCGGAGGGATGAGTTACCGGCGCCAGCAGTTCAACATCGTTGGCCAGGAAGAGGCGCGCGGGGTGTTCGCCTTCACGGGTGACGATTGGAATAAGTTCAGCGCCGGCCGGCCAGATACGGCCATGATTGCCTACGGCAACGCCGATAAGTATCTCCGCGGCGCGACCGTGGAGGTGTTCGGGAACGACGATTGGCGCGTGCGGCCGTCGTTAACCTTGAACCTCGCCATGCGATGGGAGTATTGGTCGCCGCTAACGGAAAAGTATGGCCGCCTGATAAACCCCGGCGGGCCGTTGCGCCCGGACCGGAACAACTTTTCGCCCCGAGTTGGCTTGGCCTGGCGGCCTGGGCAAGCGCCGGTGGTGCTGCGGGCGGGTTACGGCGTGTTCCATGACGCGGCGGTCTATGCGCCGGTGATGATGCGGATGGCCCAGCAGGCGCCGCTATCCCGCAGCCTCCGCATCGGCGGCCCTCTTACGTTAGCCAATGGGTTCCCGGCGGAGGCGGAGGCGGCCTTTTTCGGGGTAGACCCCAACTTCCGGGTCGGCTACGCGCACAGCTGGCAGGGCTCCGTGCAGATGGTCCTGCCGGCGGAGTGGGAACTGCTCGCGCTCTACCAGGGTACGCAAGGTACGCGCGGCCAGCAGCAGGTGCTGCCCGGTACCGCGCCCGACCGTGCCGTCCCCGGCGTGGGCGCGACCTTCCTGACCACAAATGGAACCTCCAACCGGCAGGCGGGTAGCCTCCGGCTCAGCCGGCGGCTGGGCGGCCGGATCTCGGCGTCGGTGAACTACACCTGGGCGAAGGCGCTCGACAACACGGCCTTGGGGCCAAAGGGCCAAGGGGCAACGCATGTCGCGCAGAATCGGCTCGATCTGGCCGCGGAGCGGGGCCGGTCCAACTTCGACCAGCGGCATGCCGTCACCGGAACAGCCGAATTCAACTCCGGAGCACGGACTCCGTGGCGCTGGATGCGGGATTGGAGCTGGACCGTCCAGTGGATGGCGGGCTCGGGACTGCCACTAACTCCGGTATGGCTCCGGCCGGTGCCGGGCACCGGAGTCACCGGCAGTTGGCGGCCCGACTATACAGGTGCGGACCTGTATGCCGCGCCGGAAGGCCTGAACCTCAACCCGGCGGCCTACACCGCGCCGGGCGAGGGTCAATGGGGTAACGCCGGAAGAAACACGATCGACGGGCCTAAGCAGTTGGCCGTCAATACCGCCCTCACCCGCAACTTCCGCACCAAAGGCCGCGCCGTCTGGGAGTTCCGCGCCGAAGCCGCCAACGTCCTGAACAACGCCACCTTTCCCAACTGGAATACCGTAGTCGGCAACGCGCAGTTCGGGGTGCCAGTGGCTGGCAACCCGATGCGCATGGTGCAGATACTAGGCCGGCTGCGCTTTTAAAGCACGGTCGGCAGAATTTCGAGCTCGGGAATAATCTCGGCGACGTCCTCCGGCTGCAAAGCCTTCGAGAGCGTCTCGGCCGTCGGCTTCACCGGGCGCTTTTCCATCAACTCGGAATCGACGAGCCCCGGGCAAACGACACAGGTGCGGATCCCGTTTTCGCGCTCTTCCTGGCGAATCGCGGCAGCCAAGCCGAGCATGCCGCGCTTTGACGCCTGGTAGGCCGCGCCCGAAACGTCGCCGTACTTGCCGGAGATGGACGAAACATAGATCAGGTGACCTTTCTTGGCCGTCCGCATCGCGGGCAACAAGGCCGCCGTGAGCGAGTACGGGCCATTCAGGTTCACTTCAATCAGCTCGTTCCAGATACTGCGGTTCAGGCGGGTCATCGCCCGGTCCGGCGTGTTGGTTCCGCTCGCGAAAACGAGAATATCGACGCCGCCAAGCTTAGCCACGGCGTCCGCGGCCAAGGCTTCCATGGATTCGTGCGAGGCCGCGTCGGCGGTGCCGTAGGCGATCTCGTGGCCTTCGGCGGCGAGTTCAGCGGCAAGTTCAGAGAGGCGCTCGGCGCGGCGGGCGGACGCGTAGACTTTGGCTCCGGCACGGGCGAAGAGGCGGGCGGTGGCGCGTCCGATGCCGCTGGAGGCGCCGACAATGAGGGTTCTTTCCCCTTGGATGGATACAGGCACGAACCATCTATATCACCATTCGGGCAACGCAAGAGCGCCTTCGATATGATGTTGCGTGATGCAGACCTTGTCCCGTCGTACCTTCGTGGCCGCTTCGGCAGCGGCCTTGGCGCTTGAAGCCAAACAGTTGAAGACATTCGGTGCGCAGCTCTATTCGCTCCGCACCATCATCGACAAAGATCCGCTTACCGTCCTCAAAGGCCTGGAAGAGGCTGGCTACACCGAAGCGGAGGTAATCCGCGCCAACATGGACAAGATTTGGTCGGCTCTCAAGCAGACTAAGCTGAAGCCGGTGAGCCTGCATATCGATACGCAGATGTTCACCAAGGACATCGACAAGCTGAACCCCACGCTCGACGACGCCAAGCAGCGCGGCTTCAGCTACGTCGTCTGCCCCTACATCGCCCCGCAGGACCGCGGCGGTGTCGACGTCATCAAAAAGCTGGCCGACACCTTGAACAAGGCCGGCCAACGATGCAAATCCGCCGGCATCAATCTCTGCTATCACAACCATGCTTTCGAGTTCGAGCCCGTGAAGGAAGGCGGCAACCTGCTTGACGTGCTGATGAAGAATACCGACCCGAAGCTCGTCGGCCTGGAACTCGACATCATGTGGGCCAAGGTGGGTGGCGTCGAGCCGGTGAAGGTGTTCGAGCAGTACAAGGGCCGGATTCCGCTCGTCCACATGAAGAATGTGAAAGCCGGTATCGGGCCGCAGTACAACGAGCGGGTGCCGAAAGAGGCCTTCGAGGAAGTGGGCAAGGGCGTCATCGAAATCGGCCCGGTGCTAAAGGCCGCGCAGAAGGCCGGCGCCAAGCATTTCTTCGTCGAGCAGGACCAGACACCGGGGAACCCCCTCGACAGCCTGCGCGGTAGCGCCGGCTATCTGAAGTCGCTAAATTTCTAGGAGACAGACATGAGCAAGCGGACGTCGATTGGGACGTGGGCCTACACCATTGGTCCGTACGGACCGAACCCCATTGATTTTGAGACAGTTTGTACGAAGCTGAAGGCGCTGGGTTTTGACGGCGTCGAACTGGGTTCGTTTCCACCCCATCCGAACCCCGGCAACCCGAACGGGCCAAACGAAGGCTGGGCCGGGGCAATGCCCGAAAAGGCGCAGCGGGCCGAGCTGGTCGCCCAGATGAAGGAACGCGGCCTCGGCTTCAGCGGCATCGCCGCCAACCTTTGGGGCGAGAAGCTCATTAACACGGACGACACGTCAAAGTACGTCGAAGAGTTCCGGAAGAACTCGGAGTTTGCGAAGGATCTGGGCATCGGCGGGGTGCGCGTCGATTGCGTGCAGCCGCCGACCATCCACCGGGACGTCGACTACGCGACGGCGCTCGCCCGCGTCTCCGGAGCGTGGAAGGAGTGCTGCGACATCGCCGCCGGCAACGGGCAGTACGTCACCTGGGAGTTCGAGCCCGGCTTCGCCTTCAACAAGCCGAGCGACATCGTCCGCGTGCACGACGCGGTCGGCAAGGACAATTTCGGCCTGATGTACGATACCTGCCACGGCCAGATGGTTGGCGTCGTGGGCGCTCGGCAGGAAGGTGAGAAGGAGGTGTTCGCCTCGCAGTTGGAGTTGATCGCCCTGCTCGACGGCCGCATCAACCATATTCACCTGATCGACTCTGATAACCAGTGCCATAAGGACGCCAATGGCGAGGACGAAACCTCCAGCCATCCGCCCTTCGGCCTGGGGGTGCTCGACTTCGACGCCATCGTCCCGGCGCTCGTCAAAGCCGCCGCCCCGCGCATCCGCCACGACTGGTGGACCATCGATCTCTGTTTCTGGCCGGACGCCTGGGCGGCCACGGAAACCTGCAAGAAAGCACTCGACGGCCTGGTGGCCAAGTACGGAGCGTAATGATGAAAGAGTTGCGAGTTGGCATGATTGGCTATGGGTTCATGGGCCGGACCCATTCGAACGCCTATAAGCGGTTGACCGATTTCTTCCCGGTGCAGCACAAGCCGGTGCTGAAGGCCGTCTGTGCGCGGAATGCCGAAAAGGCCCGCGCCTTTGCCGAGAACTGGGGCTACGAACGGATCGAAACCGATTGGCGCAAGTTGGTCGAGGCGCCGGACATCGACCTGATCGACATCGGTTCTCCCAACAACACCCACAAAGAGATCGCGCTCGCCGCCGCGGCCAACGGCAAGATGGTCGTCTGCGAAAAGCCGTTGGCGATGACCGTCGCCGAGGCCGAGGAGATGGTGGCCGCGGTCGAGAAAGCCGGCGTCCCGAACATGGTCTGGTTCAACTACCGGCGGGTTCCCTCGATTGCGTTGGCCAAGCAGATTGTCGACGAGGGCCGGATCGGCCGGGCGTTCCATTACCGGGCCACCTACCTGCAGGATTGGACCATCGCCGAAGACGTCCCCCAAGGCGGGCCAGGGCTCTGGCGTCTCGATGCCGATGTCGCCGGCAGCGGCGTCACCGGCGACCTGCTCGCCCACTCCATCGATACGGCCATGTGGCTCAACGGCCCCATCACCCGCGTCGTCGCCAAGACAGAGACCTTCGTCAAGGAACGCACCCACGTCGAGACAGGCAAGGTGCAGCCGGTCACCATCGACGACGCCTGCATGTTCCTCGCCGAGTTCGCCAACGGCTCGATGGGCACGTTTGAATCGACGCGCTACGCCCGCGGCCGGAAGAACTTCAACACGTTCGAGATGAACGGCGCCGAAGGCAGCCTGTACTTCGACCTCGAAGAGCCCGAGTATCTGCAGTTCTTCGAATACCGCCAGCAGCAGAGCGGGAAGAAGACGGAGAGCCATCTGACCGGCTGGCGAAAGATTCACACGACCAACGGCGAGCATCCCTACATGAAGCACTACTGGGTGCCCGGAACGTGTATCGGCTACGAGCACACGTTCTTAAACGCGATCGCGGATTTCGTGATGGGCATTGAATCCGGCCAGCCGACCCAGCCGGATTTCCGCAATGCGCTGCAAACGCAGCGAGTCTGCGATGCCGTTCTTGAAAGCGCGCGGACCGGACAGTGGATGGCCACTGGCGTCGAACTCGGCTAGCTTGCTCCGTCCGGAATCGTTACGGCACTCGGAGCCCTCGCCCGGCCCCGAGTGCCGTAACGCCTGCGCTATCCTAAGCGAATGAACGGCGAACAGTATCAGGAAATCGAGATTAAGCTCGCCGTACCCGATGTCGACGCCATGCGGGCGACGTTGATCGGCGCAGGATTCGTCGAATTCGTCCCCCGCAGCCTCGAAGAGAATCGCATCTACGATTGGCCCGACGGGGCCTTGCGCGAACGCGGCGAACTCATCCGGCTCCGCGAATACGCCGGCCAGCGGATTCTGACGTATAAAGGACCCGCTACCATTGACCGGCACAAACAGCGCGAAGAGATCGAAGTCGATATCTCCGAAACCGGCGCCGTCGCCACCATCCTCGGCAAATTGGGCCTCGAACCCCGCTTCCGCTACCAAAAGTTCCGCAGCGAATGGAAACAAAGCGGAGAACCTGGCGTTGCGATGCTCGACGAGACCCCCATCGGGCCCTACCTGGAACTGGAGGGCCCGGGCGAATGGATCGACCGGGCGGCCGTCGCGCTCGGCTTCACTGAGGCCGACTACGTCAATCTGAGTTATGCCCGGCTCTTTGCCGACCACTGCGCCAGCCTGGGCCAAATCGCTGGAGATATGGTTTTCGCCAGCGAGAGTAAAGGCTAGTACGGTAATAGATCGTCCACCAAATTGCCCTACTACCCTCAAAAGTTGTTGCTGTCCGGCATCGCCCTCTCTATACTCTCTAGTAGTGAATGGTACTCCCAGTACCAGAACACGATGTTGGAGTTAGGACCGAAACAATGATTACTAGTATCGTGATCATCATCTTGTCAATGGCGATGTTCGTCTATTGGTTCCGCTACTCTTGTTTGCTTATTTTAGAGTCTCGCCTGAGCGAGGAAGAAGCGAAACAGGGGGGCGAAAGCCAGGACCCAACCGTGGCGTGGCTGGAAGTCCAGCTGGCGCACGCTTCGACGCCTTCGGAATTGGACCGTGTCCGTATGAGTCTTGACCGAGACCTGCGCGTGGTTCAGAACCTGGCCCGGAGTTGCAGTGAATTGCAGGTGGCCGGCACTTCGCTCGAAAGCAGGTTGTTGATGATCGACTATCGCATGATGCAAGTCTGGTTCGCTGCCACGCGACCCTTTGCTGGCCCGAAGGCGCAGAACGCGCTTCGGGAGATGTCCCGGATCGTCGGCTACCTGGCGGCGGAGTCGGGCGTTCGCTTGGCGGCGGCCGAGAACTAATCGGCGGTTTCCAAGGGCGGCGGAAGCAAAGTTGAAACCCGGAAGCGGGGGTCACCGGTGACGGTCCCCCGCTTCTTTTCGTTTCTTTTCGAATTTTGCCGGGAAAGGTTCGCGGCTGTCATCGCGTTGCCATAAAATGATGGAGTGTTCACAGACAGCGCACTCCGCCAAGCGGTTCAACATCTCGACCAGATCCGGAAAGAAATCGGCAAAGTCATTGTCGGTCAACCGGAGGTTGTCGACGGTGTTCTGATATGCATGATCGCCGGCGGCCACGTGCTGCTCGAAGGGGTGCCGGGCCTCGGCAAGACCACCCTGCTGCGAACCCTCTCCCGGGTCTTGCACCTCAAATACTCCCGCATCCAGTTCACCCCGGACCTCATGCCGGCCGACATCGTCGGCAGCATGATCATGGAGTCCGACAGCGAGGGCCATCGCGCCTTCCGCTTTCAAGCCGGGCCCATCTTCGCCAATCTCGTGCTCGCGGACGAAATTAACCGCGCCACCCCCAAGACCCAATCCGCCCTGCTTGAAGCGATGCAGGAGCGCACGGTAACCAGCGGCACCACCACCCACATCCTCGAAGATCCGTTCCTGGTGATGGCCACCCAGAACCCGATCGAAATGGAAGGCACCTACCCGCTTCCCGAAGCCCAACTCGATCGCTTCCTGATGAAGATCCTGGTCCCCTACCCCTCGAAGTCGGAACTCTCGCGCATCGTCGAGCTCACCATGCACCGGGAAGAGATCCATCTCGATCAGGTCGTCGACCGGGCCACGATTCTCGAACTCAAATCCGTGGCCCGCCAGGTTCTCTCCGCTCCCCACGTCCAGGAGTACGCCGTCGATCTCGTGATGGCCACCCAACCCACCTCGGCCAACGCCGCCGAGCGCACCAAGAAATACGTGCGCTACGGCAGTTCGCCGCGCGGAGCCCAAGCCCTGGTTGAGTGCGGCCGCGTGCTCGCGCTGATGAAGGGCCGGACGCACCTGAGCATCGAGGACATCCAGGCGATCGCCCCCTCCGTCCTCCGCCACCGGATCATCCTAAACTTCGACGCCCATGCCGACGGCGAGACCCCAGATAGCGTTCTGCAGCACATCGTGCGCTCTGTCGCGCCGGCCAAGGTCTAAGCTGGCCCTCTATGGCGGAGTTCTCCATCGATCAGTCTTTTTTAGAGCGCTTGGAACGGCTAACCCTGCATTGGCAGAAGTCGTTTCCCGGACTCGTCGGCGGACATAACGCCTCCCGCTACTCGGGCTCTGGACAAGAGTTTCTCGACCACCGCCAGTTTCACCAGGGCGACGACCTCCGCGCCGTCAACTGGCGCGTCTACATGCGGCTCGAACGGTTGATCCTGAAGCTTTTTCAGGTCGAGCCCCGCGTGCCGGTGCGCATTCTGTTCGATACCAGCCAATCGATGACCACCGGCGAACCGAGCAAGTTCGATTACGCCCGCCGCTTGGCCGGAGCCCTCACCTATGTCGGCCTCGTGCGTCTCGAAAGCGTGCTGCTGCAGCCGTTTTCGGACCACCTCCTCGACCCCCTCCAATGTGGCGGCGGACGCCATCGCTTCCGGCCCACGGTCACCTTCCTCGAAGGTCTGCAAGCTAAGGGCAAGACGGACTTCATGGGTTGCGTCAAACGGTTCATCGCCGAGTATCCCCAGCGCGGCCTTGTGATCGTGATTTCGGACTTTCTCGATGACCAGGGCTGCGAGAAGCCGCTTCAATATCTTGCCGATTTCGGCCACGAAGTCTTCCTGATCCATCTGTGGAGCGACGAGGACCGAGTCCCGCCCTTCAAAGGGGAAATCGAAATTGAAGACGCCGAAACCGGCGAAGTGCAGAAGCTGAATTTTGACGACGAAGCGCAGGCCGAATACACGGCGAACTTCGACGCCTACGCCCGTGGCGTCCGGGAAGTAGCGTTGCGAAAAGGCGGCAAGTACGCGGGCGTGGTCACCTCGACGCCCGTCGAGCAGGCGATCTTCGGGCCGCTGCTAGGGGGCGGACGGTAGATGTTCTTTTTGAACCTGAGTCTGGGAGAGTTCCTGGCGGTTTGGGGGTTGGTCAGCGGCGGGGTTTTCGCGCTCTACCTGCTCGACCGCTCCCGGCGCAAGATCCGTGTGGCCACGCTGCGCTTCTGGACGCCGTCCGACAAACCTCCGGAAGCCAAGCATCGCAAACGCATCCAGCAACCTTGGTCGATGCTTCTGCAGCTGATTGCCATCGGCCTGCTGCTTGCCGCCCTCGCCCAACTCCGCCTCGGCTCGCCCGACCGCATGAGTCGCGATCATGTCCTGGTCCTCGATAGCTCCGCCTGGATGGCCGCCCGTACCGGCCCCATGACTCTCCTCGATCAGGCCAAGCGCGAATCCATCCTCTGGCTCCGCAGCCTCCCATCGGGCGACCGCGTAATGCTCGTTCGCGCCGACGCTCTCCCTACGCCGGCCACTGTCTTCGCCATTGATCGCCCGGCCACCGAACGGGCTATCCTTGAAACCCGCCCCGGCGCGTCCGCCATCAACCTGAAAGCCACGCTCGATTTCGCCCGCCAGATGCAGCGCCAGCATGGTAGCGGACTCGGCGAAATTGTCCTCGCCGGTTCGTTCCGCTCTCACGCCAACGATCTGCCCAGCGAAGCCGAACTGCCCGCCAACGTGCGGCTTCTCCCGGTAAAGAGCGACCTCCGCAATGTCGGTATTCGCAAGGTGACCCTTCGCCGCTCTCCGGCCGACGCCCAACTTTGGGAAGTGTTTGTCGCGGTGAAGAACTACTCCCGCCAAGTGGAGAACGCGCCGCTTGCCGTCACCTTCGGCAGCGCCCCGGTCGGCTCGGCCCGGTTGACCCTGCAACCCGGCGCCGAGGAGAGCGCTCGCATCGAATTCCGCACAAAGGCCGCCGGCTACCTCGAAGCCCGGCTCGTGATGCGCGATGCCATCGTCGAAGATAACGGCGCCACCCTCGAACTACCCGAACAGAAGCTGGTGCGCGTGATGGTCTATACTCGCGAGCCCGCCCTGCTCCGGCCCTTGCTCAACGCGAACCGCTGGCTCACCGCCACCTACGCCCCGCCCGAAGAGTACAAGGCCGACGCCGACGCCGAGATCATCGTGATCGACCGCTTCGCCCCGCCCGTCAAGCCCGCGCGCAAAGCGCTCTGGATTGAGCCGCCCGCGAAGGGAGCGCCAATCGCCATGCTCACCCCGGCCCGCGGCGCCAAGCTCACCGGCTGGCGAAACGAACACCCCATGGCGGCCGGCCTGCGCAGTCTCGACCTGCGCCTGGACGAAACCAGCGTCTTTGCGCCATCCGCCAATGTCACGGTCGTCGCAGAGAGCGATGCGGGTGCGGTCGCCGTCGCCTCGAACGATGCGGCCTATCTCGGCTTCCACCCGGGCCGCGGCGCCCTGCGCTTCGAACTCACCGCTCCGTTGCTCATGGCTAACACCCTCGAATGGCTGGCCCCGGATGGGATGCGGCGCCGGGAAGTGACCGGCGAAAGCGTCGGCAATATTCAGATTCCGCTTGAAAGCGGAGTCGACTCGAGCTCCGTCCGCGTCCTAGGCGCGAGCGACATCGCGATTCCCTTCTCCATCGTCGACGGCAATCTGCAGTTCTACTCAGGAGAGCGGGGCATGGTTCGCGTGCGGACCGGTAGCAAAGAGCAGGTCTATTCGCTCTCGCTGCCCGACATCGCCGAGTCCACCTGGGATGCTCCCGCGAAGGTCCGCCGGGGCGTTCCCCGTGGGGTGGCCGACTCCATCGCTTCACGCGACATCTGGCAATGGCTGGCCATCGCCGGCGGACTGCTCCTTTTGATCGAATGGATCTGGTTTGGCCGCACCCGTCTGCCGGCGGTACAGCAGCAGACTCTGCCTGGCACTGAAATCTTGCGGCGCTTCACAGCGCCGTTTCGGAAGGCGTCATGACGCTGGAACGTTGGTGGGTACTCCTTCTTATCGCGGTCCCGGCTGGATGGTGGTACCTCGAATGGACCCGTGGCCGGCAGCGCCTGGCTACCACGCTGAAAGCCCTCGCGATCATTTGTATCCTCCTCGCGTTGGCTGAGCCCAAAATGAACTCCGAGGAGAGCAAGGTCGCCGTCAGCGTGCTCGTTGATACCTCGGCCAGCGTCTCCGAACAGGACCTCGCCCAAGCTTCGGCCGTCGCCTCCCGCATCGTTGGCGACAAGGGGCGTAACTGGGTAAAGGTCATCCCGTTCGGCCGCACCACGCGGCCTGTCTCCGAGGCGGAAGAGAAAGGCAAACTCAGCCACACCGCCGGCGCCGGTGGCCGCGGCACCGATCTGGAAACCGCCCTCCGCGAGGGCATGGCCGCCATGCCCGCCGGCCTCGTCCCGCGGATCGCTCTCCTTTCCGACGGCAAGGAGAACAAGGGCAGCGTCACCCGCGCCCTCTGGCAGGCGCAGCAGTTGGGTGTGCCCGTGGACGTCTACCCCATGGCCGGCCGCCCCAAACCGGCCCTCCGTCTGGAATCGGTCTCCTTCCCGGCGCAAGCCTTCGCGGGCGACCGCTTCCCCATTGAAATCGCGCTCGAAGCGCCCCGCCCCGCAGCCGCCTCCATTGATCTCACGGCCGAAGGCAAAGCCATCGGCACCAACGCCGTGCAACTGCAAGCCGGCATGAACCGGGTGCGCGTCCAAGTGGCGCTGAACACGCCCGGGGCCATCGACGTGGCCGGGGTCGTGAAGTCGGCCGAACTCGGCGAGGTCCGTTTTGCCCAGTCTGTCGCCCTGCGTTTGCCTAAGGCACTCTACGTCACGCAGGATCCGTTGGGCAGCGAAAAGGACTTCATGGATGTTCTTTCCGCGGGCCGTTTCGACGTCACTACGACCAGCACCCTCGACGGCCAGAAGCTGGACGATTTCCAGATCGTCATCCTCAACAACCTCGACCTCGAAGCGATCTCCCTCGATCGAAAGGACCGCGTCGAGCAATGGGTGAAGCAGGGCGGCGGCCTGCTCGTCATCGGCGGCGAGCGAAATACGTTTAATGAAGCCAAGAAGGTGGAAGACTCGCTCGACCGCGCCATGTCGGCCAAACTGGCCCCGCCCCGCTCGCCGGAGGGCACCTGCGTCACTCTCATCGTTGACAAGTCGTCCTCGATGGAAGGCCGCAAAATGGAGCTTGCCCGCGTCGCCTCCATCGGCGTGATCGAAAACCTTCGTCCCGTCGACTTCGTTGGCGTCCTGATTTTTGACAACTCCTTCCAGTGGGCTGTCCCCATCCGCAAGGCCGAAGATCGCACGCTCATCAAGCGCCTCGTCGCCGGCATCACCCCGGACGGAGGCACGCAGATCGCACCCGCCCTGACGGAAGCCTTCCGCCGCACGGTGCCCATCAAGGCTACCTATAAGCACATCGTGCTGCTTACGGACGGCATCTCCGAAGAAGGCGACTCTATCGCCCTGGCCAAGGAAGCGGCCACGCAAAGCATCACCATCTCTACGGTCGGCTTGGGCCAGGACGTCAACCGCGCGTATCTTGAAAAGATCGCGGCCTTCTCGAAAGGCAAGGCCTACTTTCTGAACGACCCCTCCGGCCTCGAGCAGATTCTACTCAAAGACGTAATGGAGTTCACCGGCTCGACGGCTATTGAAAAGGCCATCACCGCAGTGGTTGAGCGCCAGGCCGAGATCCTCGAAGGCGTCGGCATGGAGTCGGCTCCCGCCCTTCGCGGCTATACGAAGTTCATCGCCAAACCCACCGCCGAAACCATCCTCAGCATCGACCAGCGCGACCCGCTGCTCACGCGCTGGCAGTATGGCCTCGGCCGCAGCGTCGTCTTCGCGTCGGACGCCAAGAGCCGCTGGGCCGACGCCTGGGTCAGTTGGAAGGGCTTTGATCGCTTTTGGGGCAACGTCCTCCGCGATCTGCTGCCCCACTCGCAGGCCGGAGAAGCCGGCGCCACTTACGATGCCTCCACCGGCGACCTCGTCGTCACCTACCGCCTCGGCCGCAATCTCGAAGCACCCAAAACGATTCCCGCCATTTTCGCCCTCGGTCCGGCCGATTTCCGGCAACCGGTCGAAGTCACCAAGGCTGGCGAAGGGCTCTACCGCGGCCGCGTCCGCATCGGCTCGACGCAGGGCCTCTTCCGCGTCCGCCCGGTCGAGGATAGCCGCGTGTTCCCGGAAGTCGGCTACTACCGCCAGGAAGTGGAACTCGCCGACTACGGCGCCAACGAAACCCTGCTCCGGCAGATCGCCGGCTTCACCGGCGGCCGCTACGCCCCGGACCCGCGCCAGGCCTTCGCCAACCCCGGCCGTACCGTGCCCGCCATCACGCGGCTCTGGCCCGGTTTGCTCGGCTTGGCTGTCCTGCTCAATCTCCTTGAAAGAAGAAACTCGCGTTTTCCAATTAAACCCCGGGCGGGCGCAGGCGTATAATTGCGTCATGGCCAACCGCAGAAAGTTCCTTCAAACGCTGTCCGTCGCCCCCGCAGTAGCGGGTATGGCGCCCGCTGCCGCCGCAGCCGTCACCAAACGCGACTACTTCAAAGACTTGGGCGTCCGCCCGCTGATCAATGCGGCTGGAACCTACACCATGTTCACTGCGTCTCTGATGATGCCCGAAGTCATGGACGCCATCAACTACGCCTCCAAGCAGTTCGTCCGCATCGCCGAGTTGCACGACGCCGTCGGCAAGCGCATCGCTGAACTCCTCGGCGCCGAAGCCGCCATGGTCAGCGCCGGCGCCGCCTCGGCGTTGACGCTCGGCACCGCTGGCGTGCTCACCGGTATGGACCAGAAGAAGGTGCTCCAACTGCCCGACATCACCGGCATGAAGAGCGAAGTGATCGTCCAGAAGTCCCATCGCGTCGGCTACGACCATGCCATTCGCAACTGCGGAGTCAAGCTGATTGAAGTAGAGACCCGCGAAGAGCTCCTCCGCGCCATCAACGAAAAGACCGCCATGATGTTCTTCCTGAACTGGGCCAATAACGACGGCCAGATCAAAGATCAGGAGTTCGCTCAGATCGGCATCGACAAGGGCATCCCCACCATGACCGACTGCGCCGCCGACGCGCTGCCGCTCGAGAACATGACCCGCTTCAACAAGATGGGTTTCTCGCTCGTCATCTTCTCCGGCGGCAAAGGCATCCGTGGTCCGCAAAGCGCCGGCGTGCTGATGGGAAAGAAAGAGATCATCGCCGCCGCTCGTCTCAACGGTCCGCCCAATGGCGATACCATCGGCCGCGGAATGAAGGTGAACAAGGAAGAACTTCTCGGCATGATGGTCGCCATCGAGACGTTCATGAAGAAGGATCACGCCGCCGAGTGGAAGGAATGGGAACGTCGCGTGTCCTTGATCGGCGACACCGCCAAGTCGATCGCCGGCGTTAAGGCTGAACAGTATGTTCCCCCCATCGCCAATCACGTTCCCCATCTGCGCCTCACCTGGGACTCCTCGAAGGTGAAGCTCAGCTACCGGGAAGTGGCCGTGAAACTCCGCGAAGGCGATCCGTCGATCGAGGTAGTGCCGGGCAATAACAAAGACTCTCTCGAAATCGGTGTCTGGATGCTGCAGCCGGGCGAAGACAAGATCGTGGCCCGGAGAATCAAAGAAGTTCTGAAGAGTTAGCCACGCTTGAACATAGACCGTCTCGGCAAGCACAACACGACCGAATCGCTCATCGCCACCGACCGGCTCCCCACGGAGCTGGTCGATGGAGCGGTCTGGCGCTTGGGCTGGGCCGGCGCGGCCTACGCCACCTGCTTCGCCATCATCGATCTGTTGTACCGCTTCGCCGTCCCCAGCGTACCAGAGGGCCATTGGGTCTTTGGCTTCGTCACGGTTACCGCGATCGCCTCCGGCATCGCAGTATTCTTCCTGATGCGCCATCCGCGCATTAGCGGCAACCGCAAGCTTGAAATCGGCTTGGGCTTCGAAGTCCTCGGCGCCCTTCTCATCGCCATGAGCGAGTGGGTCATCCCCATGGGCCCGGACGAACGTATTCGCGGGTTTTCGGCCATTTCCGCTTGGGTGCTCATCTTCGGCATGGCCGTACCCGCTAACTGGTCCAAAGCCACCGCGGCCGCCCTGCTCTCAGCCTGGATGACCGGCGTCGGCCTCCTGCTCAATATCTGGCTGCTCGATGTACCGGTCCCGACTCCCGCCCAGATCGCCATCTGGATGGTGCCGCCCACCATCTTCGCCACCATCGGCATTCTGCTCTCCCGCCTCATGTACCAGATGGGCATTCGCATGAGCCGCGAAAAGGAGCTGGGTAGTTACGAACTTATCGAAAAGCTGGGCTCCGGCGGCATGGGCGAAGTCTGGCGCGCGCGCCACCGTATGTTAGCCCGCGAAGCAGCCATCAAACTCATCGCCCCGCGCGAAGTGACCAAGAACTCCGCCGAAGCCATGTCCGTCGTCCGCATGCGGTTTGAACGCGAAGCCAAGGCCACCGCCGGGCTCCGGTCTCCCCACACGGTCACCATCTTCGACTACGGCATGACCGAAAACGGCGCGCTCTACTACGTGATGGAGATCGTCAACGGCATCGACCTCGAGACCTTGGTCGAGCGTTTCGGCCCGGTGCCCGCCGGGCGGGTCATCTGGCTGCTCCGGCAAATCTGCCGGTCCCTCGAAGAGGCCCACGCCGCCGGCCTCACCCATCGCGACATTAAACCGCGGAATATCATGGTCGGCCAAAGCGGCGTCGACAGCGACTTTGCCAAGGTGCTCGATTTCGGCCTCGTAAAGGCCATTGAGGACGCCGAGTCCGCCAAACTAACCCGCGAGGGCATGACGACCGGCACCCCCGCCTACATGGCCCCGGAACTCGCCATCGGCAGCGCTCACGTGGATGCCCGCGCCGACCTCTATGCCGTAGGCTGCGTCGGCTACTGGCTGCTCACGGGCAAGACGGTGTTCGAAGCACCGAGTGGCATGGCCATGGCGCTCGCTCATGTGCAAAACGAACCCATTGCCCCCTCCCAGCGCACCGAGCTCTCCGTTCCTCCGGAACTCGATGAAATCCTGCTAGCGTGCCTGGCCAAGGACCCGGCCGCCCGCCCGCCGAGCGCTCGCGCCCTGCGCGCCAAGCTCGAAGCCAGCCCCGCGTGCCAGGAATGGAATGAGGAAGCCGGCCACCGCTGGTGGCGGGACCACGCTCCCGAGTTGCTGACCCTCTCCCCGGCAGCCTAAGCGAACGCCTGCCGCACCTTGCTCAGGAACGCCGTCACGATCGTCGCCGGGTCTCCCTCGCCCAAGGCTTCAATCGGCGTAAAGCCACGATAGCCCACCCGGTCAATGATCTTCCGGATCCGCGGCAGATCAATCTCCACCTTCTTCGTGCCGTACCAGACGTGCTCTTTCACCTGCCAATTGCTGGAGTAGGGCAGCAGCTTTTCGATCTCCGTGTACGGATCGCCCTGCCGCAAACTGCCGACGTCCAGAATCACCGAGAACCAATCGGACTTCACCAAATCCACAACGCGAATCGTCTGCTCCGCCGTCTTCAGGAAATCATCATGATGTTGCAGGCCAACGATCACGCCGCGCTTGGCCCCATACTCAGCGCACTCCTGAAACGCGGGCACCATCCAATCGAGCACTTGTTCAAACGTGTACCCCTTCGGATGATCCTTGCCCGAAAACACCCGGACCATATCGGAGCCTAACTTCGCCGCCACGTCCACCCAGTCCTTCACCAGCTGAATATGCCCCCGCCGGCTCGACGGATCCGTCAACGCGAAATCGTTCCGCACCCCGGTGCCAGTGATGGTCACCCCATTCAGAAACGCCGCGCGCTTCACGCTATAGATCACTTCGTCCGTCGGAACGTTGGGATAACCCTTGAAGTAGTAACCCGTCAAGTCGACCCCGTCAATCTGCTGCTGCGCGCAGTAGTCGATCACATCGGGGATCGTCATCGTTCCCGCCATCAACGGCTTATTGAACGAATAGGCGTTCAAGCCAATCTTGATCCGCGAACCCGCCCGGCGCTTCACTTCGCCCCCGGTCGCGGCATGGAGGGCAGCCGTAGCCAGGCTGCCGGTAAAGAGTTGACGGCGATCAATCATAAGAGAATCTCGTTCAGGACCCGCGCCGGAGTGACCCCTACCAGCGACTCGTTGCGGCCCTCATAGAAGAATGTATTTTTCTGGTGGTCGATGCCCAGCAGTTGCTGAATCGTGGCATGGATATCGGCGTGGCCCACCCGGAACTCTGGCACGGCGGCATAGCCCAACTCATCGGTCAGCCCGTAATCGAAGCCCTGCTTCACGCCGGCCCCTGCCATCCACATGTTGAATCCGTACGGATTGTGGTCGCGGCCCGGAGCGGCATTCCTCGATTCAATGGTCGGCAGCCGGCCGAACTCGCCCGACCAAACCACGAGCGTATCCTTCAACATGCCCCGCTGCTCCAAATCCGTCAGCAGCGCCGCTGTGCCCCGGTCAATGTATTGGCAAAGCCCGGGAAGCTGGCCCGCGATATTGCTGTGCGTATCCCAGTTCCCTCCCCCGCCGCCATAGATCTGCACGAACCGGACCCCGCTTTCCACCAACCGCCGCGCCATCAAACACAACTTGCTATATGGCCCCGAAACCTTCTCGTCCAAGCCATACAAGTCCTTCGTCGCCTGGCTCTCGGACGACAGGTCCGCCACCCGCAGCGCTTCGAGTTGCATCCGCGCGGCAAGCTCATAGTTCGCAATCCGCGCCTCCAGATCCTGGTCCAGCGGATGATGCCCCTTCTGTTCCCGGTTCAGCTGATTCACCACCGAAAGCAAACGCTGCTGCTGCACGCCCGACATATCGTCGGGCCGTTTAATGTCATAGATCGGCGCCTTCGCATCCGCCCGCATTGCCGTTCCGGTATACACCGGCGGCAGCCAAGCCGACGAGTGCGCACGCGAGCCGATGCTCGCCCCTTCGCCCAGCGCCACAAACCCGGGCAGATTCTCATTCTCGGTCCCCAGCGCATAGTTCACCCAGGAACCCAGCGTCGGGAATCCTGTGAACCCACGGCCCGTGACGAACGTGAATTGCGCCGTCGAATGGTCAATCCGGTCGGTCTGCATCGACCGGACGAAACTCACCTTGTCCACCACTTTCTGAAAGTGCGGCAGTAGATTCGAAATCTCCCGGCCGCTCTTGCCGCAGCGGGTGAAGTCCCACGGGCTGGCCATCACCTCTTGCGAACCGTTCAACGCCCGGCCCTTGATTTCAAATGGCGCCGGCTTGCCGTCGTACTTCCGCAGCAGCGGCTTCGGGTCGAACATGTCGATGGTGCTTGGGCCGCCGCCAACGTAGAGGAAGATCACGTTCTTCGCTTTCGCCGGGAAGTGCGGGCGCTTCGGTCGCAGGGTGTAGGACGTCGGCTCGGCGCCCACGGCGACAAGCGAGCTAAGGGCGAGACCGCCGAAGCCGAGAGCGGCTTCCTGAAGGGCTTGGCGACGGGAGAGAAAAGGCTTCATGGCTCGTTAGTAACTGTAGAGAAAATCGTTAGCGCCAAGAATGGCTTGAAGAAACAGACGAAGGCCTTCCTTCGGATCCGTCTCGGTGGCGATCGCCTGCTGGCCAATCGCAAGTTCCCGCGCCGACGGCGGGCGGGAGTAAGCGGCAAGAAACGCGCGATGCAAAGCGTCGGCGGTGTCGCCCTTGCTCTGCTCCCAAAGCTGGTTGGCAAATGCCTGGCTCACCCGGCGCACAAATGGGCCGTTCAACAAGGCGAGAGATTGTGTCGGCAGCGCCGAGCGGAACCGCTGCGTCTGGTTATCCGCCGTCATCGTCGGCGCGTCGAAGGCGTGCAGGAACGCCACCGGCCGCGTCCGGGATTGCGTCAGGTACAGGCTTCGCCGATTCGGATCACCCTTCGATTCATCCTCCAGCCACTGACCGTCTGCCCCCCGCTTAATCGGTTCCTGCGGGCCATACATCTTCCCGTTCAGCAGACCACTCACCTGCAGCATCGAGTCGCGAATCGTCTCCGCCTCCAGCCGTAGCGGCGGCTTCCGCCACAGCAGCTTCGCCGAAGGATCCGCCGCCAAATATCCGGCCACCTCCGCCGACGACTGCCGGTAGACCTGCGACAGGACAATCTGCCGCGTCAAACGTTTCAAGTCCCAACCGTTCTCCTGGAAATCCACGGCCAGATAGTCGAGCAACTCCGGATGGCTCGGCTTGTCGCCCTGCATCCCAAAGTCATCCACCGACTTCACCAAACCCTCGCCAAAGTGGAACTTTCTCCCGCGCCACCAGCCACTCCGCCAGCGCCAGCCGCCGTCCCGTATGGTGCCAATCCGGATGCTCCTCCGGCTTCGGAAACGCAAACGGCTTCGCCGGATGATCGAGCACCGCAGGCAGCCCCGGCTGCACCTCCGCGCCCGGCGCCAGATAGTTCCCGCGCTGCAGGACGTAGGTCGGCGACGGCGTCTTCGATACGTCCCAAGCCGCCTCAATAAAGTTCGGATCAATCTCAGACTGCTTCTTCCGCCGGTTCGCCCGCCGCACGGCGATCTCCTCTTTCCACTTGGCAAACTCGGGATACCGTTTATCCAACTCGTTATCCGAGATGAAGTCCTTCGTCGCGTTGCGGTCCACTTCCAGGTCCGGATCTTCTTCAATGATCCGCCGCAGTTCCGCCCGCCGCTCCGGCATCAACTCACGGCCTGTCTTCAACTCGGCCCGGAAACGCTGGTAGGTCGCCTCCAACAGATCATCGAGCCGTCGAATCGTCTTCGCATCGCTGCTGGTAACGTCCTTGATCCACGCCTCGCGCTTATCCCCCGGAATGTCCAACACCATCCGGCTCGGCCACGGGCCAAAGCCCAAATTCGCCGCCAGCCAGTTCTCCGGGTCCCACGTCGACTGATACACCGCGGTCAGCTTGTAGTAGTCCTTCTGCAGAATCGGATCGAACTTATGGTCGTGGCACCGCGCACAGCCAATCGACAAACCAAGAACCGAGGACAAGCTCGTCTCAACAGTCTTCTGCAGCGCGTCGAAATACTTATCGACCTCATAGATCGTCTGGTTGTCGGTGATGTCCGCAATCGTCCGCAAGTAACCCGTAGCGGTCAGCGCCTCAATCTGCTCCGGCTTCGGCGACGTGCCCGGCTGATAGTTCACCAACTGGTCACCCGCGAACTGCTCCACCAGAAACCGGTTAATCGGCTTGTTCTTGTGGAACGCCTGAATCACGTAATCCCGGTACTTCCACAACGTTTCCCGTGTCGAATCGCCGGCATCGCCCCGCGTGTCGGAATACCCCGCGATATCCAGCCAGTGCCGGCCCCAATGTTCTCCGTACCGGGGACTCTCGAGCAGCCGGTCAACCAGCTTCTCATAAGCCTGGGACGACGAGTCGTCTAGAAACGCCTTCATCTCCGCCGGCGTCGGCGCAATGCCGGTCAACCCGAAATACAGCCGCCGCGCCAGACTCACGCGGTCGGCCTCGGACTGCATCCGCCAACCCTTCGCCGCCAGCTTCTGAGCCACAAAGGCATCGATCGGCGTGCGCACCGTCGCTCCCCGCGGCGTCGCCGGCACCGCCGGTTTTACTGGCGCTTGAAACGACCACCACTGCCGCGCCTCTGGCGTAATCCGCGCCGCTTCCTTGGCTACCTGCGCCGCGTCCAACTCCGCCGTCGGAAACCGGCCCTGCTCAATATACGTCCGCAGCAACTGCTTCTGCGCCGCTGACAAACTGCCGCCCATCGGCATCTTGTCTGATTCCACCATCACCCACAACAAGCTCCGTCCCGGCTTGCCCGGCGCAATCGCCGGCCCGCTCGACCCGCCCTTCATCAGCCCCGCAAACGTCGAAAGGTCCAGCCCGCCCATCGCCTGTTTCGGGCTATGGCACTTCACGCAACTCTTTTCGAGCACCGGCAGGATCTCGTCCTTAAACAACGGCGCACGCTGGGCCATGGACAAGGTCGCAGCGGACAAGGCGGCAACAGAAAGAAAAAGTGCGTTTCGCATGGGACAAAGCGAAGCGAACGGAAGGCGATCTCACTTCACTGCGGTAACGAATATCATATGGAGCGTACGGTGACAAGCCTAGGAGCCCCCATGTTGAGATTTATTATTCTGGCCGTGACATTCGCCGCGGCCCTGCCCGCGCAGATTCGTCCGCTGCACACGCGAGACCTCACCCGCTTGAGCCAAGTGCAAGTAGCTGCGCAGCTCAAAAAAAGCGACATCATTTTTATCCCGGTGGGAGCCGTCGAAACCAACGGCACCCAACCAAGCGGCCGTGACTACACCTGGCCGCTCGCCTACGCGATGACGATGGCCGAAGAGACCGGCGGCCTCTACATGCCCGGCCTCGTCTGGTCCTACCCCGGCACCACCACCATCGCCCCCTCCACCGTCTACCTCAGCCCGCAATCCGGCACCGCCTTCCTCAAGGAACTCGCCCACTCTCTCCTGAAGCAAGGCTTCCGCCGCCAGGTCTATCTCTCCTCGAGCCACGGTCCCGCCCCGCTCACCGTCGGCACCCTCGCCCGCGAGTTCTTCGAAGAGACCCACGTGCCCATCCTCTACATCAACATGGACACCTATCTCCCCCGCCTCCAACTCAGCGCCGCCGACCGGGCCAAGACTCTCTACGGCGCCCACGCCATCACCGGCCGACTCGAAGACCTGCCGCTAAAAGGCGACTACGGCGACGCCGAATCGCACGCTGCTGCCCCCGTGCCTCCCAACCAGGGGCTAACCACATTAAGCAAGCTCGGCTTCGCCGGCAGTTTAACCCTCGGTTCTTGGGTGGCGGATGTGATGGCGCACGGAGGAGGTTCTGAGGGATTGCCGGCGACGGCGGCCGAAAGGACGGAGTGGGGGAGACAGGGGACGGAGCAAATGAAGACGATCGTGAAGAAGATGCGGATGCCCGAAGCGATGGAGGCCCTCCGGCAGCACGACCGCTACACCCAGGAAGTTATCGTTCCCAAGTTTCGCGGCCGGCTGCCGGCGCCCCGTTAAGAACCTAGAATCGCAGCGTCAGCCCAAGCTGGTACTGGCGCTGATCCTGTTCGGCTCCATTGATCTGCCCGAACTGCGGCGACTGCGCGTTGCCGTTCGGATTGCTATAGTGCGGCGTGTTGGTGAAGTTAAAGCTCTCGACGCGCAGCGTCAACGACATGCCCTCGCGAATCCGGAACTCCCGGTGCAGCGCCGCATCGAGATTCGAGAAGCGCGGTCCTTGGATAATGTTCCGTCCCGCGTTCCCCAGCGTATTCTGGGCGGGAATGGCGAACGCACTCGGGTCAAACCACTGCTGTCCCGGACCCGTGCCGCCCAGGTAGCGGATCGGCGCCACCCAGTTCGGCCGGTCCGCATTCCCCGGCGCGTTCACCACACCGGAAACCGACGGCGAAAACCAGGTACCGCTCATCAAGCTCACGACGCCCTGAAACTGCCATCCCCCGACGATGTACTGGGCTGGTCCCGAGTTCGCCCACCGTTTGCCCTTGCCAAACGGCAGGGCCCACATGAAGCTATTCGTGAAGACGTGCACCCGATTGTCACTGCTCCGGCCTTTGTTCAGAGCTACGTTCATGGGAATCGCGATGCCGCCGTCGTCATCCTGGAAGTTTAGGGCCTTGCTGAAGGTGTACGCCGTTGTGAGGAACAACCCGTCCCCCACGCGGCGATCCAATTTCAACTGCAAGCCGTGGTACCAGGTGTTGGTTCCAAGAATCATGGACACGTCCGTCGTCTTCCGGAACGCCTGGAACAGCGGACGCCCGTTGTTTCCCGACCCCGGGATCATCGACGCATTGAGGTTGTAGGGCGATAGATTGTTGACCCCGCGGTTTCCCACGTACGCCGCGTCCAAAGCCAGCTTGAAGGGCAGCGCCCGCTGAACGGCGAAGTTCCAGCTCTGCACGTAGGGGCTCGCCATATCCTGCTGCGTGTAACCGTAGCTATTGCTCAGCGGCGCGTTTTCAATCACGCCACTCGAAGGCAGGTTAAACGGCACGAACGCCGGAAAGCCCGTTGTCATCGTCACCGTCGACGGCACGAACGCATTGGCTGAGGGGTAGCCATTGTTCTGCAGGATCGGGAAGTTGGTCTGTCCCATCCGGCGCGGGAAGAAGCTGATGCCGTATCCCGTCCGAACCACCATTTTCTCGCTGACGCGATAAGCGATGCCCAACCGCGGACCCCAGTTGTTGTTCGAGTTTGCAATGTTCATCGGGATCGAACCCAGGCCCGCCAACTCCAGCGTATTGTTCGTGGGGTTGTAGTTGGAGAATCCGCCCGGCTGGCGCGGACGGCTGCCCCGCTCCCGTTCGAAACGAAGGCCAAGATCCAAAGTCAGTTTGGAGGAGACCTGCCATTTGTCCTGGAAGTAAACGTTGGTGATCAACTCCCGGCGCGCCGGGAATACGAACGGTAGGTCGCGTCCGGCCAAGCTCGGCACGTCCAACAAAAACGCCGCAAACGAATTCGCGAAGTTCCGCCGCGTATCGGTCGTCGTTCCGGTCTGCGCCGGGTTGTATTCGAACCGGCCGCGCGGGTTGAACGTCTGCGTCTGCAGCAAATCGTTCCGCTCCCGGCGGATGTCCACGCCAAAGCGGATGATGTGCTTCGAGAAGGTCTTCGAGAAGTTATTGACGATGCCGAAGCTCGTCACCGCCCGGGCCCACGGCAGGCTCGGTGAGAAGCCGACGAGCGGCGACGAGTACCCGTTCACCCGGATCTCCGTCAGCCCGCTCGTCCACTCGTCCAGATTCACACCGCGAATGCCAATCTCCTCGGAGGTCTTCTTACCGGTATCGGAAGCAAGAGCGTCATTGCGGTTCCGCACCACGCCCACGCGCGATTCCCAAACCAGCGTGGGGTTCAGCACCTTCGAATAGTTGATGCCCGCGCTCTGCGTCCGGGCTGGGCCCGAACCGCCGAAACCACCACCCCGGAAGCCGCCGTAAATGCCCCCCGGCCCAAACAGCCCAGGGTCGTCCACCAGCGCCTTCTGAATGCTGTAGCGCACGGCCAAGCGGTCGTTGCTCCCAATCACCCAGTCCACCTTGCCATCCGCTTGGTCCAGCGTCTTGATGCGGACGCTGTTCTGCGAATAGTTAATCTGTCCCTCCGGCACCGCGCCCAGGTTCGGCTCCGGAAGGAATCCCAGGATACGCCGGGCGATCGGGCTGATCCGGCTCTGGGGAATCATCCCGCCTGCAAATGCCGTCCGCCCGGCGCCGCTGGCGTCTCCCGTCAGCGGATCATACAAAGTCACCCCGCCTCCCGCCAGGTTCCCGGTCCGGAAAATCGTGCTCGGCAGCGTCCCCCGGTTCACTTGGCCCAAATGGTCCCGGCTGCCTTGGTAGTCGCCAAAGAAAAACAGCTTGTCCCGTACAATCCGCCCGCCCAGCGTCCCGCCGAACTGGTTGTACACCGTCGGCGCCTTCGTAATGGCAAACGTATTCCGGGCCTGAATATTCTCGTTCCGGTGGAAGTGAAACAGACTGCCGTGGAAGTCGTTCGACCCGCTCCGCAGCGTAACATTCGTCACGGCGCCGCCCGCGTTGCCAAACTCCGGGTCGAAGTTCGACGTCGAAACGTCCACCGTCTGAATTGCCTCGGCCGGCGGCACCAGCGCCGTCAGGTTCCCGTTGTCGATCTTATTCTCAATCCCCTCAATCTGGAAATTGTTGAACTGCCGGCCCTGGCCGTTCACCCGTACCGACAGCGAATCGTGCGAGTTGTAGAACTCCGAATGCGGCCGGAACGGCCGTCCCACGCCCGGCACCAGCAGCAGCAGCCCCTGATAGTTCCGGTTGTATAGCATCGGCATCGTCTGCAGTTGCTTCTGGTCAATCTTGCCGCCCGTGTCCGCGCGGTCCGTCTGCAGCAGCGGCGCCGCCGAAGCGCTCACGTCAATCGTCTGCGTAATCGCCCCCGGCACCAGTTCAAAGTTCACGCGCGCCGTCGTGTTCGGCAACAGCTCAACGCCCGTCCGCAGCGCCTTGCTGAATCCCGTCTTCTCCGCCTCCACGCGGTAGTCCCCCGGGTCCAGGTTCACGAAAAAGAAGTTCCCCGTGTCGTTCGTCTCGCTGGTCCGCTGAAAATTCGTCCGCGTCTCCAGAATCGTAATCTTCACCCCGGGCACTAACGCCCCGGACTGATCAGAAACCACGCCCAATATTTGCCCCTTCAACACCTGGGCCGATACCGGCGCGGCAGCAAGCGTCAAGCAGGTCAACAGTGCGAAAGCGCCCCGGCGCCCCGCACCCCTCAAGATGTTCATCCTCGTTACCTCAAGCCTGAAATATCAGTACGAACCAACTTCGGTTCACGGCGGACACTATCAGAATTCACCGCCAAACTCCACGGGGGTCGGGTAGCATAAGAACATGACCAGACGCGAGGCAGTAGCGGCCGCAGCCGCCGGAATCACCATCGTCACCAGTGCGCAGGCCAAGCCCGCCGCCCTCGGCGGAGATCCCGTCCGCAAAAAACCCTTCCCCGGCTGGCCCATCGTCGGCCCCGCCGAAAAGGACGGTCTCCAGCGCGTCCTCACGAGCGGCAAATGGTACCGCGGCAACGGCCAACAGGTCGCCGCCTTCGAACAGAAATACGCCGAACTCATCGGCACCAAGCACTGCCTCGCCGTCGCCAACGGCACCAGCGCCCTCATGGTCGCACTCCACGGCCTCGACGTGCAGGCCGGCGACGAAGTCATCGTCCCGCCATACACCTTCATAGCGACGATCAACGCCGTACTCTCAAAGTGCGCTCTCCCCGTGTTCGTCGATACCGACGCCGCCTCGTTCCAAATCGACCCCAGCAAAATCTCCGCCGCCGTCACCGATCGCACCGTCGCCGTAATCCCCGTCCACATCGCCGGCACCCCCGCCGATCTCGATGGCGTCCTCGCCGCGGCCAAGCCGAAGGGGCTCAAAGTCCTCGAAGACGCGGCCCAAGCCCACCTCGCCGAATGGAAGGGCAAGCGCGTTGGCACCGTCGGCGACTGCGGCACCTTCAGCTTCCAGGCCTCGAAGAATCTCAACTCCGGCGAAGGCGGCGCCGTCGTCTCGAACGACGGCGACTTCATCGAACGCTGCTACGCCTATCACACCAACTCCAACGCCCGGAAGCCCCCCGCCGGCAGCGGCGCGTTCATGAGCGGCTGGAACGGCGCCCCCGCCGCGCAAGGCGCTAACCTCCGGCTCACCGAGTTCCAGGCCGCCCTCCTCCTCGCCCAAATGGAACGCCTCGACGCGCAATCGAAGCGCCGCGATGAGAATGCCGCCTACCTGTCGAAACTCCTGAGCGAAATCCCTGGCGTCACCCCCGCCGCCTGGCCCAAGGGCGCCACCCGCAGCGCCTGGCACCTCTACATGTTCCGCTACGACGCCTCGCAGTTCGCCAATCTGCCCCGCGCCAAGTTCCTCAAAGCACTCTCGGCCGAAGGCATCCCCGCCTCCGGCGGCTACGCCCCGCTCAACCGCCAGCCCTTCATGGAGAACATCCTCAACTCCCGCGGCTACCAGCGCATCTACGGCGCCGCGCGCCTGAAGCAGTGGCGCGAGCAGAACGAACTCCCGGTCAACGACCGCCTCTGCAACGAAGCCGTCTGGTTCACGCAAACCATGCTGCTCGGCGAAAAGCGCGACATGGAAGATATCGCCGCCGCCATCGGCAAGGTCCGCCAGTTCGCCTCCGCCCTCGCTACCAGTTCGACGCCCGCTTAATCTCGCTGACCGTTCCCGCAGCGTGCGTTGCCGCCGCGGGAATCGCGAAATGATCGGTGTTGAAGATCGACCAGGGCTTTCCGGGCGGCTTCGCCGAAAAGACCAGGGCAACCTCTGTTCTCGGCCCTTGAAAGTAGGCAATGCGAATCTGGAATAGGCCGCGCGAAAGCTTGGCTGATGCCGTCAACCCGGCAGGCGAGTGCAGACCGTCGTTGTCGATGAGCAGCCGGTTGTTGATCCACAGCTTGGAACCATCGTCCGACAGCAGATGGAACTCATACACCCCCGGCTCTTCAATCCAAATCTTCCCCTGGTAGTCGATGGCAAACCACTCAAAGCGGTTTGAAATCCCCGGGAATCCGCGGGTAAACGGCTGCGGCGGAACGTTTAAGGACGTCGTATAGATCGTTCCGACCGCCCGCGATTCCCGCAGCCGCGGCAGTTGCAGGCTATCGGGCGAGATGAAATAGATCTTGCCGGAAAGCCCCGCCGACGAATAGACGGTGGTGCCGAAAACCAGCTCCGGCTCCGGAGTCTGGGCCGCCAAGGCAGCGGCGAACAGGAAGACACCGAATCTCACAGCAGTCGTCGCAACGCGCTCAGGCTGGTTTCCAGGCTCGAGAACACCGGGATTCCCAAGCGCTCCCGCAGTAGAGGCACCAGCGGCCCCATCGAAACCTGCGCCAGCACCAGCGCCCCGATGCCCTGGCCCGCCAGGGCGTCAGCGGCCTCGATCAACCGGGCATCGTGGAAGGAGCGATCGCCACCCAAAAGTGCGGCGATCGCCTCGGGAACAACCACCGGCACAATCTCCAACGGCGCCTCTCCGGCGGCCTCCCGAAGCAACTGTTCGGCGATCGGAAGCGTCGGCGGAAACGTCACCAACAGTCCAATTCGCGAAGCGGCCGCCGTCGCCAGCCCCGCCATCGGCTCATCAATCTTCAGCAACGGAATCGGGGACGCTGCCCGCAAAGCCGCCATCTGCTCGCGCGATACCGCCGAGCAGCTCACAAGACCCGCCTGCGCCCCGTACACCCGCTGCCCCACGCCCGCCATCTCCAGCAAACGGGCTCGCGCATCATCCCAACGCCCTGCCGAAAACAGGCCCATAATGCCATCGTCAAGCAGATTGGTAATCCGCAACTCCGGCCACTGCCGGGGGTAAAAGTTCATAAGCGGCTCGACCGAAGGCCGAGCCGCATGAAGAAAGACCGCGTGCGGGGCGGACATCCCGAACCTTTACACCAGTACGCCGCGAGCCGGACCCGTGCTGTCCGCAAACCGCTCCACCGGGGTGCCGAAAGCGTCAAGCATCGAAACATACAGGTTAGACAGCGGGCTGTCCGGGCCATAAATCAGGTGCTGACCCGTGTTCAACCGGCCACCAGCGCGTCCCGCCACGACCACCGGTAGATTGTGCGGATCGTGCTTGTTGCCATCGCGGAAGCCGGCGCCAAACAGGATCATCGAGTTGTGCAGCACATTGGTCTCGCCTTCGGGCATCGAGGCCAGCTTGTTCAACAAATAAGCGTACTGCTCGATGTGCCACTTGTTGATGAGCTGATACTGCCGCATCTGGTCTGGGTTATCCATGTGGTGCGAAATCGAATGGTGGCCACCCTTCACCCCATCGACAAACGAGAAGTTCTGGTTGCTCACCGCGTTGCTGTACATGAAGGTGGCAATGCGCGTCGAATCGGTTTGGAACGCCAGAGCCATCATGTCCAACATCAGCCGCACATGGTCGGCGTAATCCTTCGGCTGGGCCTCGGGTTTCTGGGCCGGGTCCAGCGCCACGCGCGGCTTCCACGTCCGCTGCGCCGGGCTCGTCGACCGTTGCAGACGATCTTCGAGCGAACGCACCACGCTCAGATACTCGTCCATGCGAACCTGATCGGCGCGCCCCAACTGCGTGCGCAGCTGCTTGGCGTCATCGAGCACCAGGTCGAGCAACTGCACGTCATTCTTGGCCGAACTGCCCGCGGGGCGAGTGGCGCGCATCAGCCGCTCAAAGACGGACTGGGGATTAATCTCGCGGGCCAGTGGGTTGGTGTGGCCGCTCCAAGCGATATGGGAGCCGTACACCCGGGTGTAGCCCACGTTCCGGTCCACGCCAGTCGTCACGGGATTGACGCCCAACTCGAACGAAGCGAATGGGGTCTGCTGACCGGAACGCTGCGCCGCCACCTGGTCCATCGAAACGCCGTTGCAGTTGATATCGACGCCGAGCGTCTTGGTCACGGTCGTGCACGTCAAAAAGCCCGACGTCTTGACATAATGGCCGTCACCGCCCTTCGCCGCCTGGTTCCAGAGATTGGTTGCTACGATCAGCTCTTTCTTCAACGGCTCGAGCGGCGCAAGCGTGGGCGACAGGGTGAACTCCCGCCCCACCCCGGCCGGGGTCCACATATCGGGGTGCACGCCGTTCGGCATATACAGCACCGCCATCCGGACCGGCGCTTTCGCGGCCGGGCCTTTTGCCGCCATGGCTTCGAGCCAAGGCAATGCAAGGGCGGCACCAGTGCCGCGGAGAAGGGTACGCCGGGAAAGAGGTTTCATCGTTTCGTCTCCAGCCGGAACGGTACGCTCCGGACAATCTCTGTAATTAAAGTATGCGCCTTGTACTCGTCCCGCTCAACGGCGGTGACAATCTGGTCGACGGCGCATTCGTCTTCCGTGGTCAGCCCCCGGCCCAGGGCGTAGCCAAGCATCTTACCCGTCAGATTGCGGACAATCTGATTCTTCTTGGACAGCAGAACTTTCTTCAGTTCGTCCGGTCCGTTGTACTTCGTACCATCGGGCAAAACGCCGGAGGCGTCAATCGGCTGGCCGGCGTCGGTATCGCGCCAGCGGCCCACCGAGTCGTAGTTCTCGAGACCAAAGCCCATCGGGTCAATCCGGCTGTGGCAGGAGGCACAAACCGGGTTCGCCCGGTGCAGCTCCAAACGGGCCCGCAACGTCTGCGGGGTGCCCCCCTCGTGCTCCTTCAACTCCGGCACGTTCGGCGGCGGAGGCGGTGGCGGGGTGCCCAGGAGGGATTCGAGAATCCACTTGCCGCGAAGCACCGGGCTGGTCCGGGTGGGATAGGAACTCACGGCCAACACGGCGGCCATTCCCAGCAAGCCGCCCCGGTGCGAACCCGGCGGCAAGTTGAACCGCACCGGCTGTTGCCGGATGCCGGTCGGGACCATCCCGTAGTAGCGCGCCAGTTTGCTGCTGACCACGGAGTACGGTGCATCGAGCAGATAGGTCAGCGGCTCATTCTGCATCAGAATTTCGTGAAAGAACAGCGCCGGCTCGTACTGGATCCCCGACTCGACTTCGGTCTCGTAATAGTCGCCGGCAATCTTCGGATCGGGCTTGATGTCCCGGCCCAACTCGCGGATGGAAAGCCACTGGCCCACAAAATTCTCAGCGAACTCGCGGGACTTCTGATCTTTCAACATGCGGATGGCCTGCGTGCTCAGCACTGCCGGGTCCGAGAGTTTCCCTTCCGCGGCAAGCTTGAACAGCTCCGCGTCCGGCATGCCGCCCCACAGGAAGTAGCTCAGCCGGCTGGCCAACGCATAGTCATGCGTTGAGTTTTCTAAACGAAACAGGAAGTGCGGCGAGAGCATCACGCCCTGCAAGGCGTAGCTGATCGCGTCATCGTAACTGTCGCCCCGCTTCTCGGCTGCCTGGAACAATGCTATATAGCGCTCCAGCTCAGCCGGTTCCACCGGGCGCCGGAAGGCCCGCGGCAGGAAGGCCGTCAGCGTAGCGCGAGCATCGGGCTTGGGCGTCAAAAATCCCGCGCGAGACTTCGGGTCCTTCATCGCATAGTCGAGCGCAATCTTGGCGGCTTCCAGGTACTTTTCAGCGTGAATCGGCGAGAGAAACAGCGTCTCGGCCGCATTGTCAAAGCCTTCGCCGCCCGCGCCGTCAATGGGCAGATTCCGCCCGGCGTTCACCGGGATGCTCAGCAGGTCGCGGACGGTGGCCGTGTACTCATTCCGATTGAGGCGCCGCAAGGGAAACGGGGGCGGAGTAATACCATCCGCGCAGGCGGCCTTATGCAGGGTCGTGGTAATCCACGTCGAGAACCGGTCCCGGTCGGTCAGCGCCAGCGCCGGATTACCGGGCGGCGGCATCTCACCTTCCCGGATCAGGTTTGCCGCCCGCGCCCAAATCTTCGACCGCGTTACGATCGACGCCTCGTCCGGAAACTGGGAGAAATTAAATCCTCCCAGCGCCACCTTGCCGGAGTGGCATTTCTGGCAATGCGTCCGCAGAAGACCCTGCGCCTCAGCGAAGGTGAAGGGATCGGCTGCGAGCGCCGCGGGAGCCAGTAGGAGAAGAAACTTTAACATGCGTGGACGCTCGTATTATGTCGCACTTCCCCGCCAAAAACCAGCGGCTAACGGCGACGACGTAGAGCGGCCAATCCAGCCAGGCCCATACCCAACATGAGGTACGTGGAGGGCTCCGGAGTTTCCACCTGCAACGTAAAGCTGCCCCGGTAATCATTGCCCCCAATCAAGCCTGGCGCACTGGTATAGCCGCCCACCGTGTTGCCGCCCGCCCGCTCGTGCGAAAGCGCCGTCAAGGTCACCCGGTAGTCGCCCTCGGTGTAAAGCAGCGTTCCCGCCCCGGGCGCAATCGGCAAACCGTCCAGCCGGTGGGTAAATAAAGAGCTATTCGGGGCGAAACTGGGACTGTTGGAACCGACGACCGCGGAAATTCCAGGATTGTTTCCATCACCGCCGAAGAACAGGTTCAATCCGAAGTGGGTCGGAGTCTGCAAGCCCGGCTGCGCCCGGTAGTTGAACGTGTAGGTTCCAGCAGCCAACAAAGGGATGTTGATGCTGGCGCCGGCCCCGTTGCCGGTGTTGATCGCCGTTGCTCCTTCGCGCAGGTAAAGATTGAAGATCAAGTCTCCTCCCACCGTGTTCCACACCTCAAGATTGGTGAGGCCTTGGGAGTTGGACGCAAAGAGGGTTGCCCCCGTGAGGGTAGCCGCGGAGACAGAGCCGAAACTCGCAAACATGGCGCAGATGGCTAGGACTAGGGATCGCATGGTTCTAGGATGAACCTCCTAGTATCTCCAAAAAAGTCCCCTAATGGGAGTATTCCGTACGGCGTAGGGTTAGGCGAGCAAATCCTTCACTACGTGCCCATGGACATCCGTCAACCGGAAGTACCGGCCCTGGAACCGATGCGTCAACTTCGTATGGTCCAACCCCAATAAATGCAACAAGGTGGCCTGAAAATCGTGCACATGCACCGGGTCCTTGACGATGTTATAGCTGTACTCGTCCGTCTCCCCGAACACCACCCCCGGCTTGGCGCCGCCGCCCGCCATCCACATCGAAAAGCAACGCGGATGATGGTCCCGCCCATAATCCCCGTCGGTCAGCTGCCCCTGGCAGTACACCGTCCGGCCGAACTCTCCGCCCCAAACCACCAGCGTATCGTCGAGCATCCCCCGCTGTTTCAGATCCTGCACGAGTGCCGCCGCAGGCTGATCGGTTTCCCGGCACCGCGAGGGCATCCCCTTCGGCAGCCCCCCGTGATGATCCCAATCCCGATGATAGAGCTGGATGAACCGGACGCCTCGCTCGGCCAGCCGCCGCGCCATCAGGCAGTTGTAGCCGAAGGTCCCGGGCTTCCGGGCGTCGGGGCCGTAGAGGTCAAACGTACTCTGCGGCTCCTTGCTCAAATCCGTCAACTCCGGCACCGAGGCCTGCATCGCGAATGCCATCTCATACTGCGCGATCCGCGTCGAAATCTCCGGATCGCCGGAATCCGCGAGGTTCTTCTGATTCAGTTCCGCTAGCGTGTCGAGATACGCCCGCCGATCCTCCCGGGCAAACCCGGCCGGATCCTGCAGATACAGCACCGGCGAACCGACACTGCGGAACTTCACCCCCTGATACCGCGACGGCAGGAAGCCGGCGCCCCACAGCCGGTCATAGAGCGGTTGTCCGCCGCCACCCGCCCCCGGAGAAATCAAAACGATAAACCCCGGCAGGTCCTTCGATTCGCTGCCGAGCCCATAGCTCACCCAACTGCCGATGCTGGGCCGGCCCGCGATCTGCGAGCCAGTTTGCAGAAACGTCACCGCCGGATCGTGGTTGATCGCCTCCGTATGCAGGCTGCGGACCACCGTCAGGTCGTCGATGATCTTCGCCGTATGCGGCAACAGGTCGCTGACCCAGGTCCCATTCTTCCCGTGTTGGGCGAACCCAAACTTCGACGGCACCACCGGGAAACTCGCCTGCTGCCCGGACATCCCCGTCAGCCGCTGGCCACGGCGGATGGAATCTGGCAGCTCCGACTTGTAGATCTCCTTCAGCTTCGGCTTGTAGTCGAAGGTCTCCAGCTGCGACGGCCCGCCGGATTGGAACAGGTAGATCACCCGTTTAGCTTTGGGCGCGTGGTGGTACGGCTCCTTGCCTTCGAGATGATGGAAGGCGGCAAGACCGGCGGTGGAAGAGGCGAGGAATTGGCGGCGGGTCATGGAGTTAGTCCTTCGTAATGGTCTCGTCGAGGTTCAGGAGCAGACTGCCGATGGTGGTCCAGGCCGCCAGCTCCGGGGCCGAAAACGACGGGTCAATCGCGCTATCTCCTTGATTCAAATAGGCTTTAGCGCTTAATGGGTTCGTTTCGTAACGTACGCGAAACTGCTTTAGGGCCCGGCCGAGCGCCTCCGTCTCCCCCGGCTTGGCCTGCCTTCCCAGCACGACCAGCACGGCATGGTTCAGCCGCGCCTCGTCTTGAGCTCCACCCTCCCGCAGCACCCGTTCGGCCAGCTTGCGGGAGGCCTCGAGATACGCGACATCATTCATCAGGTTCAACGCCTGCAGCGGGGTGTTCGTCCGGCTTTCGCGTACGGAGCAAACTTCCCGGGTCGCCGCGTCGAAGTTGATCATGCTCGGAGGCGCAATCGTCCGCTTCCAGTACGTGTAGAGGCTGCGGTGATAGAGGCCTTCCCCCTTGTCCGGCTTATAGCCGGAGCCGCCGGCCAGTTCCTGCCACAGGCCCTCCGGCTGATACGGCTTCACACTCGGGCCGCCCACCTTCGGCACCAGCAGCCCAGAGACCGCCAGAGCCTGATCCCGAATAAACGGCGCGGCGAGGCGAAGCCGCGGACCGCGGGCCATCAGCCGGTTGTCGGGGTCTTTGCTAAGCAGGTCCGGGGTGATGGTCGAAGCGCGCTGATACGCTTGGCTCGTCACGATCAGCTTTTCCATATGGCGCAGGTCCCAGCCGGAATCCATAAACTCAACGGCCAGCCAATCGAGCAGTTCCATGTGCGACGGCCATTCGCCCTGCGAGCCGAAGTCGTCGACCGTCTTCACGATTCCGGTGCCGAAGAACGACTGCCACAGGCGGTTCACTTGCACACGAGCCGTTAGCGGGTTGTCGCGGCTGACGATCCACCGCGCGAGACTCAGCCGGTTGGCGGGCGCGGCGGAGGGCAGCGGAGGCAGAAACGCTGGCACGGCCGCCGCCACCTTGTCACCGCGTTGGTCATAGGCGCCCCGGTTCAGAATAAAGGCGTCTTTCGGCGGACCCTCCTCCATCACCATCACGGTCGGAACAGTAGCCAGATACTTGTCGTAAGCCGCTTCGGCCGCGCGCCGCGCGTCCCGCAGGGCGGCCAGATTGGCCGGCAGATACTGCTGTTTAAAGGCCAGCGTCAGCTTGGCCTGTTCCGCAGCCGACCGCTTTTTACGCTTGGCGATAGCCGCCAGGTTGTCGCGCAGCGGCAGCGTCGACACCTCCTCCGGGGTCAGCGTCCGGCTCCAAACCCGCACCTGATCGATGCCGCCCTGATAGCCGAGCCCTGCGCCGGCGCCGATACGAAACGGAACCTTGTTCTCCACCGGCCACAGGTTCTGGTCGAAGATCACGTTCATCGGCTGCTCCACGCCATCGACATACAGGTGGATGCCCTTGGCGTACATGCCCCCGTCGTAGGTCACGGCGACGTGCTGCCACTCTTTCAATTTGAGCGGCGCCTTGGTCTCCACCCGGACTCCGAGGTCCGACCAGCGGAAGGTGTAATGGAACCGCAGCTTTTGATCGACGAGATAGAGGCCGTAACCAGTCCCTTCCCAATGGTCGTCGACGCGGGTGACAATGGCGCCCTTCGGTTGATCGGGTTTAATCCAGGCCGAAAGCGTGAACGGGTCCCGATGATTGAACTTGGCGACGTCCTTGCCCAGGTCAACGGGCGCGGTGAACTGCGGCAGCGAGTGGTTGACGACGAGCCCCTCCTGCGGGACCCAGTCCACCGCCGGGGCTTTCCACTGGCGGAGCGCTTTGTCGAAGGCCTTGGCCTGGCTTTGCCAACGGGCGGCGGCGGCATCTCTCAGAGCGCCCAGCCGCGCTAGTTCCGCTTCTTGATCCGGAAGCGGCGCCTTGATAAACGGCTTCTCGTTGCCGAAGTTATAAACGAAGCCGCGTTCGTCCGGAATGTTGTTGAAGAAGGCGAATAGCTGATAGAACTCGCGCTGCTTAATGGGATCGTACTTGTGATCGTGGCAACGGGCGCAGCCCACCGTCAGCCCCAGCCAGACGTTGCTCGTGGTTTCCACCCGATCGGCGACGTACTCGACGCGAAACTCTTCATCGACAATCCCGCCTTCGGCCGAAGTGCGATGGTTGCGGTGGAAGCCGGTGGCGATGCGCTGCGAGCGGTTGGCTTTGGGCAGCAGATCGCCGGCGAGCTGCTCAATCGTGAACTGGTCAAACGGCTGGTTCCGCGCGAAGGCGTCGATCACCCAATCGCGCCAGCGCCACATGTCGCGCGGCCCGTCCGTCTGGTAGCCGTTCGTATCCGAGTAGCGGGCATAGTCCAGCCAACGAACCGCCTGCCGCTCGGCATGAGCGGGGCTGGCGAGCAGCCGGTCCACCACCTTTGCATACGCATCCGGAGACGAGTCGGCCACGAACGCCTTCACCTCCTCCGGCGTCGGCGGCAGGCCGGTTAGGTCCAGCGTCACCCGCCGCAGCAGCGTGGTCTTGCTGGCGGGCGGGTTCGGCGGCAGACCCTCTTTAGCCAGGCGGGCGTCGATGAAGGTGTCAATGGTTGCGGGCGCAGCGCCGCGCTTGGGCGGGACGAAGGCCCAGTGGTTCTGCCACGGTGCGCCGGCGGCGATCCAGCGGCGCAGGGTCTCGATATCGCGGTCGGGCAAGCGATCGTGTCCAGCGTATTGCGGCGGCATCCGCAGCACCTTATTCGTTGACGTGATGCGCTGGATGATCGGCGACTTATCGGGCTGGCCCGGGACGATCCCGCGCTTGGCCTCCGCCTCGCTATCCAGGCGAAGCGAACTTTTGCGATTGCCGGCGTCCGGACCGTGGCAGGCAAAACAGCGGTCGGAGAGAATGGGGCGGATATCGCGGTTGAATTCGATGGGCTGCTCCTGACCGGCCAGCGGCAAGGCCAGCAGGGACACGAGCAAGAGGCGCTGCATACACCTCTGTTGTATCACCGCGCGGCGGCGGCAAACAGTTGCGGCTTGGTCGCCGCGAGGATCGAGCGTATGTCGGCGCGCAGCGGCGGGGTGAGGTGCTCGTACAGCTTGCCCGTCACTTCGCCTTTCAGCACGGCATCTAACCGCTCCACCACGGCCGCATGGAGCGGGGCCGGCAACTGATCAAACGCTTCGCTATAAATCATGTAGCTGAGCGGGTAACGGAAGATCCGCGTCTTCAGGTCGAACTGCCGCAGCGACCGGCCGCGGCCGTCGCGCGGGCCCTGCTTAGCGAACGACTCGGCAAAGCCGGCCGAGCCCGAAACGGGATTCGGCAACGGGGTCTCCTCGGCGAACACCATGTAATCAACCACCTCTTCCGCCGCCTGGCGGATGCGGCGCAACGTGGATTCGCTCCGGTAGCTCGCCGGATCGTTGAAGATCTCATTCATCGCGTTTTGATGATGAATCGCATGACGGATCTCAAACCCGGCGCGGGTGAGCAGGTTGGTCATGTGGGTTTGGTGTTCGAGCACCATCAGGGCGACCACGTCACTGTGCGGGGTCAGGTACTGCGCGGGGTCGAAGCGATTCGGGATGGGCACCAGTTCCGCGCTTTCCCGATCGCGCGTAATGGAGTTGCCCATGTGCTTCATCTTGCCGGTGTCGCCAGTGACATACCAGCCGCCCCATCGCTCTTCAAACTTGCTGCGGTGGTCGCTGACGTAGGTGCCGTGCTGGAAGGCCGGCATGCCGCTCCGTTCGGAAGAGACGCTGCGTACGACAATACCCGGGATGCCGAGCGTGGCGGATGATTCGTGGCACTGCAGGCAGGCGTCGCGGCGTTCAAAGCGCGGACGACCGATCTCGTCCTGGTCGAGCGAATAGAAAATCACGCCCTGCTTGGGATCCTGCACGGCGAGTTCCACCACGTCCCCGCCCTGCACGTAGCCAACCGAGACCTCATCGTTGTAATAAAGTGCCCGGGGAGTACGTGGCGCGATCCGCGGCGCCTGGAAACTGGTTTTTGAAAACACCAGCACCTGCGACTCGCGGGCCACGCGCAACTCCTCGAGCACCGCCGGCAGGTAGCCGAACTGCGGATCGAACGACAGCTTCGCCGCGCCCGTCGCCAGCCGCTTGTTCAGCTTCGTGATCGCATTGTTCTCCGGGCCCTTGTGATAATTGATGGCCGGATGGTCGAGTGGTGCGACGAACGATCCGCCTAATCCGAGCAGCGTAATCCCAGCAAGTTTAGAGAGCCACATTGATGAAAGCCGGAGGTTGATCTACCGGGCAAAGCGGGCGCACTGGGCCGGTGCTATCGAGCAGTTCGGCCAGGGTTGTGTACCGGAACGCGTTCTCGGTTTCGCGAATGGCATCATCCAGCCGGCGGTGCAACGGGCAAAGATTCGGCCCGTGACCCGGCAAACCCAACGGACAGCGGTCGATGCGCTTGATCGGGTCCACCGCATTGATGACCATCAGCAGAGTGAGCTTTGACGGCGCCTGCGTCAACTGGTAGCCGCCGTGGCGGCCGCGAATCGCGTTGACCACCCCCGCGCGGCACAGCGCCTGCATCACCTTCGCCAGATAGTCGTTCGGCATCTTGGTCCGATCGGCAATCTTCTGCACGGCATGGGGACGTTCCCAATCTTCAGCCAGAGCGGCGACAGCGCGGAGGGCGTATTCGACGGTATGCGAGAACATCCTTCTCGATATTATTTGAATCGGACATTTTTGTCCATCTTAAAGTTGCGAACCGAATCCTGATACCGTATTCACCATGCGAAATTTCGTAATCACATTGGCGGTGCTGGCTATGACGATTCCCGCGGGCGCACAACTCGCAACCAAGAAGGCTCTGACCCTAGCGGCGGCGAAGACGATCGCGGCGGCGGCCGAGATGGAAGCCAGGAAGAACAATTGGAACGTAGTGATCGCGGTGGTCGATGACGGGGCCAACCTGATCTACCTACAACGCATGGACGGCACGCAGATCGGCAGCGTGGACATCGCCCAGATGAAGGCCCGGACGGCCATCCGGATGAAGCGGCCGTCGAAGGCCCTTGAGGACGTGGTGGTGGGCGGCCGGAACACGGTATTGAAGCTGCCGGACGTGTTGCCGGTGGAGGGTGGTCTGCCGCTATCGGCCGACGGGCAGATGATCGGCGCCATTGGCGTGAGCGGCGTGACTTCCGCGCAGGACGGGCAGATTGCCGCGGCCGGGGTGAAGGCGCTCGAAGGGATGAAGTAGCTGCGTGTCCCGCCAACTCAAGGATCTCGCCGGAATTGGCCCGGCCATGCTGGGCGACTTCAAACTGCTGCGGGTCACCTCCGTCACGGACTTGGCCACGCGCGATGCCGACGAGCTGTACAAAGAGTTGGAACGGTTGACGAAGGTGCGTCAGGACCCTTGCGTGCTCGATACCCTCCGCTGTGCCGTCGCACAGGCGCGAGACCCGGACCTGCCCGTCGAGCAGCGGAATTGGTGGTACTGGTCTCGCCTACGCAAGGCCCAGCGACTGCCTACTTCGTGAGCGTGGCGCGGCGGTTGATCCCTTTGTAGGGGAACCGCCGCGTCAGTTCCGCGAAGTTCAGGGTCAGGCCTAGGCCAGGGCCGGAGGGCAGACTCACGGCGCCATCCTTCTGGACCGGGTAGGTACCCTGGCAAAGCTCCTGATAAATGGCGTAGTCGTCGCCCTCCCACTCCTGCAGGAAAAAGTTGCGGCATCCGGCCATGGCATGCAGCGAGGCGACGTGGCCGACGGGTCCACTGCACTGGTGCGGAGCGATTTCGACGCCGAACGTCTCCGCGAGCTGGGCAATCTTGCGCAGCTCCGTGATGCCACCGGCGTGCAATACGTCCGGTTGGACGATGGCCGCACCCTTGTGTTCGAGCAGCTGGCGGATCTCGGAACGGAGCAGAAGGCCTTCGCCGGTGGCGATGGGCAAGGGCGACTGGGCGGCGAGCTGGCCCAGCAGAGCCGGATTCTCGCGCAGCGTGGGCTCTTCAAGAAACATGGGTTTCAGGGGCGCCAGGGCGTGGGCGAGTTCGAGAGTGGTGCGGTAGTTGAACGTCTCCGCGAGTTCGAGGCCGATTTCGAGTTGGCTGCCGACGGCAACGCGGACGGCTTGGACTTCGTTGACGATTTGGGCGATGCGGGTCTTGTCGTCCCCGGCCAGAGGGACGGTCCATTTCACCGCGCGCCAGCCGCGACGGCGCGTTTCGGTGGCCCCTTCGCTAAACGCGGCGGGGGTACGTTCCTTGAGCGTGGACGACCAATGCGTGAAATAGAGCGGCAGCGGATTGTGGATGGCGCCGCCGAGCAGCCGCGAAACGGGCACGCCGAGCCGCTTGCCTTCCAGGTCCCAGAGGGCGATATCGACGGCCGAGAGAGCCGTGAGTTCGGCGGCGCCGTGCCGCCAGCGGGAGAGGCCGTAGTAGTTCCGGTTCCAGTGCTGTTCGGGGCCCTGCGGGTCCTGCCCCACCATCGTCGGTTCGAGCCAGCGGAGGGCGGCTTCGGCCAGATCGGCGCGGGTTTCAAGCGTGGCTTCGCCCAGGCCGACCAAGCCGGAGTCGGTATGGATCTCGAGGAAGACGAGGTCGCGCCAGCGCAGCGTGGACTTGTGAATGACGAAGCGGGTGATCTTACAGGGGGCGGGGGCGGCGAAGGCAGCGTAGGCGGGAAGCGCGAGCAGGTGGCGGCGGGAGAGCAACATGGGGGTAGGATACCCTGCTGTTATGCATCTGCGAACCTTAATTTGCTTCTTTATGGCGTGCGCGATGGCGCTGGCGGCGGACGTGACGGGCAAGTGGACCTTCTCGGTGGAGACCAGCGCCGGCTCTGGCACTCCATCGTTCACCTTCGTACAGAAGGGTTCCTTGTTGACGGGGACCTATCAGGGCGCGGTGGGCGAGGCGCCGCTGAAGGGGACCGTCGAAGGCGACAAAATCGAGTTTGTGGTCACAACCGGTAGCGGGGAGCTGCGCTACAGCGGGACCATCACCGGAGCGGCGACGATGGAAGGCAAGGCCGACTATCCGGAGATTGGCGCGGCCACGTGGAAGGCTGCGAAAGACAAATGAAGGCCGCAAAAGAAAAATAGCGCGACTGTCGAAGTGCGAATCTCTCAAACGACATCGTGGTGGAGGTTCGGTTATGCAATACGTAATGAACGGGCCGGCGCCTATTGGGGCGCCTATCAGGCCTACAGCACGGCGATGCGAGAGGCCGGCATCCTACGGGGCGGCAATGGACTGCAGGGACCACCCGCGGCCACCAGCGTTCGCCTGAAAGACGGGGAGAGGCTGGTGCAGGACGGGCCGTTCGCCGACGCCAAGGAGCAGTTGGGGGGCTACTTCGTCATTGAAGTGGACAACCTCGACGCGGCGCTCGAGTGGGCTGCGCGGTCTCCGTCGATGACGGAGGGCGGCGTGGAAGTGCGGCCCGTGCTTGTGATGTAGATGGAAGCGGCACGGGTGGTGGATCAGGTGGCCAGAACGTCCTATGGGCGCCTGGTCGCCTTTTTGAGCGCACGAACTCGCGACGTGGCAGCAGCCGAGGACGCACTGAGCGAAGCGTTCCAAGCGGCGCTGACAACGTGGCCCGAAAGCGGAGTGCCCGAGCGGCCGGAGGCATGGTTACTCGCCGTAGCGCGTCGACGGCAGATTGACGCCGGGCGCCACTCGGCGGTGCAGCAAGCTGCCTCGGCGGAGCTGCAGCGGGCCGCCGTGCAGACCGAAGCGGGCCAGCCGTTGCCGGACGAGCGGCTGGGCCTGATGTTGGTGTGCGCTCATCCGGCAATCGACGTGGCCGTCCGGACGCCCCTAATGCTGCAAACGGTGCTGGGGCTGGATGCGGCGACCATCGCCTCGGCATTTCTGGTGGCCCCGGCGTCGATGGGGCAACGGCTGGTGCGGGCGAAGCGGAAGATCCGCGAGGCCGGCATCCCGTTCGCCGTTCCGGAGATCAAGGAGTGGCCGGAGCGGCTGCGAGCCCTATTGGAGGCGATCTACGCGGCGTACGGCGCGGGTTGGGAGGAGACGGGCGGAAGGCAGGGGTTGGCGGCGGAGGCGATCTGGCTCGCCCGCGTCCTGGTGGAGCTGTTGCCGGACGAAGAGGAGGCGCTCGGGCTGCTGGCCTTGCTGCTTTACTGCGAAGCGCGCCGGCCCGCGCGGCGAGGGCCCGAGGGGCAGTATGTACCCCTGTCGGAGCAGGACCCGCGCCTCTGGCGGAGGGAGTGGATTCTCGAGGCAGAACGATACCTCCAACAGGCGGCGCGACACCAGCGGCCGGGGCGCTTTCAGTTCGAAGCGGCGATCCAATCGGCGCACTCCCTGCGGGCCGTGACCGGAAAAGTGGATTGGCCGGCGATCACAATGCTCTACGAGGCGCTGGCGCAATGGACCTCGACCGTGGGAGCCCAAGTGGGATGGGCCGCGGCGGTGGCCGAAACGGAAGGGCCCGCGGCCGGGTTAGCCATTCTGGCAGGCTTACCGGCCGAGCGGGTGGCGGGCTATCAGCCATACTGGGCGGTGCGGGCGTACCTGTTGCGGCACTCCAATAGCGATGAGGCGCACGAGGCCTATGAACGAGCCGCGGGCCTGACGGACGACCCCGCCGTGCGCGGCTACCTGCTTCAGGAGATGATGAAACTGCATGATGACCAGTGAAGAATGGGAACTGCGGGTGCAGTTGGCGGCGGCCTATCGCATGGTGGACCACTTCGGGTGGAGCGAGTTGATCTGGACGCACAATACCGTGCGGGTGCCGGGGGCGGAGGACCACTTTCTCATCAACCCTTACGGCCTGCGCTTTGACGAAGTGACGGCCTCGAATCTGGTGAAGGTGGACCACGCCGGCAACATCATCGGGAACCCGGAACAGGAGATCAATCCGGCAGGATTTGTGATCCATAGCGCGATCCATATGGCGCGCCCGGACGTGCGCTGTGTGATGCACACCCACACCACGGCGGGCATGGCCGTGGCGGCGTTAGAAGAGGGGCTGCTGCCCATCAGCATGTACGCGCTGGGCTACTACGAACGGGTGGCTTACCACGATTTCGAGGGGCCCAGCCTGGAACTCGACGAGCGCGCGCGCCTGGCGGCGAACCTGGGCGAGAAGAACCTGCTTGTGTTGAAGACCCATGGGTTGTTGGCCTGTGGCGAGACCGTGGCACAGGCCTTCGTGCGGCTGTTCCGGCTCGAGCGGGCTTGCCAAGTGCAACTGGCGGCGCAGGCGACCGGAGCGAAGCTGGCGATTCCGTCGCGGTCCGTTTGCGAACTGAGCGCCAAGCTGAGCGATGACTTTCTTGTGGCCGAAGGCGACAAGGGCTACAGCAAAAAGCCGAATCCGGAGTTCGCGGCGATGATGCGGCTTATGGACCGCAAGGACCCTTCGTATAGACTGTAAAAACGATGAAGCTGCTATTCCTGATCTTGCTGGCGCTGCCGCTGGTGGCCGCCGATAAACGCGAAACCGAAATTGACGCCGCCATGGCCCAACTGGCCGATGCGCTGCGGAAGCCGGAGGTTGCCTCGCTCGAAAAGATCCTCGGCGACCAGTTGATCTACACGCACTCAGACGGCCGGCTCGAAAACAAGAAACAGGTAATTGACGCCCTGGCCGTGAAGAAGTCTACCGTCTACGCCGAGGTCAACTACGCAGCCGAAAAGCAGGTCGCCTTCCACGGCAACACCGCCGTCATCCGGCAGGAGACCACCGTGAAGCTGCTCGGCGCCAACCCACGGACATTGAAGCTCAGCATTCTCTACGTCTGGGCCAAGGGTAAAGGCGGCTGGCAACTGCTAGGCGATGGCCTGGCGGACCAGTTGCCGATAGTTGGGGTCGCGGTGGGCTTCCGAGCCGTGACCCAACTGGATGAAGACGACCCGGCTTTTCTCATACGGGCTCACCCACACGAGCGGGCCGTCGGAGGTTTTCTCCGGTGTCGTAGCGAGCACCTTCACTTTGTCCGAGATCCACATCCCTTTGTAGGTCTCATCGAAGATAGTGAAGTCCTTAACGCCGGCGGTCACCGGATGGTCCCGCGCGATCTTCACCGGGATGGTGACATCGTGCTTGTAGGTCGACGTCGGCAGGTAGCGGCCGCCGGCCACGTTCTCGTACCACCATGGCCAATCCACGTAGCCGCAGATGGCGTGATGAAGAATCACGATGCCTTTGCCGGACTCTGCGAAGGTGCGGAGGCGGTCCCGCTGTTCGGGCGTCGAAGTCGTGATCATGTCGTAGAGCACCAGCACGTCGACGCGCTTCATCAGGTTGCCTTCGAAGGCGCGCGGGTGGGGCTCGACGGCCACCTGCAGCCCCGGCATGCTTTCAAACATCGTGTAGAACGACGGCGCGTGATCGTGGCCTCCGGTGACGACACGGACGCGGAGGGGCTCCTGCGCCCAAAGGGCGCTCGAGAGCAGGAGAAGGCCGAGGAGACGCATAAAACTATTTGGGAAGCACGATCTGATCAATCCCTTCGCGGATGCCATAGTGCGGGCCGAGCAGTTTGTAGTCCCGGCCTTGGCGGCCATTGTAGTCCCACGCAATGGCGCCGCCCTTGATGGTGACCTCGCAGAAGAGACGTTGCTTCGAGGTGACGCGGCCTCCGTTGTTGTCGTAGTAGCCGAAGTCGCCGTCCATCAGCCGCAGGCCCGCAATGTCGGCTTCGGCGCCCACGGTCAGGTGCCCGAGTTCCGGGCGCTTGATGACTTCGGCCGGGGTCCACGTGGAGGCGCGGATCACCTCCTGGAGCGGCATGCCGAGCGCCATGAGTTTCGACATCAGCGAGGGCATGTCCATAAACGCGCCGTTCATGCTGCCGGTGTGGAGGTCGGAGGAGATGGTATCGGGATAGAAGCCGTCCTTGATCGCCGCGGCGGCGCTGCGCAGCACGAAGCTGCCTCCGCCGTGGCCGACATCGAAGCGGACGCCGCGGGCGCGCGCGGCTTTGAGATAGGGATAGACCTTGCCTTTGTCATCCGTCCACGGCACCGGGCCGCGGTAGGCGTGCGTCGAGATGTCGCCCGGGCGCAGATGCTCGCCGACCAGCTGATAGTAGGGGCGTTGCGGCAGGAAGTAGCCGAAATCGACGATCACCGGCATGTTGCCCTTCTTGCCGGCTTCGACGGCGGAATCGACGGACTCCCAATCGGGCCGCTGATAGTGGGCCGACTTGACGCCCACGACGGTCTCCGGGAACTTGGCCTTGAGTTTGACGATGGCTTCGGGGTTGAAGTCGTCCTGTTCGGTCAGGTCGCTGATCATGCCATGGCCGGCAATGTTGATGAAGGCCAGCACACGGGTACGGGCGCGATCGATGACCGTGACTTTGAAGTGTTCGAAGTTGCGCCATCCGGCGGAGCCCGCGTCCACCATCGTCGTCACGCCGGTGCGGAAGCTGAGCACGTCGGGCGGGATGCTGTTGTCGCCTGCCCAGGAGCCGGGGTTGGTGGCGGCGTAGTAAACGTGAACGTGGAGATCAATCAGGCCCGGCGTGATGAGCAGACCGCGGACATCGAGCACGCGGCGAGCGCGACTCGCCGCAATGGTGGGTTCGATCGCGGCAATTTTGCCGGCCTTGATGGCGACATCGCGCGGAGCGTCCAGGCGGCTCTTGGGGTCGATAACACGGCCACCCTGCAGCAGCAGATCGAAGTCTTGCGAAAGGGCAGCGGACGCCAGAAGGAGGCCGAGGCCAAGGGATCGGAGCATGCGGGAATTATATCCCCCCGCTCAGACAAGCAGCTTCTTCCGGGCAGCATACAGGACAACTTCGGCGGCGGAATGGAGGTCGAGTTTCTGCATGAGATTCGTGCGATGGGTCTCAACAGTATGCAGGCTGAGGTGCAACTGCGCCGCAATCTCCTTGCTGGTCTTGGCGTAGGCGAGCAGTTGCAGCACCTCTTTCTCCCGCTCGGTGAGCGAGTCGTAGGGATCCTGCAGCCCGTCCGATTGAATCTTGCGGACATAGTCGGCCACGAGAGCTTCGCTGAGGATGGCGCTGAAAAAGGGCTTGCCGGCGGCGACCGTGCGGATGGCGGCGATCAGATCCGGCTCCGCGGAATCCTTCAGCAAATAGCCTTTGGCCCCCGCCGAAATCGCGCGCATCAGGTACTCTTCGTCCGAGTACATGCTCAGCATGATGATGCCGATTTTCGGCGAGGACCGCGAGATTTGGGTGGCAGCTTGGATGCCGTTGCGCTTGGGCATGGCCACGTCGAGAATCATGACATCGGGTGCCAGCGATTCGGCCATGGCGACCGCCTCCTCGCCATCGCATGCCTCGCCGGCGATCTCAATTTCCGGATCTTCACTGAGGACGAGGCGAAGGCCTTTGCGGACTACCCCATGATCGTCGGCCACCACGACGCGGATCATGCGACAGCCACCTCGCGCGACTGCGGAATTTCCGCGCGGAGACGCGTGCCGGCCCCAGGCGCGGATTCAACCACAAAGCGGCCGCCGAGCTCCCGCACCCGCTCCTCCATGCCGATCAGGCCAAAGCCGCGCCGGCGGGTGGCATCGAAACCCACGCCGTCGTCCTCCACCGTCAGCGCGACGCGGGACTCCTCCGCACTGAGTTGCACCCGAACCTGCCGCGCCTTGGCGTGGCGGGCGCAGTTGGTCAGCGCTTCCTGCACCAGACGATAGAGACAGGTCCGCCGCGCTTCGTCCAGATCCGCGGTGGAACCCTCAATCTCCAGCTTGGCCTGGCCTCCCCAACGCCGATTGAAGTCGCGGATCTGAGCCTGGAGCGCGGGGGCCAAACCCAGATCATCAAGGACCGAAGGGCGGAGGCCAACGGCAAGGTCGCGCACCATGCGCATGGTCTGCTCGGTCAGCTCTTTGGCCTCGTGATGGTGGGTGCGGAATTGCTGCGGGTCCGCGCGAAAGCGGTCGAGCGCGCCGAGCTCCATGCGGAGGCCGGTCAGCATCTGGCCGACCTCGTCATGCAGCTCCCGTGATAGGTTGCGGCGCTCGTCCTCCTGCGCGCGCATCACGCGAGCGGAGAGCTCACGCAACTGCTGCTCGGAGTCGACACGGGCAGACTCCAGATGCCGAATCCGCCATACGGCGCCCAGGCTGATGCACGCGCCGATCGCGAGGGCGAAGCCGATCAACGTGCGCATCTCGCTGCGGAACGCCTGCTGCTCCTCCCGCAAGGACTGGGCCTGGCGCTCATAGGCGGCGGCGCTGAGTCCGGCCACTTCGCGGGAGATGGCCAGCAGGTCGTCGCGGCGCGGCCGCTGCTGCGTGCGCAGGAAGTAGGTGCCTTGGCGCGCCTTCTCCACCTGGCTCCAGGAGAAGACCGGAACCGCCGTTGCGTAGTTAAGGCGCAGACGCTCTTCGAGGCGTTGCAAGGGGCCAGCGCCCGTGGCGGGAAGGGATTCGCGCAGCTCGGCCAGGAGGCCCTCGATCTGCCGGCGATTCGCAGCGAACTCCCGCTCATAGCGGGCGCCGGCGGTGGGCGCGGAGTCCAGCAGGTAGTCGCGCAGAATGATGGACGAATAGTGGATGCGCTCGTTCACCGCTTGGATGGCTTGCTGGCGCACAGCCAGGCGCTGCTGAATCCGGGCCGTCTCGACGAACAGCCGCGGCATCCGCTGCAACATCACCCATCCGGGCCAAGCGATCAGCACCAGCAGACAACTCAGCCCGAGCAGCACGACGGGCCAGGTGCGATTTCTCATACCCTACAGTCTAGACCCCGGGAAAGATACCGGATCAAGGGGATACCGGCCGGCCGAGGCGGCACGACACAATAGTGGGTTCATGCGATGCCTTCTCCCTCTGCTCTTTTTAATCGGCGCCGGATGCACCCCGCGGGATAGCGGACCGCCGAAGTCGACCGCGGCCAAGCCGCAGTCGGTCAGCATCGCTCCGGTAGTCCGGGAGGATCTGGCGCGGGAGTTGGAGATGGCCGCCGAGTTCCGCCCGTGGCAGGAGATCGACGTCAACGCAAAAATCCCCGGCTACATCAAGACGATGCCGGTGGACGTTGGTGACCTGCTCCGGGAAGGACAAATGATCGGCACCTTGGAAGTGCCGGAGTTGCAGCAGGAGTTGGCGCAGGCCACGGCGATGGAGAAGCGGAGCGAGTTGGAGGTCATCCGGGCGCGGAGCGAGGTGACCCGGGCCGAATCGGCGCTTCGAATCCGGCAGTTGTCTTATGACCGGCTTTCGGCAGTGGCCAAGCAACGGCCCAACCTGATCGCACAGCAAGAACTGGATGACATCGGCGCCCGGCTGCAGGAAGCAACGGCGCAGTTGGCGACGGCGAACGCGACATTGGCGTCGGTACAGGAGCAAGTGAAAGTCAGCCACGGCGCCGTTCCCCGGCGTCGTCACCCAGCGGTATCAAGCTCCGGGAGCCATGGTGCAGGGAGCGGACCGGCCGCTCGTCCGTCTGTCGCAGGTCGACCGCCTGCGGCTAGTGCTGCCGGTGCCCGAGTCGATTGTGCCACGCATCAAGCTGGGTTCACCGGTCGAGGTGCGAGTGGATGCGGTGTCGAGCGTGGTGCAGGGAAAGGTAATGCGGTTTTCGGGCATCCTCAACACCAACACCCGCACAATGCAAACGGAAGTGGACGTGCCCAACCCCGGTTATTCGCTGAAGCCGGGCATGTACGCCTACGCGACGATCATCCTGGACGCCAAGGGGGACGTATTGGCGATTCCGATTCAAGCTATCCGCGCGGCGGGATCGAACCCCAGCGATCCGCGGCAGCAGTTGGCCATCGTCAACGAGAAGAATCAGATTGAGATGCGTGAAGTACGCCTGGGTCTCGAAACGCCCGATCGGGTGGAGGTGATCTCCGGCTTAAGCGAAGGGGACCGCGTCGTGATTGGCAATCGCGGCGACCTGAAACCGGGACAGACCGTAGACCCCCGCCCGATGGCGAAATAGGAGTCCTCCCTCATGGCAAGCTTTGCGATCCGCAACCCTTACTTGATTATTGTCCTGTGCCTGATCTGCGCCCTCGTGGGCGGCGTCAGCGTAGTCCGCATGCCGGTGGACCTGTTCCCGCCCATCAACATCCCGGTGGTCGTCGTGGCGACGTTCTATTCCGGCATGCCGCCGGAGCAGATTGAATCGAACATTACCGGCCGGTTCGAACGGTTCTTCACGTTGGCTTCGAGCGTCGATCACGTGGAATCCCGGTCCCTGGCCGGCGTTTCGCTGATCAAGATCTACTTCCAACCGGGCACCAGCCCCGACGCGGCAGCGTCGAACATCTCGAACCTCGCCATGGCGAATCTTCGCCGGTTGCCGCCCGGAACCCTGCCCCCGATCGTACTCAAGTTCGACGCCTCTTCCCTGCCCGTCTGCCTCATCGCGCTGAAGAGTTCCGGCGGGGTGACCGAGACGCAGTTGCGCGACATCGGCCAATACACGATTCGAACCCAATTGGCGAACGTCCCCGGCGCCTCGCTGCCCATGCCCTTCGGCGGCAAGTACCGGCAGGTGATGATCTACGTCGATCCCCTCAAGCTGGAGGCCCATCAACTGAGCCCGATGGACGTGGTGCGGTCGGTCAACGAATCGAACCTGATTCTGCCGGCGGGCGAGGTGCGGGTGGGGCCGATGAACTACCCGCTCTACACCAACGCGCAGGTGGACGCCATGAGCGAAATCGACGGCATTCCCTTGAAGACCGGCCGCGACCAGGCGACGGTGACCGTGGGCGACATCGGCAAAGCGAAGGACGCCGAGCAGATTCAATTGAACGTGGTCCGCGTAGACGGCCAGCGCAGCGTGTATCTGCCGGTGTTGAAGCAGGGCGGCGATTCGAACACGATCGCCGTAGTCGACAACACCCGCGCGGCGCTGCCGAAGCTGACCGACGTACCGCCCGGCATCAGTTCCTCGGTGGTGTTTGACCAGTCGGTGTTCGTCAAGCAGGCCATTGAAAACCTGATTCACGAAGGCGGCCTGGGGCTGTTTCTGACGTCGATGATGATCCTCGTCTTCCTCGGCAATCTACGGGCGACGGTCGCGGTGATGCTCTCGATTCCCCTTTCGGCGCTCGCCACGTTTCTCGTCCTCGGCGTGGCCGGGAGCACGGTAAACACGATGATTCTCGGCGGACTGGCGCTCGCGTTCTCGCGGCTCATCGACAACTCGGTAGTGGTACTCGAAAACATCTACCGGTACCTCGAAATGGGCAAGAGTCCCCAGGAAGCCGCCGAGGTGGGCGGGAACGAGGTAGCGTTGCCGGTGCTCGCCTCCACGCTCACAACGGCCATCGTGTTCTTCCCGGTCGTGTTTCTCTATGGAGTCAGCCGGTATCTGTTCACGGCGCTGGCGCTGGCCGTGGTCATTTCGCTGCTTGCCTCGTACCTGGTGGCGCTGACCGTGGTGCCGCTGTTCTGCGCGAAGTTTCTCAAGGCCCCGGCCCACGGGCACGGCAAGCGGACCGGAATCGCGGGACGCTTCCTCGATTGGTTCGATGCGCGCTTCGACTCGCTGCTGCGGGGCTATGCCTTTGCGGTGACAAAGACTGCGTTGACGCGGCCGGCCACCTCGCTGGCCGTCCTGCTAATCGGTTGCGTGGCAACCTACGCGATGCTGCCTCTGCTGGGCGTCAGCTTCTTCCCGCGCACTGACCCCGGCCAGTTCGTGATTTCGTTAAAGACCCCGGCCGGCTCGAACCTCGTAGTCACCGAACAGGAGACCGAACGGATTGAGAACATCATCCGCAACGAAGTCGCGCCCGATGAGCTCGACATTCTCGTTTCCAACATCGGCAACGTGCCGGACTTCGCCGCGATCTACTCGCCCAACGCCGGGCAGAACACGGGCTTCGTCCAAGTCAGCCTGAAGGCCGGGCACCGCACCAGTAGCTTCGAATACATGCGACGCGTCCGCGGCCGCCTGGCGCAGGAGCTGCCGCACATCGCGGTCTACTTCCAGACCGGCGGCTTAGTGGACTCCATCATCAACATGGGGCTGCCAGCGCCCATCGACGTACAGGTGTCCGGATCGAATCTCCGCCTCGATTTCGAGATCGCCAACCGCCTCGCCGCCCAGATCCGGCAGATTCCCGGCGTTAGCGACGCCTTCATTCCGCAGGATATTGACGCCCCGGCGCTACGGCTGGATTTCGACCGGCAGAAGGTCTCTCAGCTCGGGTTGACGCAACGAGAGGTAGTGCAGAACGTGATCACCGCCCTGAGCTCCTCGCAGATGATCGCCCCGAGCTTCTGGACCGATCGGCGGAGCGGACTGGACTATCTGCTCACCGTTCAGTACTCCGAAGATCGCATTAAATCGCTCTACGATCTGCGCTCGATCCCCCTGCATGGCAGCAAGTCGAACGAGCCCGCGCGGCTGGACGCCATCACGCGGATGACGAAAATCGAGGCGCCCACCGAGATCGACCGCTATCAACTCCGGCGCGTCGTGGATGTTTACGTAAACCTCGACAACGAAGACCTAGGCCGGGTGGCGGCGAAGATCGATGAGCTGATTGCGCTGGAGAAGCTGCCGGCAAACGTCCGCATCGATCTGCGCGGCGTGGTGCAGGGCATGCGGCAGAGCTTTACGAGCTTTGGCGGAGGGCTCATCCTCTCGGTGGCGCTGCTGTATCTCGTGCTCGTCGCCCAGTTCCGCTCGTTTCTCGATCCCGTGATTATTCTGCTGGCCGTGCCGCCGGGACTGAGCGGGGTCGTGTTCACGCTCTACGGCGCGGGCACCACCTTGAACGTCATGTCGCTCATGGGCATAGTTATGATGGTGGGCATCGTGGTTTCGAACTCCATTCTGCTGGTGGACTTCGCCCACAAGCTCCGCGGGGAGGGCTACGAAACACCCGATGCCATTGCCACCGCGGCGAAGACGCGGCTGCGTCCCATTCTGATGACGTCTCTGGCCACCATCATCGGCTTGGCTCCAATGGCCGCCAAATTGGGGTCCGGCACGGAGAGCTACGCGCCGCTAGCGCAGGCGATCATCGGCGGGCTCATCGTCTCCCTGGTCGTCACGTTGTTTCTGGTGCCGGCGGCGTATCTGCTGGCGTATCGCGAGAAAACGGAGGTGGCGCAATGAGGCGGCTGTGGGTTCTTGTCTTAGCGATCCCGGGATGCTTCGGCCAACCGAAGCCGTTGACCCTGGCCGAGGCCGAATCGATCGCCCTCCGGAACCACCCCGGGGTGGCCGCGGCCGAGCTCACCGCCGAGGCGCAGGCGCAAGTGCCGCAGCAGGTCCGCAGCGCGCTCGCGCCGCAGGTGGGCGCGGCGGCCAGCGGCACCGGCGCCACGGATCGCGCCCGCATCGGGGCCGGTCAGCTGCAGAATCCCATCATTTTCAGCCGATTGGGTATGGGAGGCAACTACAACCAGTTGCTGTACGATGGCGGGCGCACCAAGCTGCTGGCGCAGGGCGCCGATGCGCGAGCCAAGAGTGAGAAGGAGAACGCGAATACCGCGCGGGCGCAAGTGCTGCTCCAAGTCCGCCAAGCCTATCTCGCCGCGCTACGGACACAAGCCGTGCTGCGAGTGGCGGAACAAACGGTCGCCGCGCGTCAACTGGTCCTCGATCAGGTGACGGCCCTCACCGAGGCCAAGCTCAAGTCCGGACTGGACCTCAGCTTCGCGGAAGTCGCGGTCTCGGAGGTGAAGCTCCTGGCGGCGCAGGCGTTAAACGACTCACAGGCCGCCATGGCCGACTTGGCCGTAGCCATGGGCCTGGGCGAACCGGCCGACTACTCGCTCACGGAGCCGCCGGCTCTCTCGCCGTTGCCCCCCGATTCAAAAGACCTGTTGCCCGCGGCCATGCGAAGCCGGCCCGAACTGGCCGCCCGGCGGCTCGAGGTGGAGGCCGCGCAACGCCTGGTTGCCGCCGAAGGCAAGCTGACCCAACCGACCGTCTCCGGTGTCGGCGCCGCGGGCGTGACCCCCGTGCACGTTGCCGGGATCGAGAAAAGCTACTACGCGGCCGCGGGCGTGGTCGTGAATCTCAATTTCCTGAACGGCGGACTCTTTGCCGCCCGGCGCAGTGAGGCCGCCCTACGCGCCCGCGCCGCCGAGCAGCGGCTGAAAGAGTTGGAAAACCGCGTGGCGCGCGACGTCGCCGTGGCATGGCTCAATGTCCGGACAGCCGATGAACGCCTGGATCTCACCGAGCAGCTGCTCCGTCGCAGCACCCAAGCGTTGGAGCTGGCTCAAGCCCGCTACGATTTGGGCTTGAGCTCCATCGTCGAACTCAGCCAAGCCCAGCTAGCCAAGACCGCCGCCGAGCTGCAACAGACCGCCGCACGTTACGACTACGCCGCCCAACGAGCCGCCCTGGCGTTTCAAACCGGAAGCGAATTCAAATAAATCTTTTGCAACATTAATTAGTATTAACTACAACAAAACAAACGTTTGTGCTACGCTCGCTCTTTAGCCACTTAATTTTGATCCATGGGTCCGGCACTTTCCCCCGGTGCGTCCCGCCAGCTGTTTAGTTTGCCTGGACGTGGAATTCCTTGTTCGGAATCCTTTTTGCGGCGCTTCTCCGGAGCCCGTCATGTCCGCTAGAAAGATCTTGATCCGTGGAGCCAGGCAACTGCTGACTCTCCGCGGTATCCCCGCGCCTCGCCGTGCTAACGCGATGAGCGACTTGGCTGTTGTCTCAGACGGCGCCATTTTGATCGAGAACGGCCGGATCGTGACCGTTGGGCCCGGCCGGCGAATCGAAAACCTCGCGGAGGCTCGCGGGGCCGAAGTCATCGACGCCGATGGCTGTGTCGTCATGCCCGGATTTGTCGACCCGCACACCATGCTGGTCAGTGGCCCATCGCGAGTCAATGAATTCGAAATGCGGACTCTCGGCGCATCGCTCGAAGAGAGCGGGCTCCTCCGCGAAGGACTCCACGCCCAGGTCCGCAACGTTCGGAACCTGCCGGCGCGCCGCCTGGAACTGCAAGCCAGGAATACTCTCCTCCGCTGCCTTCGCCACGGCACAACCACCATCGAAGCCAAGACGGGCTATGGACTAGACGACACCGGCGAAATGAAGTGCGTCCGCGTGCTCGAAGACTTGCAGACGTGCCCCATCACCGTCATTCCCACCTGGTTCGGCGCCCGGGCTCTACCGTCCGAGTTTGATGGCAACGCCGATGGCTACCTGCGCTTTCTGACGGAGGAGATGCTCCCGCGAATCGCACGCCGCAAAACCGTCCCGTACATCGATGCCGACCCCGCCGCCTGCGGATTCTCGATGAATCAAACCATCCAGTTTCTTCGGACGGCGCGCCTGGCCGGCTTTACCCCGCGCCTGCATGCGGCGCTGCATCAAGCCGATGCTAACGTCGAGTTGGCCGTCGCCATGCGCGCGGAAAGCGTCTCCCACTGCAACTACATCACGGACGATCAGATTGGGCATCTCTACGACTCTTCGACGGTCGCCGTGCTGCTGCCGGGCTTGGCCTACCACCTGCGCTTGAACCGCCTGCCGCCCGCGCGGCGCTTGATTGAAGGCGGCGCAGCCACGGCGCTCGCCTCCGGCTACGACCCCCTCTTCAGCCCCACCTGCAACATGCAGATGGTCATCTCGCTCGCCTGCAATCAACTCAACATGTCCCCGGCTGAGGCCATCCAGGCCGCCACCTACAACGCTGCCTGCGCGGCGGGCGTCGCGCGGGAGACCGGTTCGCTCGAGGCGGGCAAATATGCGGATCTGCTGATCCTGTCCGTGCCAGACTACCGCGAAATCCCCTATCATTTTGGAATGAATCTGGTTTCAACGGTCATTCGCCGGGGCGAAATCGTCCATCAGGAAACCGCGCCGGAGTGGCGCGTTGCCTGAGCCATATGATGCTTTGCTCAAAAAAGGTACTGCGCCGCTGGTCGAGTGTGTCGCCAATTTTTCCGAAGGGCGGGACCAGCGCACTATCGACGCGATCGCCTCGGCCATCGCCGGGGTGCCAGGCGTCGGGGTGCTCGACCAAACTGCGGACCCGGATCATCATCGCAGCGTGATCACGTTCGCCGGACGGCCTGAGGCTATTGGCGAGGCGGCCGTCCTCGCGGTGGGAGAAGCGATGGCCCGCATCGACCTGAACAACCACACCGGCGTGCACCCCCGCATCGGCGCGGCGGATGTGGTCCCGTTCGTACCGCTGCGCGACATCACCTTAGTCGAGTGCGCTTGGCTGGCCCACGCCGTGGGCGCCGAAATCTGGAACCGCTTCGCCGTGCCGGTGTTTCTCTATGACGCCGCCGCGCAAACGGAAAGCCGCCGCAACCTCGCCAACGTCCGCAAGGCCGCCGCGAGCCCTCCGTTCCCCGTCCCCGATTTCGGCAATGCCGCTCCCCACCCAACCGCCGGCGCGGTCGCCGTCGGCGCCCGCAAAATCCTGATCGCCTGGAATGTCTTTCTCGCCGACGGAAACGTGGAAGCCGCCAAAGAGATCGCGCGCCGGATTCGTCACGCCAACGGAGGCTTGGCTTGCGTCAGGGCTTTGGGGCTGTACCTGCCCGAACGAGGGCAGGCACAAGTGTCCATGAATCTGACTGACTTTGAGGTTACCCCCCCGCATGTTGCATGGGAGGCGATCAGCCGCATTGCCGCGGAGTTGGGAGTAACCGTCTCGACTAGTGAACTAATCGGCCTGATCCCAGAAGCAGCCGTCATGGCCGCCGAAGAGAACGGTATCGATCTCAAGATCGAACATTTCTCCCCGGACCGTGTCCTGGAGTCCCGGATTCGCACGATTGCAATGTAGCGAGTTTGGGAATAGAGTATTGGCATCGGGGCTTCTGTTACACGCCACGAAGTTGTAAACTCTTCAGTCTTCAGGGGTTATTCATGAAAGATTATTCACGACTGCAACGTTGCAGCGTTGTGGCTCTGTTGGTCTGCTTCCTCACCTTCAGCTCGCCGCTAGCAATCGCTCAAGTACTGTACGGGGCCTTGGTCGGCTCCGTAAAAGACGCTTCCGGCGCCGCTGTTCCTGGCGCAAAAGTTGTCATCACTAACCAACAAACCGGCCAGGTCCGCGAGTCCGTCACCAATGACGAAGGGGGTTATACCTTTCCGACCATTCAGAACGGAACCTATGAAGTCCGCATTACGAAGGATGGCTTCAAGAGTGTAAACAATACGGCGAACGTCGCCATCAACGAAACCGTTCGCGTCGACCTCACCCTGCAAGTGGGCGCAGTCAGCGACACGGTGACGGTCGAAGCCAGTTCGGCAACCTTGCAGACGGACCGTGCGGAAGTGCGCGCCGAAGTCACCTCGAAGCAGTTGACGAACCTCCCGGTGCCCGTCGGCCGGAACTACCAGAATCTCCTCGTTACGATTCCCGGCTTCTCGCCGCCCCGCAACGCGCACTCGGTTCCCTCGAACCCCTCCCGCTCGCTCGAAGCCAACGTGAACGGCGCCACGCGTTCCTCGGTGAACACTCGCATCGACGGCGTCAGCTCCACCAACATCTGGTTGCCGCACATCTCGGCCTACGTCCCCTCGCTTGAAGCCATCGAGACCGTCAACGTCGTCACCAACTCCTTCTCGGCCGAACAGGGCCTAGCGGGCGGCGCGTCGATCAGCGTGCAGATCAAGTCCGGCACCAACGACCTGCACGGCTCGGCGTTCCTCTACAACACCAACAATCAGGTGATTGCCAAACCGTTCTTCCTACCCCAAGGCCAGCGCAACCCCAAGTACATCTTTAACCAGTTCGGCGCCACCATCGGCGGCCCGATCAAGAAGAACAAGCTGTTCTACTTCGCCGCCTATGAAGGCACTACGCGTCGCGAATTCGCCAACTCCTTCGGCACCATGCCGACGGCGGCCATGCGCACCGGCGACCTCTCCGCTACGGACCGCCCGATCTTCGATCCCCTGACCGGCGACGACCAGGGCCGCGGCCGCACCCCGTTTGCCGGCAACATCCTGCCTGCCAACCGCATCAGCCCGATCTCGCGGAACCTCGCCGGCCGGCTGCCGCTGCCCAACGTCCCTTCGGCCTTCATCCAGCAGAACTACTTCGCGGTGGGCAACTTCCTGTTCGACCGCAATACCCTCGACACCAAGCTCAACTACAACATCACCGACAAATGGACCATGTACGGCCGGTTCTCGGTGCTCGACTATACGATGGACAACGCCGGTATGCTGGGCGAGTTGATTGGCCCCGGCATCTCGGGCGCCGGCGGCAACGTAGGCAACGCCAACGGCCAGACCTACTCCACCACCATCGCCTCCACCTACGTGCTGAAGCCGTCGTTCATCATCGACTCCTACTTCGGCTTCACCCAGATGAACACCCTGGTCGAACAGCCCGACCTCGATAAGAATCTGGGCCGCGATCTGGGCATCCCCGGCGTGAATGGCACCCGGCGCTTTGAAGGCGGCTGGCCGCGGTTTCAAGTCTCAAACTTCACGACCTTCGGCATGCCCGATGCGTTCATGCCGTACAACCGGCGCGATCCCCAGTTCCAGTATGTGGCTAACGCCAACTGGACCAAGGGCACGCACAACATCCGCTTCGGCGTCGACTACTACCAGATGAACATGAACCACCTGCAGCCCGAGTTCTCGGGCGCTAACCACGGCGCGCAGGGCGGCTTCAGCTTCACCGGCGGCCCCACGCAGAACAACGGCGGCGCTTCGGCCAACGAATTCAACTCCTGGGGCGCCTTTATGCTCGGCACGCCCAACAACTACGGCCGGCTGCTGCAGGTCGACGACGTCTACAAGACCCGCACCAACATGTTCTCCAGCTACGTGCAGGATACGTGGAACGTCAACCGGAAGCTGACGCTCAACTATGGCGTCCGCTACGAATACTTCCCCATGCCCACCCGCGGCGACCGCGGCGTCGAACGCTACGACTTCGCCAACAACAAGATGCTCGTTTGCGGCGTCGGCGTGGTGCCGCGCGACTGCGGCATCCGCCAGCAGAAGCTGCAGTTCTCACCCCGCCTCGGTATCGCCTACCGGCCTACCGAAAAGACGGTCATCCGCACCGGCTTCGGCATCAACTGGGATCCGTGGAACCTGGCCCGCACCCACCGGACCAACTTCCCGATGCTCGTCATCCTGAACGGAAACGCGCCGAACGCCTTCGTCCCGGTCAGCCGCTTCGAACAGGGCATCCCCAACATCCCGGTGCCGGACCTCGGCAACGGCGTCATCGACGTGCCCACCAACTATGCGGTGATCAGCGCGGGCGATGAGTTCAAGCGCTCGTACATCATGAGCTGGAACTTCACCATCCAGCGCCAGATCGGCAAAGGTTTCGTCGCCCAAGCCGGCTATGTCGCCAATCGTCAGGTCAACCAGACCGGTAACCTCGACCTCAACGCCGGCCAGATCCCCGGCGCTGGCGTCAACGGGGCTCCGTTCTTTGCCCGCTTCGGACGCCGCGTCAACACCCAGCTGCTGACTCCCATCGGCCACACCAGCTATAACTCCCTCCAGACCACGCTCGAACGCCGCTTCTCGAAGGGCTACTCGCTCAACGTGGCCTACACCTGGTCGAAAGCCATGGGCGTCTGCTGCAACTCGAACAGTGACGGCGGCCCGGCCATTCAGGCCCTGCCCTTCTACAACCTGAACCGCTCGCTCACCGACTTCGACCGCCCCCACAACTTCCAGGTCACCTCGCTCTATGAACTCCCCTTCGGCAAAGGCAAATCGTTCGCCACCGAAGGCGTGGCCGCGGCGATTCTGGGCGGCTGGCAACTCAACGGCCTGCTGAGCATGTACAGCGGCTCGCCGTTTAACGTCACCGCCGACGGCGCCTCGCTGAACCTGTTCTCCGGCTCTACGCAGCGAGCGGACTATGCCCGCGCCGGCGCGGTGACCAAGATCGGCAAAGTCGGCCAAGGGCAACCCTTCTTCGACTTCACGGCCTTCAAGCCGGTCACCGACGCCCGCTTCGGCGATGTTAGCTTCATGGCCCTCCGCGGACCCCGAATTGGCAATGCCGACATCGGCATCTTCCGCCAGTTCAAGTTCCGCGAGCGGATCTCGGCTCAGTTGCGGATTGAAATGCTGAACGTCACCAATACGCCTCAGTTCGCCAATCCCAGCAGCAACATCTCCAACCTCCGCCTCAACCCGGACGGCACCTTCCGCTCCGGCGTCTTTGAAGTCACCGGCCTCGCCAACACGGGCCGCGACGGGCTCACCCAACGCGCGTTCCGCTTCGGCCTCCGCATGGGCTTCTAACCAACCGCAACCCGCAACTTGAAAAGGCCCGCCGGTCCCGTACCGGCGGGCCTTTTCGTTTTCCGCAATCGACTCTTGCAATCAGGACTCTTTTGGACGTATATTGACTGGGTAACCACAACTGCAAGTGAGTTGCAGTTAAAAAGTACCACTAGAAAGGCTGACGGGGTTCTTTGCGAGAGTGCTCCCGTCAGCCTTGGTGATTGCCCGGAGTCCGGAGCAACCCCTCTATCTTAGCGGGTTGCCCGGGCTTCTCCCAAGGAGACCTCTATGCCCCAGCATCCCGCGGGCGCGGCTTGGCCGCTCGCCCACAACCCCCGCATCGGCTGCATCTTCCGCTGCCCGGACTGCGACCAGATCCACTTCGTCCTCGGCTCCACCAATCTGCAAGTGAGCCCGGACACCTTCCTCGAAGTCGTCGACCTCATCTCCCGCGCCGCCGCCAACTTCGAATCCATGCTCGAAGCCCACCGGGAGGATCGATGCGCCTAGCCGCCCTCGCCCTCTCCGCCACCGCCCTATGGGCGCAGTCGGCCGTCGAATTTCGCGTGCTCGACCCCGCCGGCGTACCCGTCGCCGATGCCGCCGTCCGCCTCCGGCACGCCGCCACCGGGCAGGAGCTCCGCTGCAATACATATGCAAGTGGAAGCTGCTCCCTCACGCCGCCCCAAAAGGGCGATTACCGCGTCTTCGCCACCGCCGGCGACCTCGCCACCACCCTGCCTCTGCCCGCGCAGCCCGTCGTCACCGTCGCCTTGGAGCCGGTCCTCATCCGCACCGCCGTCACCATCGTCAGCGGCTCCCGCGTCGAAGAGCTCCAGGACGAATCCCCCACCAAAGTCGACGCCATCACCCGCGCCCAAATCGAATCTACCGGCTATGAGCGCGTATCCGATGTGCTGCAGGAACTCCCCGGCGTACTCGTCCGCCGCGGCAACACCTCCACCGTAGGCGGCGAACAGATCCAAGGCATCGACTCGCGCCAAGTCCTCGTCCTCCAGGACGGCCTTCCCGTCCTCGGCGCCCGCGGCATCAAGTCCGGCGCCGTCAATCTGAATCGTCAATCCTCCGGCCGCCTCGGCCGCATCGAAGTCGCCAAGGGCACCGCCTCGTCCCTCTACGGCAGCGACGCCATCGGCGGTGTCATCAACATGATCACCCAGGAACCGCAAGCCCCCTGGGAAGGTGGCCTGCTCCTCTCCGGCGGCAGCCTAGGCACGCTTGATGGCCGCCTCGACCTCGGCGCGCGCCGGGACCGCTTCTCCTTCTACCTCAACGGCGGCACCAACCGCATGGACTCCTATTCGCTCCTCCCCAACGCGCCCACCACCGTCGGCCCCCAGGTCCATCGCAACGACGTGCTGTTCAAGACCCGCATCCAACTGCTGCCCACCTTCTCCCTCGGTTTCACCGCCAACGCCTATCGCAATCGCGAAGAAGGACGCAACGTCAGCGAAACCGGCCTCGTCGCCGGCCAAGCCACCGACTCCACCCAATCCTACGCCCTCGTCGCCGACTGGACCCTGAATCCCTCGACGGTCCTCCAAGCCCGCGCTTACTCGGCCCGCTACGACGAGAACAGTATCAGCACCCCCATCGGCCGGCCCGGTCCCGCCGCCCCGGCTAACCTGAACGAGCGGCTCAACCGGCTCGACGCCACCCTCTCCCACCAGGTCGGCACCCACCTGATTCAGGGCGGCGCGGAATGGGCCCAAACCCTCTATCGCGGCGCTAACCGCCTGGCCGGCGACAATGTGGGCCAGCAGGTCACTGCCCGCGACTTCTGGGTCCAGGACAAATGGCAGCTCCTCCCCCGGGCGGCGCTGCTGTGCCCCGAGCCGGACTCGTCTATCGCGTTTCGGATTCCCTCCTCCTGCGCGCTTCCTTCGGCATGGGCTTCCGCGCCCCGGACCTCGGTCAACTCTACTTCCGCTTCGCTAACCCGGCCAGCTTCTACCAGGTCATCGGGAATCCCACCCTGAACCCGGAGCACAGCCAAAGCTGGCAGACCGGCGTAACCTTCCGCCGCGCCCGCTACCGCCTCGGCGTAACCCTCTTCCGCAATAACATCCGCGACCTCATCGATAGCCGGCTCATCGGCACGCCCCGCACTGCCGCCGAGTTGAACCAGTTACTCGTCACTTACGGCATTCCGCCGTTCTTCGATCCCTTACTCGGCCGCCAGACTTTCATCTACGCCAACCAGTCCCGCATCTTCACCCAAGGCGTGGAACTCGACGGCGAATACGCCCTCACGCGGTCCCTCCGCGTCTCCGGAGCCTATACCTTCCTGCACGCCAAGGACACGGTTACCAACCTCGCCCTCCCCCAACGGCACCGCCACACCGGCATATTCCGCGCGGACTACACCATCCCCAAACTCGGGCTTCATACCAACGTCCGCGGGGCTTTTTACAGCCATTGGCTCCTCAACGCCGCCACCGGCACCCGCGGCCTCCCCTTTCAAATCTGGGACGCCTACGTCTCCAAACCCTGGCCCCGGCGCGTCGAAACCTTCCTCGCCGTCGACAACCTCAATAACAGCCGCGATGCCAAACTCCAGCTCCCCGTCCCCAGCTTCGACCGTCCCGACTACGGCCGCACCGTCCGTGCCGGCCTCCGCTACCGCTTCGGTAAAACCGAATAACTCAGGAACTCTGACCATGAAACCATTCTTACTCTTCCTCTCCGCCGTACTTACGGCCCACGCGCACTTCCTCTTCGTCGTGCCCGCCCCCGATGGCGCTCGCGCCTCTCTCTTCTTGAGCGAGGATCTCAAGCCTGCACAGGGCGCCCCCGCCGCCATGGTCGCCCCGGCCCGGCTCCACCTGCGCCACCAGGGCCAGGACCAAGCCCTCACCGTTGAAAAGCTCGGCGAGGCCTATCAGGTCGCCCTCCCCGGCCAAGGCGCCCGCGTCATCCATGGCTTACTCGATCTCGGCTTCACCCGTGGCGGCAACTACCTGCTCCACTATCACCCCAAAACCATCCTCGGCAGTCCGTTCGATGTCGCCGTTGGCGCCGCGCCCGTCGAAATAGTCCCCCACGGCAAGCCCGGAGCAGTCACGCTCCAGGTACTCGCTCACGGCAAGCCGCTGCCCAACGCCGAGATCAATCTGGTCCTCCCCGACGGCACGGCCAAGAAGGTCAAAACCGACGCCACCGGCACTTCGGAAGCCCTCGCCATCCCCGGCCGCTACGGCGCGTGGGCCCGCTTCTGGGAACCCGCCGAAGGCGTCCGCGACGGCAAGCCCTATGAGCAGTTGCGGCACTACGCCACGCTCGTCTTCGACGCGCCCTACCCCGCCCTGCCCGAAGCCACCTCCAGCTTCGGCTCCGTCGTCAGCGACGGCTGGCTCTACGTCTACGGCGGCCACATCGCCAAGACCCATTCCTACTCGAAAGAAGCTGTCTCCGGCCAGTTCCATCGGCTCCGCCTCACCGGCACACCCGTTTGGGAGAAGCTCCCCGCCGGCCCGCCGCTGCAGGGCATGAACCTCGCCGCCCACGCCGGCAAGATCTATCGCATCGGCGGCATGGCCCCACGCAACGAACCCACCGCCCCGTCCGACATTCACTCCACGGCCGACTGCGCCCGCTTCGACCCCGCCACCGGCCGCTGGGAAACCCTGCCCCCGTTGCCCCAGCCCCGCTCGTCTCACGACGTCGTCGTCCTCGGCGACCAACTCATCGTCACCGGCGGCTGGAACCTGCGCGGCAAGGAGCCCTCCGAATGGGCCGAGACCATCCTCACCCTCGACCTCAGAGCCGACCAGCCCCGTTGGGTCGCCGCGCCGCAACCCTTCCGCCGCCGCGCTCTCATGGCTGTCGCCCACCACGGCAAGATGTACGTCATCGGCGGCTTTGATGACAAGAACGCCATCCATCGCAGCGTCAGCGTCTTCAATCCCGCCACGAAAACCTGGAGTGAAGCCGCCAAACTCCCTGCCGGCAAAGGTCTCGGCTTCGCCCCGGCAGCCACCGCCCATCGCAACAAGATCTATGTCAGCGTCTCCGACGGCACCCTGTTGCAGCTTGATGAGTCCACCGGCAAATGGTCGAAGGTCGGCCTCTCCACCCCGCGCCTAGCCCATCGGCTAGCCGCGCACGGAGAGTCAATCCTCGCCCTCGGCGGCGCCGATAACGGAAAGAACTTCGATCTCATCGACGCCATCGAACTCCGCTAACCCCGGCTCCGGCCGCCCACTTAGTGCTCGTGCAGGCATTCGGGGTAACTGCCCAAAATGGCGTTACCCCGGAAGCCTAACGTGTCGCCCATCCCCGCCTTCGACGTCCAGTACCCATCCGCCGTCAGCGCCTTCACGGCCTTGAAGAACCGTTCCCCAGTCCCCTTCACCGGCCCCGCGTCGCACCGCGCGCATAGCGGCTCCAGAATCGCCAACTGCGCCTTTTCGTCAAGCTCCGCAAACGGCCGTCCCTTGGTCTGTTTCTTCATCCAAGCCAGCCCCGCCGCGAACACCTTCTGCTGCGCCGGGTTCCGGCCCACCACAAAGTCGATGTACGCCGGCACCCCGGCTGCCCCCGCGCCCGGCGTGTCCGTCTGCGGGATAATCCGCTCCGCCATCGCCGCCACGGTCCGGAAATCTTCTTCTGAGAAGTAAGTGGGCTCCGGCAGCGCCGCCTGCCCTGCGGTCACGTGGTGGGTTCCCTCGTGCTGCGCGTATAACTCATCAGCGGCGAACGGAAACGCGCACGTCGCCGAAATCGACCCGATAATCTTCAATGCATCGCGACGCTCGGCCATTACAGTTCTCCCTTCTTCGCCCGCTCGGCCATGTGCTCGGCCGTCCGCGCCGCCAACGCCATAATCGTATGCGTCGGGTTCTTCTCCGATGCCGACGGAAACACGCTTCCGTCCAGCACAAACAGGTTCTTCACGTCATGCGTCTGGCAGTACGGGTTTACCACCGACGTCCGCGGGTCGGTGCCCATCCGCGCCCCGCCCAACTCATGATTTGTCCGCGGCTCCTCCCAAACCTTCTGGATCTTCGCCCCGGCCGCCAAGAGAATCTCCTTGGACCAGTTCTGCATGTCCTTGAAGATCTTCCAGTCATTGCCCATCCAGGTCACCTGCCGGCGCGCTGACGGCAACCCGTACTGGTCTACCTTGTCATAGTCCAAATCGATGTAAGACTTCGCGTTCGGCACCATCTCGCCATAGGGGCTGAACACCACAAACGCGGGATACCGATCCTTCACCGCCTTTTTGTAACTTGCGCCCATACCCGGCGTCTCCCGCGCCCAACCAATCGATCGCCGGTTCTGGTAGCCAAACTGCGCCCCGAAGCTCCGGAAGTAGTCCCGCTTCCGCTCATGCATAAAGCTCGGCAGGTAAGCATGGTCCAAAAACCCCTCGTCATCCTTCAGCGGCGCCCCTAC
>LNFE01000251.1 GCA_001464575.1 Acidobacteria bacterium Ga0077553 | reverse complement strand
GAATGTAGTGTTTGCCCAGTTGCCCGCTCGAATTCACGAGTCCCCCCTTGGCCGACATCTGCAGCAGCGCCACGCTCTGCACGCACGCGCAGCTCACCACCACCGACTTCCCCAACACCTCACCTTCGGCCTTCGTCTCCCGATGCAGAAACTTCACGCCCCGCGCCCGTCCGTCCCCGCCCATCATCACTTCTCGCACCACCGCGTTCGGGATCATCTCCAGCTTCCCCGTCTTCATCGCCGGCAGTAAGTGAACGTCGTAGCTGTTGTACTTCGCCACCACGTCGCACCCCGCCATGCAGTTCCCGCAGTAGTGGCAACCCGGCCGGCCGAACTTCGCCTGCGTCAGCGTCGCCTTCCGCACGTGAATCGTCTTCAGCCCCAGCTTCCGTGCGCCCTTGTCGATCAACTTATCGGAGCACTTATACGGCGCCGGCGGCAGAAACACCCCGTCCGGCAGATCCTTCAGCCCGTCGTAGTTCCCGCAGACGCCCACTTCGCGCTCAATCCGCTCGTAGTAGGGAGCCAGGTCGGCGTAGTCGATCGGCCAGTCTTCCCCGCCCCCGTCAAACGTCTTGCCCTTAAAGTCCCGCTGCGAAAAGCGCCACGCGACGGCGTTCCACGTTAGGGTCTTCCCGCCCAGTCCCCGCGACCGTTCGCTCTCGAAGCCCGGCTTGCCCGGCTTCATCTTCGGGATCTGCCGGTTGGCGAACTCCCACGGCATCGAGTGGGTCGGAAAGTCGGTCCGCGTGTTGATCTTCGGCCCACCCTCCACAATCGCCACGTGCGCCCCGGCCCGCGCCAAATGCGCCGCCAGCGTCCCGCCCGCTGCCCCGGAACCCACCACCACTACGTCATAAACCGTCGCCATAACTCAGTCCCTCAGCAACCACATCTTCATCGTCTTCGAAACCAGTTCCGCTGCGTCCTGCTGCACAAAGTGCCCCGCCCCCGGCACCGTCACCAGCGTCCAATCCTTCGCCACCCACTCCCACGTTCCGTTCAACCCGCCTGGCAATAGCGCCGCGTCGTCCAACCCATGGAACTGCAGCACAGGCGCCATCACCTTCCGCGTCTCGACGCGCGCCGTATATGGCTCCCGCGGATAGTTCCGCTGATAGTAAGCCATCATCGCCGCGAAGTCGCTCCGCCCGAACGCCTCCACATACAGCTTCCGCGCCTCCGGATCTTTCACCCAGCGCGCCAACCCCTCCGCCGTTAACCCCTTTTCCGACCCCTCCGCCTGAAACTTCCGCGCGTAAGCCGAGTTCTTCTGCTGCTCTGGGTTCGTCGCTAACTCCCGCGACATACCATTCGGATGCGGCAGGTTCAAAATCACTAACTTCTCCACCATCTCCGGCAAATTCAGCGCCACCTGCCACGCAATCGCCCCGCCCCAGTCATGGCCCACCACAATCGCCTTCTGCTTCCCGAAATGCCGAATCACCGCCGCCACATCGCCTACCAGCAGCCGCATATCATAGTTCTCGGCTCCCTTGGGCTTGTCCGATAGGTTATACCCCCGGTTATCCATCGCCACCACCTGAAACGAAGGAGCCAACGCCTCCATCTGGTGCCGCCACGTATACCAGTAGTCCGGGAACCCATGAATCATCACCACCAACGGCCCCTGGCCCATGGTGGCATAGTGAATCTTCACGCCCCCCGAATCGGCGTACCCCTCCTTCACGGAGGGTGCGCCGAACAAACTAACCCCGAACAAACCCAACGAAAGCCACAGTCTCACTGCATCACCCACTCCGCGTTAAACTGCGCATGGCGAATCGCCTTGCCCGGCGTCTCAAACACGCTGTAAGTCACGTGAATCGAGCCGTCCTTGGCCTGGATCACCGACGGGTAATGATACTGCCCCTCGCCCTTATCCAAGTTCCGCTTCCACTTCCACGTCGCGCCCTCATCGTCCGACAGCGCCACCGCCAACGAAGTCCGCCCCTTCTCGATATCATTGAACACCATCAACCAACGCCCATCTTTCAACGCAATCGCCTCCAGGCTGGTCCCCGGATTCGGAATCTCCGTATCCTCCCCTGCCGTCCACGTCTGCCCATCATCCTTCGACACCGACCGGATCACCCGCTTCGGCGGCGGACCGTTATCCCGCATGTAAGCCACTAACTCGCCGCTCTTCTTCCGCACTACGGAAGGCTGAATCCCGCCATAACTCACAATCGGCTCGCTCGACTTCCACGTCACCCCGTTGTCATCCGAAATCGCCATAATGCCAAACGAATATCCGTCCGAATACATGGGCACCAGAATCCGCCCGCTCGGCAGTTGCACCGGATGCGTCCGAGTAAACCAGCCAATCCGCGAACTCAGCTTATCCGCGCTCAACTCGATCATCTGCGAAGCCCACCGCGCCCGCGGCGCCGGCCCCTTCAGATCCTTCTCCATCACTTCCTTCGTCCGCTCATACATCCGCGGCGGGATCAGCAGAATGTTATCGGCAAAACCCCACTTCGGCGGCCCGTCGGTCTGCTTATAGTCGGTCGAAATCCGGTACTTCATCAACGCGGACTCCCACGTATTGGCCATGATCACCGGCCAAAGCAGCCACAGCCGCTTGTCTTTATCGAGCCAAGTCACGCAGTTCGTATCCGGAAACCCCGGCGTATCCGCCACCACGAACGGCTTAGTCCACTTCCCACCCACGCGCCGAGCGCCCTGGATCAGCACATCGTCATTCTGCCGCTCTCCCGATCCATGGAACCACACCACCCACAAGTTCCCATCCGGCAACTCCACAATCGACGACGAATGGTTATGCCACTTCTCCGGCGCGAAAACCAGCTCCGACTTATGAAACGGCTCCGCCGCAAAAGCGCTCACCGCCAACAACAAACTAAGCCACTTCATTAAGCCTCCCAAATCGTCGCGCCAATAAAGCGCTCCGCCCCGGCGTTCGTGTTGTAGTAGTAGACGGTCACTAACTTACCGTCCTTCCGCTGCACAGTCCGCGTATAACCCAGGTCCCACGCCCCGCCGTCGTCGCGCAGCATAATGTCCGGCCCCCAACTCTTCCCCTGGTCCTTGCTCACCCGCGCCCGGATGCTATAAGGCTTATTCCGGAACCCGTAAGTCAACACCAGCCGTCCGTCGCGCAGCCTCACCAGCGCCGGCGGGTTCCCACCGCCCGTGTCATCCACGGGCTGCGAAAGCTGGCTCCACGTCGCCCCATCGTCCTCGCTCCGCCACGCCGCAATGAATTTGCGGTGACGAATCGTCGAAAGCAGCGTCTTCGGTCCCAATCGCAGCGAACTCGGCATAATCGCAAAGTCCTCCGGCCCCGGCTCCGGGCCCACGTTCCCCACCAACTGGAAACTCTTGCCCCCGTCCTTGGTCCGCACGCAAATCACGCGGCCCTCTTTCTGGTTCTTCTTGCCCGCCGTCAGGAACATCGTCAGCGCCTGCGGCCCATCGACGATATAGTCCGTCCGCGCCGCAATGCCCGGCGTCCCGAAGTCCGGAATCACATACGGCCCCTGCCAGTTCTTCCCCTTATCGCCGGTCACCAAAAACCGCGACGGCCCCACGTGAATGCTCGTCATCCGCGCGGTCAACGCAAACCCCGGGGCCGTGAAATCAATCCCGCCCGGACACGCCACCGGCGTCTTCCCGCCCGGCTCGGCCGGCACGCCCGCCACCTTCAACCCCGGAGGCGGAATCAACGCCACCGGCTTCTCAATCGCCCACGTCTCGCCCCCGTCCAGGCTCCGCGCCAGCACGTGTTCCGCCGGTTTCGAATAGTCGATCGAATGCTCCCGCCCCTCAAGCGAGTTGGCCTTGAACCACCCGGCCTCAAACCCTACCAGCAGCTCATCGCCCCACGCCCACATGCCATGGTTCGCTGGCCATCCGCCGAACCGCCCTGGCTTGGCGAACACCTCCCGGTGCCGCGGCGCCGCGGCCCCCCACAACAGTCCGGCCGCAGGCAGCTGCAGCAACGTTCGACGAAGGATTCTCATAACTGACCTAGTATACTGAGGCCCATGATCGATCGCGCTAAAGCCTTCCTGTCTCTGGAGGCTGATGCCATCCTCGGCGCCGCCGCCCGCCTCGACCACAACTTCTCCGACGCCGCCGCCTGCCTCGCCGCCGCCCGCCACAAGATCGTCCTCACCGGCATCGGCAAGTCCGGCCGCATCGCCGAAAAGCTTGCCGCCACCTTCTCCTCCACCGGCCTGCCCGCCGTCTTCCTCCACGCCGCCGAGGCTGTCCACGGCGATGTCGGCGTCCTCTCGCCCGGCGACCCCGTCGTCCTCCTCTCCCGCTCCGGCGCCACCGCCGAGCTGCTCCATCTCCTACCCACCCTTCGCACCTTCGGTTGCCCCTTGATCGCCCTCCTCGGCAACCGCAACTCCCCCCTCGCCCAGGAAGCCGACATGGTCCTCGACGCCACCGTCCCGCCCGCCTGCGACCCCTTCGGCGTCCCCGCCGGCTCCATCACGGCGGCGCTTGCCCTCGGCCATGCGCTCGCCTTGGCCGTCGCCGAGATCCGCCAGTTCTCCCATGCCGACTTCGCCCGCCTCCACCCCGCCGGCCAGATCGGCCGCAACCTCCATCTCCGCGTCCACCAGACGATGCACCGCGACTACCCCGCCGTCTCCCTCGGCGCCCCGCTCCGCGAACTCATCATAGAAATGACCCGCCGCCCCCTCGGCGCCGCCTGCGTCGTCGATGCCGACGCCCATCTCCTCGGCCTCATCACCGACGGCGACCTCCGCCGCGCCCTCGCCCGCCACGACGATATCCGCGTGCTCTGCGCCGCCGATATCATGACCCCGAACCCGGTCACCGCCAGCCCCGACTTACTCCTCCATCAAGCACTTACTTTAATGGAGGACCGTCCCTCGCAGATCTCCGTCCTGCCCGTGCTCCACCCCGAGACCCAAACCTGCCAGGGTCTCCTCCGCATCCACGACATCTATTCCGCCCGTTGACACTTCGCGGCGAATAACTCGGTTAGCTCCGCCTTGCCCATCGTGCCCGAAGCGACCGCCAGGACAAGCGAGATTAACTCTGGCACGTCCAGGTCCAACGACCAGCCGTTCACATAGAGAAACGTAATTGCGGCGTTCGCACCAGTACGTTTGTTGCCATCGAGAAACGGATGGTTCTTCGCAATATGAAACAAGTAAGCGGCCGCCATCGCCGGCACACTGCCGTGCAAGTACTCGCCGCCAAAAGTAGCTTGGGGCGTCCCGATCGCGGACTCCAATCCACCTTGGTCACGAACTCCGTCCAGACCGCCGTAGAGCTCCACCTGTTGCCGGTGGATCTCAAGAACCGCGGCCAAAGACAAAAATACCGGGTTCACTTGGCCAATTCGCGGAACGCTTCGGCGTACTTCAAATGCGCCAAACGCTGAGCTTCTACGAACCGCGGGTCGGTCGGCGAGATCTCAGCGGCCAAGGCTTCTGTCTGTTCGACAGGGGTCACCACCGGTGCGATCGGTTCCGGGTTGATGATGTGCTTGACCATAAGGCTCCCTAATCCCCTAAATTGTCCCACGAGCCGCCCTCCAAGGCAATTCCCCCCCAAACATCCCCGGTCCCTCCCACGCCAACAAAGCCCCCACCTCCGGACAACTTACCCCATACCCATGCTGCCGCCGATAAGGATTCCGCGCCTCCCGCTTCGCTCGATACTCCGCCCCCGACGAGTAAGGATCCACCCGGTATCCCGCCGCCGTCCGCGCCTCCGCCGCCAACGCCTGCCCAATCTCCGGCGGGTTATTCGGCCCCACAAACGCCCACCGCTCCGCCGGCCACCGAATCGCCTCCCGGTGTAACTCAAACCGGTCTCGCTTAAACGCCCAACTAACAAACGAAACCCGTCCCGGCCACTCCCCCGTAAACTCCCGCGTCCGGCAAATCCCAAATAGTAAGTTCTCAAACGAGTCCCGCGAAAACTCCTCCGTCACCGCCCGCTCCGCTACCTCCGGATGCCCCCACCAACCATAGTGATCCGCAATCCAGTAGTAACCCGCTCCCTCGCTCCGCGGCCCCGCTCCGGCCCGCGAATAGCCCCCCGCAAAGACCAGCAGCGACTCCCTATCCGTCGCCGCCAACTCCACCCCCGTCCGCACGTGCTCAATGTACCGCCCCACCTCACCCCGCTGAAAATCCAGCAAAATCCAGCTCTCTTCCCGCTCCGCCGCCTCCGGTCGCTTGCAGATCGCGTGCCCAGCTACAATAATCGTATTCATTCCTTCTCAGCATAATTCTCCATGCTCAAACTAGGCGCCATCAGTTTCGCTGGCAAGTGTCCGAAGCACCCCCGCTTCGACCCGGAAGAGGACGGCGCCGGCGCCATCCGCGGCGGCTGCCAACGCTGCCAGTCCCTCTACGAAATCTACAAGGCCCACGCCCACCTCACCGCCCTCATCCGCCAAGCCAAAAACGAAGCGCGCATCCAAACCCGCGCCGCCGCCTCGCCCGTCGTCGACCAACGCCAA